>JAGBDS010000026.1 GCA_017937405.1 Oscillibacter sp.
AACCTTGTGCGACGGGAAGGAAGATAGTTACGAAAGAAACCCAGGAAGGGTGTCTTTCGTTTTCAATCATAAGTTTTTCTGAACTTTTCAAGTTTAGAAAAACTTGCAGCAGCTTGTCGAAAAGGCTTTTTCGACAAGCTGCAACGGGACTGCCACAAGGCAGTCCCGTTGTTCGTTATAGCTGCATCCCTACGGTGCGCATGACTTCTTCCACCTGATGGGCGGTATCGTCCTCTCCGGGGCGGCTGGCGACGATGAGGTCGGCGTATTTGGCATACAGCGGCTCCCTCTGCCGGTAAATTTGCCGGATGTCCATGCCCGCCGGGGCGGCGATGCCCCGGTCTGTCAGGTCCTCCGGCATCCGCTCCGAAATTTGAGAGAGGGGCGTTTCCAGCCAGACGGCCACGCCATTCTCCTTCAGGTGGGCCATGGCTCCCTCGGACAGTACCATGCTACCTCCAGTGGCGATGACCGTGTTTTCACAGGTCAGCTCTTCCCCGATCCGGCCCTCCAGGGCCAGGAAGGCGTCCAGGCCTTGGCTCCGCAGAATTTCCGACAGGGGCTGCCCCGCAGCCTGGACGATGAGGTCATCCACGTCTACGAAGGTATAGTGCAGGCGGTCCGCCAGGGCCCGGCCCACCACGCTTTTGCCCGTGCCGGGCATTCCGATCAGGATGATATTCTTCATAATGGCACACCTTTTGTCTCAAAATAGATGTTCCTCATTATAGCATTTCGCGGACATCTGTCCACCGTTAAATTACACGAAAATCCGCCGGTCTTTGCCCTTCTTCCGCTCTCACCAAACCACATGAAAAAAGGCTGTTTCAATCTGTCGAATCTGCTAATTGCGGTACGGCGGGAAATCAGATACAATAGGTACGACCTTTTAATGGGTAGTACCTATTTTTTGATATGAGGTGAATGGTATGAGCAGTCAGCCCACTCAGTCTAAAACCATCCGCGCCCAGCTGCTGTCCGCCATGAAGGACGGTGAGTTCGCCTCCTGCCAGCGGCTTCCCCGTGAAAGCGTCCTGGCGGAATCCCTGGGCATCAGCCGCACCCAGCTGCGGGACATTCTGGCCTCCCTGGAGCGGGAGGGCTTCATCACCCGCCGCCACGGCGTGGGCACCATCATCAACCGCCACGTCCTGAACGTCCAGACCCGCATGGACATCGAGTTGGAGTTCCTGGACATGATCCGCCAGAGCGGTCACGAGCCGGCGGTGGCCTCCGTGCGGGTGTCCGACGGCATTGCCGACGCCAAGATCGCTTCCCAGCTCCAGATCCCCGAAGGCACCCCCATCATCCGGGTATCCCGGCTCTGCACCGCCGACGGTAAGCCCGCCATTTATTGCGAGGACGTCATCGAAAAGGCGCTGGCTCAGGGCGGCTACACCATCAACGACCTGAAGCTCCCCATTTTTCACTTCCTCCAGCAATTCTGCGGCGTTTATCCCTATCTGGACCTGACGGACCTGCGGTCCACCGTGGCCGACGCTGCCCTGGCGGAGATCTTCCAGGTGCCCATGGGCACGCCTCTGCTGAACATGGACGAGGTGGACTTCGACATCGACGGCAAGCCGGTGTTCTGCTCCAACGAATACTTCGCCGACGGTATCTTCCAACTGACCGTCATGCGGAAAAAGCTGTAATAGAAAAGGAGACACTCTATGAAAAAAGTCGCCATCATCATGGGCTCGGATTCCGACTGGCCCGTGGTCAAGGGTGCCTGCGCCCAGCTGGACGTTTTCGGCATCCCTTATGAGGCCCATATCCTCAGTGCCCACCGCACCCCCGCCGCCGCCGCGGACTTTGCCAAAAACGCCCGCAAGAACGGCTTTGGCGTGCTGATCTGCGCCGCCGGTATGGCGGCCCATCTGGCTGGTGCCTTTGCCGGAAACTCCACCCTTCCCGTCATCGGCATCCCCATGAAGGGCGGCGCCATGGACGGCCTGGACGCTTTGCTTGCCACCGTCCAGATGCCCAGCGGCATCCCTGTGGCGACGGTAGCCATCAACGGCGCCAAAAACGCCGCCGTGCTGGCCGCCCAAATTTTGGCTGTCAGCGACGACGAGCTGGCCGCCAAGCTGGACGCGGCACGGGAAGACATGGCAAAGCAAATTGCCGACAAGGAGGCCAGACTTCAGGCGGAGCTTGCCCGGTGACCCCCTGGCCCCGCGCCTCCCGCCGGCGGCTTACCGACGGAAATTCAAAACGATCAGGAGTATTCAACCATGGGTGGTTTTTTTGGAGCGATCTCCAAGCGGGATTGCGTGCTTGACATCTTTTTCGGCGTGGACTACCACTCCCATCTGGGCACCCGCCGGGGCGGCATGGCCGTCTACGACGCGGCGAACGACCGGTTCCACCGCCAGATCCACAATATTGAGAACACCCCCTTCCGCACCAAGTTTGAGGCAGATCTGGCCGATTTCCACGGGTGCAGCGGTATCGGCTGCATCTCTGACACCGATCCCCAGCCCCTGCTGGTGCGGTCCCATCTGGGGCTGTACGCCATCTCCACCGTGGGCATCATCAACAACGCCGATGCTCTGGTGGAGACCTACTTCTCCGACCACGGCCATCAGTTCATGGCCCAGAGCAACGGCAAGGTCAATGCCTCGGAACTGACCGCCGCCCTCATCAATCAAAAGGACTCCCTGGTGGAGGGCATCCGCCACGCTCAGGAGGTCATTGACGGCTCCGCCACCATATTGCTGCTGACCCGGGACGGCATCATCGCCGCCCGTGACAAGCTGGGACGTCTGCCAGTGCTGGTGGGCAAAAACGAGGACGGTCACTGCGTCTCCTTTGAGTCCTTTGCTTACCAGAAGCTGGGCTACCAGACTTGCTACGAGCTGGGTCCCCAGGAGATCGTCCACATTACACCGGAGAGTGTGGAGTCCCTCTCCCCCGCCGGTGACAAAATGCGCATCTGCGCCTTCCTCTGGACCTATTACGGCTATCCCAACTCCAATTACGAGGGCGTCAACGTGGAGGTCATGCGCTACCGCAACGGCGAGATCATGGCCCGGGACGAGGTGGCCCAAGGCCGTCTGCCCAAGGTGGACTATGTGGCGGGCGTGCCGGATTCCGGCCTTCCCCACGCCATCGGCTTCGCCAACCGCAGCGGCAAGTCCTTCGCCCGCCCCTTCGTGAAGTACACCCCCACCTGGCCCCGGTCCTTCATGCCCGCCAACCAGGACGTGCGGAACCAGGTCGCCAAGATGAAGCAGATCCCTGTGCCCGAGCTCATCGAGGGCAAGAAGCTGCTGTTCGTGGACGATTCCATCGTCCGGGGCACCCAGCTGCGGGAGACCGTGGATTTCCTCTATGAGAGCGGCGCCGAAGAGGTGCATATGCGCTCCGCCTGTCCCCCCATTATGTACGGCTGCAAGTACCTGAATTTCTCCCGCAGCAACTCCGACATGGAGCTGCTGGCCCGGAAGACGATCCAGGAGCTGGAGGGCGACGAGGGCCAGCAGCATCTGGACGAGTACGCCGACGCCTCCACAGAGCGGGGCCAGTGTTTGCTGAGCACCATCTGCAAGGAGATGGGCTTTGACTCCCTGGGTTATCAGTCCCTGGACGGCCTGCTGGAGGCCATCGGCATCGACCGCGATAAAATTTGCACCTATTGCTGGACCGGCAAGGAATAACCTGCCTTCAAGGGGGAGCAGGCTCCCCCTTGAGAATCCCCCACCACCAGTGACATCGGTCACTGGTGAACGCCGCCCCTGGATAGCCGTTGGCGCTTCAGCGCCTTACGGATATCGCGTGCCCCTTGCGGGTAAAGGCGGCTGAGTCAGAGTATTTTTGCCACGTACACGCCGCGGCAAAAATGATAAGATATCAAATATTTTCATATAGGAGGACGAATATCATGCAGAAGTTAGAGCAGATCTACGAGGGCAAGGCCAAAAAGGTCTACGCCACCGATGACCCTGAGCTGGTCATTGTGGACTATAAGGACGACGCCACCGCCCTGGACGGCCTGAAGAAGGGCACCATCGTGGGCAAGGGCGTTATCAACAACCAGATGACCAACCGCCTGATGGTCAAGATGGAAAAGGCCGGTATCCCCACCCACTTCGTCAAGGAGCTGAGCCAGCGGGAGACTCTGGTGAAGAAGGTCTCCATCGTGCCTCTGGAGGTCATTATCCGCAACATCTCCGCCGGTCACTTTGCCTCCCGCTACGGCGTGGAGGAGGGCATCGTCTTCGACCAACCCACCATCGAGTTCTCCTATAAGAACGACGATCTGCATGACCCCCTGCTGAACGAGTATCACGCTCTGGCTCTGAAGCTGGCTACCCGGGAGGAGATCGACCTCATCAAGAAGTACGCCTTCGGCGTCAACGAGGTTTTGAAGGCCTTCTGGGCCGAGTGCGGCGTGACCCTGGTGGACTTCAAGCTGGAGTTCGGCAAGACCGCCGACGGCACTATCGTCCTGGCCGACGAGATCAGCCCCGACACCTGCCGCCTGTGGGATTCCAAGACCCACGAGAAGCTGGACAAGGACCGCTTCCGCCGGGACATGGGCGGCGTGGAGGACGCCTATGCCGAGATCATGAAGCGCCTGCTGGATCATGATGCGGACTAAGATCAACGCTCCGGAGAGCCGTCTCAACGGAGAGGCGGCTCTGTCCGGTATCACCGAGCGCCACATTCACGAGGAGTGCGGCGTGTTCGGCATCTATTCGGAAACCACCGCTGATGTGGCCTCCCTGGCCTACTACGCCCTGTACGCCCTGCAGCACCGGGGCCAGGAGAGCGCCGGCATCGTGGTGAACGACGACGGCGTGTTCACCTCCTGGCGGGACGTGGGTCTGGTCAGCGACGTGTTTCCCCAGGAGCGGCTCAAGTCCCTGGGCACCGGCAACATCGCCGTGGGCCATGTGCGTTACGGCACCACCGGCAGCGACAACAAGCGCAACGTCCAGCCCATCCTGGTGAACCACTACAAGGGCCGCATGGCCCTTGCCCACAACGGCAACCTCACCAACTCCCATGAGCTACGGCTGGAGTTGGAGAGCAGGGGCTCCATTTTCCACACCACCACCGACTCCGAGGTCATCGCCTACATCATCGTGCAGGAGCGGCTGAAGGCTTCCTCCATTGAGGCCGCCGTCTCCGCCGCCATGGACAAGCTGGTGGGCGCCTACTCCCTGGTCATCTCCTCCCCCACCAAGCTCATCGCCGTCCGGGACCCCAACGGCTTCCGGCCCCTGTGCATGGGCCGCCTGAAGGACGGCAGCGTGGTGTTTGCCTCCGAGAGCTGCGGCCTGGACGCTATCGGCGCCAGGTTCGAACGGGACATCCGCCCCGGCGAGATCGTGGTGGTGGACAAGACGGGCATCAAGTCCGACACCAGCCACTGCGGCAAGGCCCCCAAAAAGCTGTGCGTTTTTGAATTCATCTACTTCGCCCGTCCCGACTCCGTTATTGACGGAAGCAGCGTCCACATCGCCCGCCAGCGGGCAGGTGCCTTCCTGGCACTGGAGCACCCCGTGCAGGCGGACATCGTCATTGGCGTTCCGGATTCCGGACTGGACGCCGCCATGGGCTATGCCAAACAGTCCGGAATCCCCTACGGCATGGGCTTCATCAAGAACAAATACATTGGCCGAACCTTCATCTCCCCCACCCAGGACATGCGGGAGAACGAGGTCAATATCAAGCTGAACCCCATCCGGTCCGTGGTGGAGGGCAAGCGGGTGGTCTTGATCGACGATTCCATCGTCCGGGGCACCACCTGCCGCCGCACCATAGACCTGCTCCGCAAGGCGGGCGCCAAGGAGATCCATATGCGGGTCAGTGCGCCGCCCTTTGTCTCCGAGTGCTACTACGGCACCGACATCGACGATAAGAACAAGCTCATCGCCAACCATCACACGGTCGAGGAAATTGCCGAGATCATCGGCGTGGACTCCCTGGGCTACCTCAGCCTGGACGATGTGGTGAAGCTGGCGGACAACACCGAATGCGGCTTCTGCACCGCCTGTTTCGGCGGCGGTTATCCCACCGCGATCCCTCAGGATGCGGGCAAGGACCGCTTCGAGTGCAAAATCAGTGAAAGGGAGAAACACGAACATGCGTAGTTTTTCTGACAGCTACCGGGACGCCGGTGTGAATATCGAGGCCGGTTACGAGGGCGTGAAGCTCATGAGCGCCCACGTCAAGCGCACCATGATCCCCGGCGTGGTCTCCGACATCGGCGGCTTCGGCGGCCTGTTTGCCCCCGACTTCGCCGGGATGAAGGAGCCGGTGCTGGTCTCCGGCACCGACGGCGTGGGCACCAAGATCCGTATCGCCCAGCTTATGGATAAGCATGACACCGTGGGCATCGACTGCGTGGCCATGTGCGTCAACGACATCATTTGCTGCGGCGCCAAGCCCCTGTTCTTCCTGGATTACATCGCCATCGGCAAGAACGAGCCGGAAAAGGTGGCCACCCTGGTCTCCGGCGTGGCGGAGGGCTGCGTCCAGTCCGGCTGCGCCCTCATCGGCGGCGAGACCGCTGAGCACCCCGGCATGATGGCCGCCGATGACTACGACCTGGCGGGTTTCTCCGTAGGTATTGTGGACAAGGCCAAGGTCATCGACCACAACACCATGGTCCCCGGCGACGTCATCATCGCCCTGCCCTCCAGCGGTATCCACTCCAACGGCTTCTCCCTGGTGCGGAAGGTCTTCGACGTGGAGCACGCCGACCTGAGCGTCTACTCCGACGAGCTGGGCCGCACCCTGGGCGAGGCTCTGCTGGAGCCTACCCGCATCTATGTCAAGCCCGTGCTGCGCTGCCTGGAGGCCGCCAATGTGAAGGGCATCAGCCACATCACCGGCGGCGGCTTCTTTGAAAACATCCCCCGCTGCCTGCCCGAGGGCCTGACCGCCAAGATCGACAAGGGTGCCATCCGCACGCTGCCTATCTTCTCCATGCTCCAGAGCAAGGGCAATATCCCCGAACACGATATGTTCAACACCTACAACATGGGCGTGGGCATGACTGTCATTGTGGCGAAAGAGGACGCGGACCGCGCCATCACCGCCCTGGACTGCGGCGCCTACGTCATCGGCGAGATCGTCTCCGGCGACGAGCGGGTGACGTTATGTTAACAAAAGCCCGTATCGCTGTATTCGTCTCCGGCGGCGGCACCAATCTGGAAGCTCTGCTGAACGCCCAGGAGTCTGGGCAAATCCCCCACGGGGAGATCGTGCTGGTGTGCGCCAGCAACGAGAGTGCCTACGCCCTGACCCGGGCCGCCAACCACGGCGTGCCCGGCGTGGCCGTCCCCAAAAAGCAAATGACCCAGGAGACCTTTGAGGCCGCTTTGAGCGAAAAGCTGGAGGAATACCGGGTGGACGTTATCGTCCTGGCCGGGTTCCTGTCCATTTTATCCGCTGATTTTGTGAAGCAGTGGCCTGACCGCATCATCAACATCCATCCCTCCCTCATCCCCTCTTTCTGCGGCAAGGGGATGTACGGCTTGAAGGTCCATGAGGCCGCCCTGGCCCGTGGCGTGAAGGTCACCGGCGCCACCGTCCATCTGGTGAATGAAATTCCCGACGGCGGCCGCATTCTGCTGCAAAAGGCCGTGGATATCCTCCCCGGCGACACGGCGGAGATTCTCCAGCGCCGGGTGATGGAGCAGGCGGAATGGGTCCTGCTCCCCCAGGCGGCAGAAATGTTATGTAAACAAATTACCAAAAATTGAGGTGCCTTTCCATGAACGAACTGGAACTGAAATACGGCTGCAACCCCAACCAGAAGCCCTCCCGCATCTTCATGAAGGACGGCAGCGACCTGCCCATCACCGTGCTGAACGGCAAGCCCGGCTACATCAATTTCCTGGACGCCTTTAACTCCTGGCAGCTGGTGCGGGAACTGAAAGCCGCTACCGGCCTGCCCTCCGCCGCCTCCTTTAAGCATGTCTCCCCCGCCGGCGCCGCCGTGGGCCTGCCCCTCAGCGACGTGGACAAGAAAATTTACTTCGTGGACGAGGACGCGGAGCTCAGCCCCATCGCCTGCGCCTACATCCGGGCCCGGGGCGCTGACCGCCTGTGCTCCTACGGCGACTGGGCGGCCCTCAGTGACATCTGCGACGCCGCCACCGCCAACTACCTGAAGGCCGAGGTGTCCGACGGCGTCATCGCTCCCGGCTACACCGACGAGGCCCTGGAGATCCTGAAAACCAAGAAGAAGGGCGGCTACAATGTCGTTCAGATCGATCCCGATTACGTTCCCGCTCCCCAGGAGTACAAGGATGTGTTCGGCATCACCTTCCAGCAGGGCCGCAACAACTTCAAAATCGACGAGGAGCTGCTGGGCAACATTGTCACCGAAAACCACGACCTGCCCGAAGCCGCCAAAATCGACATGATCGTCTCCCTCATTACTTTGAAATACACCCAGTCCAACTCCGTCTGCTACGTGAAGGACGGACAGGCCATCGGCGTGGGCGCCGGCCAGCAGAGCCGCATCCACTGCACCCGCCTGGCGGGCCAGAAGGCGGACAACTGGTATCTGCGGCAGCATCCCAAGGTTCTGGGCCTGCAGTTCGTGGATAATATCCGCCGCCCCGACCGAGACAACGCCATTGATATCTACACCTCCGACGAGTATGAGGACATCCTGGCCGACGGCGTGTGGCAGAATACTTTCAAGGTCAAGCCCGAAGTCCTGACCGCCGAAGAAAAGAAGGCCTGGATCGCCACCCAGTCCGGCGTGACCGTGGGCAGCGACGCGTTCTTCCCCTTCGGCGACAACGTGGAGCGTGCCCGGAAGTCCGGCGTGCAGTACATCGCCGAGCCGGGCGGAAGCATCCGGGATGACCATGTGATCGCTACCGCAAACAAGTACGGCATCACCATGTGCTTCACCGGCATGCGGCTGTTCCACCACTAAACCTTCTTCGAGGGGGAGCAGTCTCCCCCTCGACCTCCCCCACCACCAGTGACATCGGTCACTGGTGTGTGCGCCCAATGGCGCACAGGTCAAGGTATTTTCGCCACGCACATGTCGCGGCGAAAATGATTTAAATTCATTTGCCTTCGGCAAAATTCTTTGCAAGGAGGACCTTCATAATATGAATCTTCTGGTCGTCGGCGGCGGTGGCCGCGAGCACGCCATTATCAAGAAATTAAAAGAGAATCCCAGCGTGGAGACCATCTACGCCCTGCCCGGCAACGGCGGCATCGCCCAGGACGCGGTGTGCATCCCGGAGATCGGCGCCAAAGATATTCCCGCTATCGTGGACTTTGCCAAGTCCCACGATATCGACTTTGCCGTGGTGGCGCCGGACGATCCTCTGGCCCTGGGCTGCGTGGACCGGCTCCATGAGGCGGACATCCCCTGCTTCGGCCCGGATGCCAAGGCCGCCCGCATCGAGGCCAGCAAGGTCTTTTCCAAAAACCTGATGAAGAAGTACGGCATTCCCACCGCCAGCTACGAGGTCTTCAATGACCCCAAGGCTGCTCTGGAATACCTGAAAAACGCCTCCTTCCCTATCGTCATCAAGGCCGACGGCCTGGCGCTGGGCAAGGGCGTGCTGATCCCGCAGAATTACACCGAGGCGGAGGACGCCGTCAAGACCATCATGGAGGACAAGGCCTTCGGCGACTCCGGCAACGAGATCGTCATTGAGGAATTTTTGACCGGCCCGGAGGTCAGCGTGCTGGCTTTCACCGACGGCACTGCCATCCGCCCCATGATGTCCTCCATGGACCACAAGCGGGCCGGGGACAACGACACCGGCCTCAACACCGGCGGCATGGGTACTGTGGCCCCCAACCCCTACTACACCGCCGACGTTGCCAAGGTCTGCATGGACACCATCTTCCTGCCCACCCTGGCGGCTATGCGGGCTGAGGGATGCCCCTTCAAGGGCTGCCTGTACTTCGGATTGATGATCACCCCTAACGGCCCCAAGGTCATTGAGTACAACTGCCGCTTCGGCGACCCCGAGACCCAGGTGGTGCTGCCCCTGCTGAAAACCGACTTGCTGACCGTGATGCAGGCCGTGGAAAACGAGACTTTGGCCGATTTGGAAGTGGAATGGTCCGACAATGCCGCCGCCTGCGTCATTTTGGCCTCCGGCGGCTATCCCAGCCACTATGAGAAGGGCAAAGTGATGTCCTTCCCCGCCTCCACCCCCGCCAACGTCACCATCTATCACGCCGGGGACAAGCTGGACGGCGAGGGCCGTCTGGTCACCAGCGGCGGACGGGTGCTGGGCGTTACCGCCACGGCTCCCACGCTGAAGGAGGCCCTGACCGACGCCTACGATGCCGCGGAGACGGTGGAGTTTGAGGGCAAATACATGCGTCACGACATCGGCCGCCGCGCGCTGGCCGCCATGGAGGAACAGTAAATGGTACGTCGCATTTATGTAGAGAAGAAACCCGCCTTGCGGCAGGAGGCCGCGGGCCTTCTGAACGAGCTGCGGTCCCTGCTGGGCATCACTGCCCTGACCGGCCTGCGGCTCATCAACCGCTACGACGTGGAGGGTCTGGACGAGGCCACCTTCCAGCGGGCGGTCCAGACCGTGTTTTCCGAGCCTCAGGTGGACGACGCCACCGCCGCTCTGCCCGCCGGAGACTTCACCGCCTTCGCCGTAGAGTCCCTGCCTGGCCAGTTCGACCAACGGGCCGACTCCGCCCGGGCCTGCATCCAGCTCATGACCCAGGGTGACCGTCCCAACCTCCGCACCGCCAAGGTCTACCTGCTCTCCGGCACGGTGACCCCCGCCGATGTAGAGAAGATCAAGCACTATGTCATCAATCCCGTGGAGGCCCGGGAGGCCGCCATGGAACCTGTTGAGACGTTGAAAATGGAGTATGACATCCCCACCTCCGTGGAGACCATCACCGGCTTCTCCGGCCTGGACGAGACGGGTCTCGCCGCCCTGCTGGACAAGCTGGGCCTTGCCATGGACCTGGACGACCTGAAATTCCTCCAGGCCCACTTCCGGGACGACGAACACCGGGACCCCACCATCACGGAGGTCCGGGTGGTGGACACCTACTGGTCCGACCACTGCCGCCACACCACCTTCTCCACCCACATCGACAAGGTGGAGATCCTGGATGAGGCTACCCGTGCCGCCTATGAGCGGTATCTGGCCGCCCGGGTGGAGGTCTACGGCGAGGAGAAGGCCGCTGTCCGGCCCCAGACTTTGATGGACATGGCTACCATCGGCGCAAAAGTGCTGAAAAAGCGGGGCCTGCTCACCAATCTGGACCAGAGCGAGGAGATCAACGCCTGCTCCATCCACGTCACCGCCATGGTGGACGGCGAGGAGCAGGACTGGCTGCTGATGTTCAAGAACGAGACCCACAATCACCCCACGGAGATCGAGCCCTTCGGCGGCGCCGCCACCTGCATCGGCGGCTGCATCCGGGACCCCCTGTCCGGTCGTGCCTACGTCTATCAGGCCATGCGGCTCACCGGCTGCGGCGATCCCCGCGTTCCCGTGGCGGACACCATTCCCGGCAAGCTGCCCCAGCGGAAGCTGGCTCAAACTGCTGCCGCAGGCTATTCCTCCTACGGCAACCAGATTGGCCTTGCCACCGGCATCGTCTCCGAGGTCTATCACCCCGGCTATATCGCCAAGCACCTGGAGGTTGGCGCCGTCGTCGGCGCTGCGCCCTCTGAAAACGTGGTCCGGGAGCGTCCCGCTCCCGGCGACGTGGTCATCCTGCTGGGCGGCCGCACCGGCCGGGACGGCATCGGCGGCGCCACCGGCTCCTCCAAGA
This sequence comes from Oscillibacter sp., assembly GCA_017937405.1. GTDB lineage: Bacteria > Bacillota > Clostridia > Oscillospirales > Oscillospiraceae > Oscillibacter. Next base: position 11,761 of record JAGBDS010000026.1, read on the forward strand.
GCCACAACCGCAAGTCTCTAACCACCATGGCCTCCGAGGTCCAGAAGGGCAACGCCCCCGAGGAGCGGAAGATCCAGCGGCTGTTCCGGGACGGCAACGTTACCCGGATGATCAAGCGCTGCAATGACTTCGGCGCCGGCGGCGTCTCCGTCGCCATCGGCGAGCTGGCTGACGGCCTGGAGATCAGCCTGGACGCCGTGCGGAAGAAGTACGAGGGCCTGGACGGCACCGAGCTTGCCATCTCCGAGTCCCAGGAGCGGATGGCTGTCGTGGTGGCCGCCGGGGACGCAGCCGCCTTCATCGCCGCCGCCGAGGCGGAGAACCTGGAGGCCTATCAGGTGGCCGTGGTCACCGAGAGCCCCCGGATGGTCATGAAGTGGAACGGCGCTACCATCGTGGACCTGAGCCGCGCTTTCCTGGACACCAACGGCGCTGACAAGCACACCACCGTCCAGGTGGAGGAAAAAGAGCGCAAGAACCTGGGCCGCAGCGATGCCAAGAGCCTGCGGGACATCGCCGCCAGCCTGAAGTCCGCCTCCCGGCGGGGCCTTGGCGAGCGGTTCGACGCCACCATCGGCGCAGGCAGCGTCCTGATGCCCTTCGGCGGCAAGACACAACGGACCCCCGCCCAGGCTATGGCCGCCCTGCTGCCCGTCCTGCCCGGTCAGGAGACGGAGGACTGCTCCGTCATGGCCTGGGGCTTTGACGCCGAGCAGATGTGCGTGGACCCCTATGTGGGCGCCTACCGCTCTGTCATCACCTCCGTTGCGAAGCTGGTGGCCGCGGGCTGCGACTACCACACCGCCTATCTCACCTTCCAGGAATACTTTGAAAAGCTGCGGGAGGAGCCCCAGCGCTGGGGCAAGCCCTTCTCCGCCCTGCTGGGCGCTCTGGACGCCCAACTGGACCTGGGCATTGCCGCCATCGGCGGCAAGGACTCCATGTCCGGCTCCTTCCTGGACCTGGACGTGCCCCCCACCCTCATCTCCTTTGCCATCGCCCCCTCCAAGGCGGGCAAGGTGCTGTCTCCTGAGTTCAAGGAGGCGAGCCATCCCGTGTACCTGTTCCTGTGCGATGGCACCGCCGACAGCCAGCAGACCGCGTGGGATGCCTTCCACGCCCTATCCGAGGCTGGAAAGGTGAAGGCCGCCTGGGCCGTGGAGAACAGTCTGGCGGAGGCCGTCATGAACATGGCCTTCGGCAACAATGTGGGCTTCACCGCCGACGCCACCGGGGACATCTGGTATTCCAGCGCCATGCCCGGCGCCATCGTGGCGGAGCTGACGGAGGATATCTCCGGCGAGTACGCCGCCCGGCTGGGCGTCACCACGGCGGAGAGCGTTGTCGCTATCGGCAAGGACAGCGCCGCCATTGACGAGCTGCTGGCCCTCAACGAGGGCGTGCTGGAGGACATCTATCCCAACCGCACTGCTACTGTATCCGAGACTGTTCCCGTACTGGAGGCTCCCGCGGGCATCCGCACCGCTCCCAAAGTGGGTGCGGCACGGCCCAAGGTCCTGATCCCCGTGTTCCCCGGCACCAACTGCGAGTATGACAGCGCCCGGGCCGTCCTGCGGGCAGGGCTGGAGCCCGAAATTCTGGTGCTGAACAACCAGTCCGCCCAAGGTGTTGCCGATTCCGCCAAACGCTTTGCCGAGGCCGCCCGCCAGAGCCAGATCATCTTTGTGCCCGGTGGTTTCTCCGGCGGCGATGAGCCCGACGGCTCCGGCAAATTCATCACCGCCTTCTTCCGCAATCCCGAGGTGACCGACGCCACCATGGAGCTGCTGAAAAACCGGGACGGATTGATGCTGGGTATCTGCAACGGCTTCCAGGCCCTCATTAAGCTGGGACTGGTACCCTACGGCGAGATCATCGACACCGATGACACCTGCCCTACCCTGAGCTACAACGTCATTGGCCGCCACCAGTCCAAGATCGTCCGCACCCGGGTGGCCTCCAACCGCTCTCCCTGGCTGAGCAAGGTCAGCGTGGGCGACATCGTGAATGTGCCCATCTCCCACGGCGAGGGTCGGTTCCTGTGCTCCCCCGAGCTGCTGGCAAAGCTGGCGGAAAACGGACAGATCGCCACCCAGTATGTGGACCTGAACGGCGTGCCCACCATGGACGTGGACTTCAACCCCAACGGCTCTGTCTGGGCTGTGGAAGGCATCCTGTCTCCCGATGGGCGGGTGCTGGGCAAGATGGGCCACTCCGAGCGCATCGGTCCTGCCCTGTACCGGAACGTCCCCGGCGACTACGACCTGCACCTGTTCCAGTCCGCCAAGGATTATTTCGATATTTAAGTTGAATTTCCCAACTTTTGTGGTAAGATAATACCTAAAATCTTTGAAATGAGGTGGCCTCATGGCATATTTCTTTAAAGAGCCCTCCCGTACCTTCAGCGAATACCTGCTGGTGCCCGGTTACTCCTCCTCCGAGTGCATCCCCGCCAACGTGTCTCTCAAGACCCCGGTGGTGAAGTTCAAAAAGGGCCAGGAGTGCCCCCTGACTATGAACGTCCCCATGGTCTCCGCCGTCATGCAGTCCGTCTCCGGCGAGAAGATGGGCATCGGCCTGGCGAAAGAAGGCGGCATTGCTTTCATCTACGTCTCCCAGCCCATCGACCAGCAGGCCGAGATGGTCCGCAAGGTCAAGAACTACAAGGCCGGCTTCGTGTTCAGTGACTCCAACCTCCGCCTCACCGACACTCTGGCGGACGTGCTGGCGCTGAAGGAGCGCACCGGCCACTCCACCATGGCCGTCACCGACGACGGCACCGGCACCGGCAAGCTGCTGGGCATCGTCACCAGCCGGGACTACCGCGTCAGCCGCATGGACCCCTCCACCAAGGTGGCGGACTTCATGACCCCCGCTGACAAGCTCATCACCGCCCCCGAGGGCACCAGCCTGAAGACCGCCAACGACATCATCTGGGACCACAAGCTCAACGCCCTGCCCATCGTCTCCCAGGACGGCCATCTGGTCTCTTTCGTCTTCCGCAAGGACTACGACGCCCACAAGGGCAACCCCCTGGAGCTGCTGGATTCCCAGAAGCGCTATGTGGTGGGTGCCGGTATCAACACCCGTGACTACGCCGAGCGGGTCCCCGCTCTGGTGGAGGCCGGTGTGGATGTGCTGGTCATCGACTCCTCCGAGGGCTATTCCGAGTGGCAGGCCCGCACCCTCTCCTGGATCCGCGAGCACTACGGCGACACTGTGAAGGTGGGCGCCGGCAACGTGGTGGACGGCGAGGGCTTCCGCTTCCTGGCGGACGCGGGCGCCGACTTCGTGAAGATCGGCATCGGCGGCGGCTCCATCTGCATCACCCGCGAGACCAAGGGCATCGGCCGCGGCCAGGCTACCGCCGTCATCGACGTGGCTGCCGAGCGGGACAAGTATTTCGAGGAGACCGGCGTGTATGTGCCCATCTGCGCCGACGGCGGCATCGTGCAGGACTACCACATCACCCTGGCCCTGGCTATGGGTGCCGACTTCTGCATGCTGGGCCGCTACTTCTCCCGGTTCGACGAGTCCCCCACCAGCAAGGTCCTCATTGGCGGCAGCTATATGAAGGAATACTGGGGCGAGGGCAGCGCCCGTGCCCGGAACTGGCAGCGCTACGACCTGGGCGGCGCGGCGAAGCTGAGCTTCGAGGAGGGTGTGGACTCCTACGTTCCCTACGCCGGCGCTCTCTCCGACGGCATGGCCACCACCCTGGCCAAGGTCCGCTCCACCATGTGCAACTGCGGCGCTCTGACCATCCCCGAGCTGCGGGAGAAGGCCAAGCTGACCCTGGTGTCCTCCGTCTCCATCGTGGAAGGCGGTGCCCATGACGTGCTGCTGAAGGATACCACCAACGGCAACCAGAGAAGCTGAAGCTGACAAATATTCTCCGCCGCCTTCCACCTCGCGCGGCAGCGCGTCCAAGTGTTTTGCAGAGCAAAACCTTGAAATGGACGGGCTCTGCACGGCCATTTGCGTCCTATGCGGGGTCCCCATGTGTCCCCGGCACATGGGGTGCGGCGGTGCCCATGACGTGCTGCTGAAGGATACCACCAACGGCAACCAGAGAAGCTGAATCCACTACTTTTATCCGGGACGGCGCCGCCGTCCCGGATATTTTTCTCTCTTCCCGTAACTTTTCGTTTTCTTTTCTGACTAGACTGGTGAAAGACCTTTCCGCAAAGGAGATGAACCCTATGGAGGACAGCCAGATCGTAGACCTGTACTGGCAGCGCAGCGCCGACGCCATCACAGAGTCCAACACCAAATACGGCGGCTACTGCCACGCCATTGCCCTGCGTATCCTGGGTAGCCGGCTGGACGCCGAGGAGTGCGTCAACGACACCTGGATCGGCGCCTGGAACGCCATGCTCGTCCACCGCCCCGACTGTTTATCCGCATTTCTGGGAAAGCTGACCCGCCGGGCGGCCTGCAACCGGCTGGAGGCTCTCCGGGCGGAAAAGCGGGGCGGCGGAGAGATGCCCCTGGTGCTGGAGGAGCTGGCAGACTGCGTCCCCGCTGCCGCCGACCCGGCTCGGGATGTGGAGGAAGCCGAACTGGCCCGGGAAGTAAATCGTTTTCTCCGCTGCCTGCCGGAGCGGGCCTGCAGCGTGTTCCTGCGGCGGTACTGGTACGCCGAGCCGTTGGCGGACATTGCTGCCCGGTACGGCATGAGCGAAAGCGCCGTAAAGGCCAGCCTGTTCCGCACCCGGCAGAAGCTGCGGGACTATTTGGAAAAGGAGGGGTTGCTGTGAGTATGGAGGAACGGTTGTTTCAGGCCATCGGTGAAGTGGACGAGGACCTACTGAAACGGAGTGAACAGTCCGCCGGAATCCGGCGGTGGGTCTCCTGGGCGGTACTGGGCGGGCTGGCCGCCTGCGCATGTCTGGCGCTGAGTCTCCTGCTTGCGGAAAAAGCTCCGGCAGCGGAGCCGCCCGCGTCGGCACAGGAGCCGGACCCCATATCGGAGCCGGTACTTCTGCGGCTGGATGGCGGAGATGTGGGGAAATTCCATTTGTATCAGGCCAGTGTGTCAGAAGAACGCGGCTTTGTTCTTTACGTCAACCAAGAGAGCTACCGCTGCCGGGAGGAAGACGGCGTTTATCTGGTAGAGCCTCTCCTTGCCCTGCCGTCCGGGCTGCCGCCCTGCCGGTTGGAGATCGTCCGGCGGGCATGCGTTTCTCCCCAATACGCGGCGGAGCAGGCAGCGGCGGAACTGAGGGAGACTTACGCCGAAGTTTCAGACATCATGGATGACAGCTCCATAGGCGGGATGACCGTCTCCGGCGGCAACGGTACTGCCTGGGACGCAGCCCAGGCCGACGTCTATGTGGTCAGTGACCAGCAGGGCGGCGCCTACATCCTGACCGCCCGGTACTTTACCGAAGCCACCGAGGGCCATGGTGTTCGGTTCCGGGACATGGTGGGGACCTTTGAGGCCGTGACGCCGGGGACCTCCGGCCCGGCGTGGCTGAAGTCGCTGCGAGAAACCGCGAATCACCTCATTCCCGCTGTTTTTGCCGGGGACCTGGAGCCGGTGCGTAACCTGCTGACAGAGGATGCCGTCATCAGCGGCGCTGTGGAATACCCGGAGGACATCACCGTCTCCTCCATTGACTACACCACCGATGACGATGATTCGCCCACCAGCGCCGTGGTCTCCGTCCGCTATCGCTCTGGGACGGAGGACAGCTATGACTACCTCACCCTGGAGCTGGAGAGAACGGAGGGCCGCTGGCTGGCTTCCTTTGCCGGTATCGAAAAATAAACAGACCGGGCTTGCGCCCAAAAGGCGGGAGCCTCTTCCAGCAAAGAATTGTCTATTCACAATGCATTTTTATAGTTTAATCGTTTTACTTTTAACATTCATAAAAAGCTTGTATTTTTTTCAGTAAGTTTTATAATAGTGATAACGCTTATTTCCCAGAAACAGGAGTTATCAAAATCATGCAGAGAAAACCGCGAATCTTAGTTGTGGGCAGCTTCGTTATGGACGTCATCGCCACTACGGAGCAACTCCCCCGTTCCGCCCAGACTGTCTACGGCAAGTCCTTCCATATGGCGCCTGGCGGCAAGGGCGCCAATCAGGCGCTCCAGTGCGCCCGGCTGGGCGCCGACGTCACTATGATGGGCTGTATCGGCGACGATCTGTTCGGTGAGCGGCTGCTGGAGCCTCTCAAATCCGCCGGTGTGGATATCAGCCATGTGATGGTGCGCGACGGCGTCACCTCCGGCGTGGGACACATCACCCTGGAGGTCACGGAACACACCGCCCAGAACCGCATCATCGTTATCCCCGGCGCAAACCGCACTCTGACTGTGGACGAGGTGTCCTGGCTTCAGGATGAGATCAGTACATATGATATGGTGTTGCTGCAGCTGGAGGTCCCTCTGGAGGTCAACCGGACCGTGGCCCGCTGGGCCAAAGAAGCCGGCGTGCCCGTGATGCTGAATCCCGCCCCCGCCACTGACCTGGACGACGAACTGCTGCGTTATGTCACCTATCTGACCCCCAACGAGCAGGAGGCCTCCATGGAAACGGGGCTGCCCCTGTCCTCCGATGAAAACGGCCCCTGCCGCTCCGATCTGCAAAAAATCGCCGCCGCCCTGTGGAGCAAGGGTGTGGAGAACGTCATCATCACCTTGGGAAGCAGCGGTTCCGCTGTGGTGCGGGATGACGGCATCCGTTACATCCCCTCCGTCCACATGGACCATGTGGTGGACCCCACCGCCGCAGGTGATTCCTTTGTGGGCGCGCTGTCCGTGGGACTGACGGCGGGTTTACCTCAGGAGGAGGCTCTGGCCTTTGCCAGCCATACCGCCGCCATCACGGTTTCCCGCATGGGCGCCATGCCCTCCCTCCCCACTCTGGCGGAGGTTCAGGCGCTGTTAAAAGAGAGGGGCTACCGTGGGTTCGACTCCGCTGCGCTGGATATTTTGAAATAATACAACTCCGGGTCATTTTGGCCCGGAGTTGTCCTTTTCTTCCACCATACTTCGTGGTATGATGGATGCGCAGAGATAAAAACACGTCCCGGTTGGTAGTCCGGGAGTGCCTTTTTCGGGGAAAAGGCACAAGTAACCTGCCTCCTTTGGTTGTCCGTTCTCTGTAGGCGCCCCACGTTTGTAAATGAAAAGGAGGAAATGCATATGCATCGTTCCACGCTGACCATCCTGTTTCAGGACCCCTTCTGGATTGGCCTGTATGAGCGGGAGGAGGACGGGCGGTACCAGGTGTGCCGCATCGTCTTCGGAGCTGAACCACGGGACCAGGAAGTGTACCTGTTCCTGCTGGAACACTGGCGGAAGCTACAGTTCAGCCCCGCCGTGGCGGGCGGTCTTCCCCCGGAGGCCATCCGCAATCCCAAGCGCAGGCAGCGAGAGGTCCAGCGGGAGACCCGGACCGCCGGGATCGGCACCAAGGCCCAACAAGCCCTGAAGCTCCAGCAGGAACAGGGAAAGCTAGAGCGAAAGGTCCGGTCGCGGCAGGAAAAAGAGGCCGAGGAGGCCCGGAGATTCCAGCTCCGTCAGGAAAAGCGGCGGGAGAAGCACAGGGGGCATTGAGCCTCCTGTGTTTTTGAAGACAAACAGTGAGGTGAGAGGATGCGGCTCGTCTGCTTCGGTGATTCCAATACTTACGGCTACGACCCCCGGTCGTTCTTCGGCGGGCGGTATCCAGGCCGCTGGACCGACCTGCTGGCGGAGAGGACCGGGTGGGAAGTCGTAAACCTGGGCCAGAACGGGCGGGAAATCCCCATTGGAGCCGGAAGTTTGGCCGGGCTGCTGCGGCAGGATGACCTGCTGGTGGTCATGCTGGGCAGCAACGACCTGCTGTGCCATCCCCGTTTCACCGCCGAAGATGTGACCGTGCGGATGGAGGTATTCTTGAACGGTCTGCCATCCTGCCGTGTCCTGCTGGTATCGCCGCCGCCCATGGTCATAGGCGAATGGGTGACAGAGGAGCGGCTTATCCGGGAATCCGCCGCCCTGGCAGAAGCCTACGACGCCCTGGCCCGGCGGCTGGGCATCGGCTTTGCCAATGCAGGGCAGTGGGGCGTGGAGCTGACCTTTGACGGCGTCCATTTTACCGAAAGCGGGCACCGGGCCTTTGCGATGGGACTTCAGGAGGTACTTTCATGCAGCTTGGACTGACGTTTCCCCTCCAGCGAAAGCTGAAGATCAAGTTCGTGCCCTACGGGGCGCTGCTGGAACGCTTATACTGCTGGGACCTCCACTGCATCACCCTCTGGGGGCAGGACAGCCTGCTGCTGGTCCACTGTGCCAGCCGGTATACCATCGTTGCCTGCGGCGTCACAGGATTCGACTGGGAAAACCTGTCCGCCTTCGCCATGGAGCAGATTCGGGCTGGGCTGCTGGACGTCGGGCTGCCGGAACAGACGGTGGCAGATCATCTGAGGGAATCCGGCGCACCGGAGCTGACCCGCACCCACGGGCGGCGGGAGGTGGCTTTCCTGAACCGGGCCTGGAACGATGTTTTGGCACTGGATTTCACAGTGGATACAGCCACGGTGCGCCAACCGCTTCTGGAGCAGGCGGTGAACGGTATTCCCTGCCGCTGCGCCGGATTTGAGGGGCGGGAGGCGGCAAAGCAGTTTTTATACCGGTCTTTTCAGCTAAGATAAACGCCCTTTCACCGCAGTGAAAGGGCGTTTTTTTATTGCAGAACATCCACGGTCTTCACCCCGTAATAGCGGAACAGGGCCAGGGCCTCGGAGCCGATGACCTCGCCGGAGACGGCGATGGGGATAGCCGGGGGACAGGCTACCGTGGGGGCGCCGCAGACGCGGCCCAGGGTCTTTTCCGCCGGGACCGTCTCTTGGGGGGCGAACAGGGCTTCCCGGATGGAGCAGGCCCGTACTCCCTTTGCCAGAGGCAGAGGCGTTGGAGGTGCATAGGGTGCATGGTTCTCCCCCAGAGCAGCCAGCAGGCGGTCAAAGTCCGCCGGGTCGTTTTCCGGGGTAGCCATGAGGACCAGGAAATCCCGGTCGGCGTATTCGCACTCCACGCCGCGGCGCCGCAGGCGGTCCGCCAGTGCAGTGCCGGGAAGTCCGGCGGGGGCGGCGACGGTCAGCCGCAGCGGGTCGCTGTCCTCCACCCGCCAGCCCCGGGTCGTCAGAGTCTCCCGCAGGGAGGACAGGCGGTGGACCGTATCCGCCAGGCGGGAGGGATAGCCCTCCGCCAGATAGCTGTTACACAGGTCCAGGGAGGCCATAGTCAGATAAGACGGGCTGGTGGAGCCGAACAGGGCCATAGCGGCTTTTGCCCGTTCCGCCATACCCGCCGGGACATGTTCGCTGACATGGAGGTACGCACCGCCGGTCAGCACTGGGAGCGTCTTATGGGCAGAGTCGCAGCACAGGTCCGCCCCCAGGTCCAGCGGATGCCGGGAGGGGGACAGGAACCGCAGGTAGGCGCCGTGGGCGTTGTCCACCGCCAACAACGTGCCGTGGGCGTGGCAGACCTCCGACATGGCGGCAATATCCGCCATGCCTCCCAGGTAATCCGGGCTGGTGAGGTAAACGGCGGCAGGCGGCGCGGGCAGAGACGCCAGGGTCTTGTCCAGAGCCTCCGCCAATACCGGACAGCCGCAGAGGGAGCGGCTGTCCCCTTCCGGCCACAGCCAGACCACCTCAAAATCCAGCAGGGCCGCCGCGCAGACGAAGGCCTTATGAACGTTCCGGGCGGCCACGATGACCGGGGCCGTCCGGTTGGGGCGGCAGGTCAGGGCCAGGTACAGCATGGCGCGGATACATTGGCTGGAGCCCTCGGTGGAATAGAGGGTCCGGCGGGAGCCGAACAAGGCGGTGGCAGTGGTCTCGCTCCGGGCGATGATGCCGTCCGCTTCATACAGGGCGTCAGCGCCGTGTACCTCAGTGATGTCCAGGGGCTCGCAGCCCAGAAAGGGCTTGCCCTTGTGGCCCGGCATATGGAGCCGGGCCGTGTCCGCATCGTTGTAACGGCGCAGGAAGTCATAGATGGGGGTATCCATCAAGCTTCCCCAGCGGCCTCCGCCGCCTTCATCATAATGGCGCACTCGATGCGCTTGCGGAACAGCTCACAGCCCGCCTCGTACACGCCCCGGATGGAGCCGGTGGCGTGGAAGGCATTGGCGGCGCAGCCGCCGGAGCAGTACAGCTTCGCCCAGCAGTCGGCGCACTCGGGCCGGGCGTAGGCATTGCAGGAGCGGAACTCCTCCCGCAGCTTCGTGTTGGTGACGCCGTTCCAGATGTCGCCCAGCTTGTAATTTTCCTCACCCACGAACTGGTGGCAGGGATAGAGGTCGCCCCAGGGGGTGACGGCCATGTACTCCGTACCGGAGCCGCAGCCGGAGATGCGCTTGTAGACGCAGGGACCGCCGGTCAGGTCCAGCATGTAGTGGTAGAAGGTGATGGGCTTGCCCTCCTTCTCCCGGCGGAGCATGTCCTTCGCCAAAATCTCATACTGCTCCTTCACGACCTCCAGGTCCTCGGGCGTCAGAGCCGCCGGGTCGTCGGGGGCGCAGACCACCGGCTCCATGCTCAGCTCCGTGAAGCCCAGGTCGTCGGCCATGTGGAACAGATCCTTGGTGAAATCCGGGTTGGCGTGGGTGAAGGTGCCCCGCATGTAGTAGTTCTTGCCGCCCCGGGCCTCCACCAGCTTCTGGAATTTCGGCACGATGCGGTCATAGCTGCCGTTGCCGGCATAGTCCACCCGGGTGCGGTCGTTGATCTCCTTCCGGCCGTCCAGAGAGAGCACCACGTTGCTCATCTCCCGGTTACAGAAGTCGATGACCTCATCGTCGATGAGCACGCCGTTGGTGGTCAGGGTAAAGCGGAAGTTCTTTCCCTTCTCCTGCTCAATGCTCCGGGCGTACTCCACCAGGCGCTTCACCACGTCCCAGTTCATCAGCGGCTCGCCGCCGAAAAAGTCCACCTCCAGGTTCCGGCGGTGGCCGGAGTGGGCCACCAGGAAGTCCAATGCCTGCTTACCTACCTCAAAGCTCATCAGGGCCCGGTCACCGTGGTACTTGCCTTGGCTGGCGAAGCAGTAGGCGCAGTTGAGGTTGCAGGTGTGGGCCACATGGAGGCACAGGGCCTTCACCACGTCGCCGGAGCGCTCCTTGAAGGTGCCCGCCATGTCCGCAAAGGTGTCGGGGGTAAAGAGCTTTCCGGCGTTCTTCAGCGCCTCCACATCGGCGATGCAGTCCCGCAGGTCCTGCTCCGTCACATCGGGGCGCTGTCCGTATTTTTCCAGCATCGCCGCCACGATCTCGTCCGGGCTGTGGTCCTGAAACATGGCGATGATGTCGTAGGCCACCTCATCCACCACATGGATGCCGCCGGAGCAGGTATCCAGCACGATGTTGTAGCCGTTGAGCTGATACTGATGTACCATAGTTGTTTCTCCTTGTACAGAAAAAGTGCCGCCTTAACAGGCGGCAGCTTTTTGATTGGCGATTACTTACTTGTCAGCGTTCTCGCACTTCTGGTTGGCAACGCCGCAGCTGGTCTTGCAAGCGGACTGGCAGGAGGTCTGGCACTCACCGCAGCCGCCGTTCTTGGCGCTCTCGCACAGAGAACGGGTCTCAAGAGTCTTGATTCTTTCCATAACACATATCTCCATTCTGTCAGATTTGGTGTCTTTTCCGGCCATTCCTGCCACATCTCGGACAGATGGCCTGATTATCAGGTAAAATTTTAGCACAGCAGGGGCGGAAAGTCAAGGATTTACGGCGTTTCTCCATCCCCGATGTAAGTGAACCTCTGATACGTCACCCCGTCCCGCTCCACCGTCTCGTTCCACATGGAGGCCGGACGCACCCACACGCCCCGCTCTCCGTACAGTGCCCGGTAGACCACCATGGGCTCCAGGGTTTCGGAGTGCTTGGCGGTATAGAGCACCTCATACTCGTTGCCCTTGAAGTGGCGGTAGCGGCCGGGGCGGACGGCTTCTTCCTTTTGGCCACTCAAGTGGGCGTTGGTATAGGCCGGGTCGTAGGTGACCTCCGTACCAAACCAGTCCGGCGGCTGGAACGCGGCGGCTTCCTCTTCCGTCGGGAACTCCACCTCCGCCAGCACCAGGGGCGCCAGGACGCCGCCGAACACGTCCAGCTCGGTGGTATACGGCCCGCAGGGGATGCGGTAGCGGTCCTTCTCGATGACTGTGCCCTCTGCCTTGGGCAGCAGGCGGCGGTAGGCCGCCGCAGACAGGGGCATTTCCCGCTCCTCCCGGACCAGCAGCCCCTCCCCCTTACAGGTCAGGATATAGCTGTCGTCCAGCCGGCGGATACGCACCACCGGGGCGGCGGAAAGATAGGCCTGCTCGATACGCTGTTTCGGATAATCGTCCAGATGCTCCGGCAGACGGAGGACCAGGAATTTCCGCTCGATCTCCATAGAAGGTTTCCTCCTGTGAAATGCAAGCCTCTCTCCTGTTACCGGAGCCACTTGTTCAGCGTTCTTGCCAGGGCGTTCAGGTCCAGGGGCTTGGCGATATGTTCATTCATGCCCACGGTCTTGGCCGCCTGGACATCCTCCGCAAAGGCATTGGCTGTCATGGCGACGATGGGCACCTGCTTGCAGTAGTTCCGGTCCATGGCGCGGATGGCTCTTGCGGCATCGTAGCCGTTCATCTTCGGCATCTGGATGTCCATGAAGATGATGTCGTAATAGCCGTCTGGGCACTCATTCACCATATCGATGGCTTCCGTGCCGTCAGCGGCGCGTTCAACAGCGATCCCTGTCATCTCCAGGATCTCCTTGGCGATCTCCGCATTCAGTTCATTATCCTCCACCAGCAATGCGCGGCAGCCTGCAAGATCCATCTTCCCCAGTTCAACAAGCGGCACCGCCTGTTCTTTGTGCTCCTCTTCCCCCACAAGGGCGGAGAAGGTCTTGGCCAGTCTGGAACGGAACAGCGGCTTGCTGATAAAGGCATTCGCGCCGGCCGCCCGGGCCTCCATCTCAATATCCGACCAGTCGTAGGCGGAAATAATGATGATGGGCACATCGCCCCCGACCGCCTTGCGGATAGCCCTCGTGGTGGCGATGCCGTCCATATCCGGCATCTTCCAGTCGATGATGCAGGCAAAGTAGTCCCGCTTCTCTTGGTGATGAAGCACAACTCGTTCGACGGCCTCTGCACCCGTGGAAACGCCCTCGGCCTTCATGCCGAAATCGTTCAGCATCCCGCAGCAGGATTCCAGGCTCAGCTCGTCATCGTCCGCCACCAGCACGTCCAGGTCCACGAATTTATCATACCGCACTTCCACGGCGTCCTGGAGCTTCAGATACATGGTGACGGTAAAACGGGAACCCACACCCAGCTTGCTCTCCACCTTGATGTCGCCGCCCATCATGCGGACAATATTCCGGCTGATGGGCATTCCCAGACCGGTCCCCTGGATCTTATCCACCCGGCCATCTTCGGCTCTGCTAAACGGCTCAAAGATCTGATCCAGGAACTCCTCGTTCATGCCGATGCCGTTGTCCTCAAAGATAAATTCAAAGCAGCCGACCTTTGCCTGGTTGGTGGGCTTTTCGGAAATGGAAATCCGTATCTTTCCGCCGTCCGGCGTAAACTTCACGGCATTGCCCATCAGGTTCGTAAAGACCTTCTGGATGCGGAGGCTGTCACCGATCACCGCCTCATGGGTCACACCGGAAATGTTGACGCTGAGCTCATGGTGATGCTCCTCGATTTGAGAGCTGGTCATGCTCAGCAGGTTATCCACCAGGTCCGAGAGATTGAACTCCTCCTCGATCAAATCGACCTTGCCGGATTCGATCTTGCTCATATCCAGCACTTCATTGATGAGGCTGAGCAGGTGCTTGCTGGCCTGGGTGATCTTCTGCAGGCTGTCCTGCACGCGCTCTTTATCGTCGATATGGGCCACCGCGATGGCGGTCATGCCGATGATGCCGTTCATGGGTGTGCGGATATCGTGGGACATATTGGAGAGGAAGTCGGTCTTGGCCTTGTTTGCCGCTTCCGCCGCGTCATACGCCGCCTGCAGCGCCATTTCCTGCTGGCGCTCTTTCTTGATCAGGTCATCCACGTTTCTGGTGCCGATCACGGCCGCAAGACCGCCGTCTTTTTCGTGCACGAAAGAAACTCTTGCCTGAAGATAGATGATCCCGTTATCTGTCAGTTTCTCGTAAGTCAGAGAATAATCTTTCCCATCTTCCCGGATATGGTCCAGCGACAGCTTTTCCACAAACTCACTGCGGCTTTTCTCCGAGACCAGTTCTTCGGCATAACTGCGCAGGCCCTTTGACCAGCAGCCGTTATGTCTTCGGAAATGGTCCGCGATGGCCCGGCCATCCTCATCCTCAGCGCGGTATGTGGTGACCGTATCCGTTTCCGGGTCAACCAGAAGGACGGAATAATATTCCGAGCCGAGACCTTCGATGATCTCCCGCTGCGTCTCCATCTCCCGGCTCTGCTTCAGCTGGCGGCGCATTTCCTCGTCTACATCACGTAAGCCGAGAATGAACGTGATCGCTCCGCTTCCGTCGACGGTTTTTACCACATTCATTTCGTAATAGGAGATCACGCCGTTCATGTTTCTCCGGTAACCCAGCTTGTATAGCCCGACTTCCGGGACCCGCTCCAGAAGAACGGGCAACGCGGTGGATGTTCTGAGTCGGTCCTGGTCTTCAGGGACGACAAAGATATCAATATATCTGGCAAGGACTGCCTCATAATCGCCCATCGTCAGCAATTCCTGGAGGACTCCGGTATCCATACTGATCCCGTCTGTCCGGTAGAGGTACATTTTTCCCGTCTTTGCGTCGATTTTGAACAGGCTGCTGTATTCCTGGCTCAGCGCGCCGGAAACAGCCATCTCTTCCTGAAGGGACGCATTGACCTTCTCCACCGCGGCAAGCGCTTCCTCCACTTTCCGCTGCTGGGCAAGTTCCTGGAGTTTCTCCTCATCCACATTTTTGAAGCCGACAACGAATTCATTTCTGTCCCGGTTCGGCTTCACAAGCTGGCACTGGAAATACTGCACCAGATCATTGCGGAAAACCCGGTAATTGAAATAATAGGCCTTTTTATCGGACAGCAGGTCGTTCACGCCGGCCACAGTGCGTACCCGGTCAAACAGGTGCCGGTCCTCCTCCAGCACATCGTTCTCAATGTAAGTGCGGATATTCTGCTCGTAATTTCCGGCGGCGAACTTCTGGCCGTAGCGGTCATTCATGGTCTGCCCCATGCGGTAGCAGACAGCCTCGCAGGTATCCGCATTGACCGCATAAATATTCTCATAGGGAATGGCAAGAGCCTGGATGAGATTGTCCTGGGACGCCATTTCTTCTTTTTCGGCTGTGACCCAGCGAAGCGCGCACAGCACCGTGCGGTTTCTCCCGTTCCCGTCTCTCTCAACAGGGATGAAACCGCACCGGCTCCAGCCGCCAGCCTTGCCCACATATTCCTGAATCATGATCGGTTTGTCGTCCAGACGCGCGTCGATGGTGTCGAAATCCGTAAAACTGCGCATGAGCGGCTTGTGTGCGGCTCCCACCAGTTCATCGGTCATGTGTTTCAGCGCCTCTCTGGCGTCGCCCTTTTCTCCCAACGTGTGGTGAATTTTATCAAGGGAAACGAGCTCCTGAAAGGTATTTTCTTCCAGGTTGATATAATAGAGCGCAAAATACACATTGCTCATAGCGCCGATGATGGCGGTATACTGCTTCTCTGCCGCAAGGAGCGCGGTGAGTTCCGCGTTGGTTTCCTGCAATTTCTGCTGCGCTTCCAGTTCCCTGATCTTTGTTTCATTGATGGACTGCGTGGCAAAAATCACATGGGTCAGCCGGCCGCTGTCGTCCCGGTCGCCCTCAATGAAGCAGCACTGCCCCCAGTTTTCTCTTCTCGGACCGGTAATGACGGTGCTTTGATACTGCTTCGATATGATACGGCGTCTGCCCAGTCTTTCCTCCAGCGTGGACAGGTCCACAAACTTGAGCATTTCATCCTTAAATTCCGGAGTTATCATATTCCGGCAGAAGTATATCAGCTGCTCCTGCGCATTACCTGACACCCCGATATGCTCACGCACATTCGATGAGGAGGCCAACTCCGTGAAGTGGTTTTCATCAAGGTCAATATAGTACACAGATGTGTAGATCTCACTCAGGGACTGAATGATCTTCATCCGGTCTACCAGTTTTTTGCTGATTTCTTCCCGGTCGGAATCCATCATGCGTTTTGTGGCAATCTCGCTGTAACAGGTAGAGGCTACGACAGACAGCAGCAGGAGGTCACCAGTATTTTTGCGGGGATTGTCCACACCGAGGAAGCCCACCACCGCATCGTTCACCACGATGGGCGCCGCCATCAGGCTTTCGACCCCCTGGGGTTCCAGGATCTGATACGTCTTTGAGCCGGGGACAAAATCCTCAGACAGGGAAGATATGTAAAACTCCCCCCGTTTCTCAAACGCCTCAAACCAGCAGTCCAGACCGTCAACAGAAATATTCTGAAGATTGTCGATCTCCGCGGAGATCCCGTCACGGCACCATTCGTAAGTATTGTTGGATACCGTGCGGTCCCGGTCCATCTCAAAAATATAGGAGCGGTCCGCGTCATAATATCCGCCGACATCCGTTAGGATACTGTTCAGCGTCTGTTCATCTTTCGGCTTATCCAGATAGTCACGCAGAAAACGCTTGATCGCCTGTTCCTGTTCAGATATATTTCGTGTAAACTCGTTCATAGCACACCTCTGAAGCGTTATTTCCCCGCAGGAGCACATAGCGGTATCTTTGCGCGCTCCCTTGCGTCATCCGGCAGAATGAGCGTTCTGTTCTTTTGTATAAAAATTCACTTGCATTTTAACATATCATATTTGAAAAGTCTAGATTAGTGCACAAAAAGCAAAAAGAGAAAATGGACATGTTTACCGGCCCACCCACACGAAAAATACCGTATGGATGGGCCGGCTTTTATAGCGCAGACAGGTCGGCGGCAGCCGCGTCTCCGGCGGCGGTGTTCTGGTCCAGTCTCTGGAGTGCCGCCAGGACGGATAACGTCGTACCAAGCTGGGTGAAGGCCAGCGCCGCCCGGGTCAGATCCTCCGGCGGCAGGCTCTTTGCCATGGCCACTGCCAGGGCGTACACGCTGCCGGTCTGTTCAATGGCATCCATGGGCTCCCTCCTCCCCCCACTCAGTATACGCCGTGAGAGCCTATGCGGCACCCAAACAGAGGCGGAGTTATCCTTGCTCCAAAAGTTTCACGAAATAAGCGCTCTTCGTTCGCAGGTCCGTGGGACCCTGATATTCCAGATGCAGAACATTCTTGCCCAGGGAGGCGATCACAAATTGGCGTCCGTCCGGCAAAGTGCGCCACCAAAAGCCATCCAGTTCCCCGCCGTCGAGCTGCTCCATGGGTATTCCGTTTTCAAAATGGGTCTGCCACTCTAGCAAATCCCGTTCCAAGGTGGGAGTCAGGTAGTCTGTCAGCAAGTGGTAATAACTGGTATTGGCACATTCCTCCGTGCCGCTGGGCAGGTCTGCGTGCTGGTAGGTCCAGTACATCCGGGGTGCCAATTCATGCATCTTGAACTGGCTCCGGTAGAAGCCCGTACAGTCCCCCGGAACACCGTCCAGCTCCTCCAAATCCACATAGACCGCGTCCGGTCTGGGCCCTTCGCCAATTTTCGCGTCCAGGGTAAAGGCTGGGCCCCCTGAGGATGCAAAGAGGCTGCTGATCAGACACAGTACCCAGTACACGGCCAGTGTTCCCAGAACCACCTGGGCCAGCCGCTTCTGCCAATGGTAGGGACGGGGCCGATCCAGGGGGATACCCGTCCGCAGAGTACGGAGCAGGCGGCACATCGTGCGGATGTCCAGGGCTCCCAGTACCAGTACCCATACCAAAAGCAGGGCACAGATCACTCCCCGCAAAGGAAGCCCTCTTTCCAGAGCAGTCCAAAGAGGCATCTGAGCAACGAACCAATTCCAGGTCACGAGACCTGTCAATGCCAGAATCATCAAAACGACCCCGGCGATGTTCCACGCCATACGCCGCCGCAGATAGCGGAAGCCTTCACCTTGAACCACCGGGTCGGTATCCAGCTCCGGTGCGCTGGGGTCACCGCACCGCCAAACGTGGTACAAACCCTTCATGGTGGTCACATATTCCCAACCCATGGAACCGTACAACTCCGCCCACTCCGTGTCCGGGGCCTTTTCCTTTTTCAGCAGAGGTTTTAAGCGATAACGGCACGGCTGATGGTCTGACCGGTCAAAATGGCCGTAAATCCCCCGGAAGCCCACCAGACGGTAACCCTCCCGGGCCCGGTCCTCTAACCAGGTCTCGATGGCGGCCACATCATAGGTAGACGCAGGGCGAGCCTCCTTGTAATCAGCATTCTTTACAGGGTCTTCGTTCCGTTTCACAGTGTTGCTCCTTTCTAGCAGAAATCCGCCAGGAGGCCGGCGTAATCATCCAGGTGGGCGGAGAGGTCGGCGCCTGTGTTGGTCCAGACGGTCAGCACCACTTTCCCCCGGCGGGCTGTCAGAACGGAAATGTCGCCGCTCTCCAGCAGGACGGCCTTGTCGAAGCCCGCCCGGTCCACTACCGTCAGGGCCGCGTCCGGCCACTGCTCCCGGAAGCCGTCCAGCTTCTCCCGGTACAGCGGGCCCGCCAGGGCGGAGAACAGGAGGCGGTCGTAAGTGGTCGTTACTTGGTTCTGGTCGGGGAAGAACTCTCTGACGCTATACCGCGCGAGGGCCAGGGGGGCCCGCTCCCGGGTGCCAAAGCTGGAATCCTCCCGGATGGAGGACGTCAGCGCGGGGTCCAGAACCTCCGCCGCCACATAGGGCAATTCCGGATTGTCCAGTGACATGTAGGCAGCATTGCCCGTCATCCCCAAGCCCACCAGATGCACAATCCAAAAGAGCAGCAGTAAGAGCTCTGTCAACGCCATCAGGCGGCGGCTTTTCCGCCAGTTGCCTGTGTGGGGCGGGGCAACGCCCGCGTCCAGCAGGTGTCTGATCCCGGAAATGCTCAGGAGCTTCCGAACACCGGAGAATATCCCCACGGCGCAGAGAAGCCACACCAGCACCAACTCCGGTCCCTTTCGCAGGAACCACTCCACCGTGGTTTCCTGAGAGATGCAATGATATAGCAGAAACACCGCCAGTGCCGCGAACAGAAAAAGCTCCAGCCAGCCCTGCCGCCAGGCACTTTTCAGGCTCTTGTCCCAGGCCCATTTCTGGGCCACGGGGTCGGATTCCAGCTCCGCCGCGGCGGGGTCATCACAGTAGTACACCTCGTAGTCATTCATCTGAGCGGCATAGGCCCAGCCCAGGTCCCGGTAAACTTCCAGGCGGGTCTCCCAGTCCTCCCTGGCCTCCGGCGCCCGGGGCTGAATGCGGACGCGGCAT
Organism: Oscillibacter sp.; assembly: GCA_017937405.1. Lineage (GTDB taxonomy): Bacteria > Bacillota > Clostridia > Oscillospirales > Oscillospiraceae > Oscillibacter. The sequence goes on from JAGBDS010000026.1 coordinate 31,159, forward strand.
GGCGCGGGTTCCACCCGTTCCAGAACAGCAAACCAGCTCACCCAGGCTGTCAGCCGCCAGCCCTTGGCGGCCTCTTGCTCCAGCCAGACCTCCAAGGCGCCGGTCTCCCAGTCCTCGGCGGGCTTTAACGCAAATTTTTTCTTCATGTCCGTTCCTCCTCCCGATCGCCGTCGGCGACGCATAGCTTCAGGCGGCTTAGCTCCTGCCGGAACAGGGCCCGGCCCCGGTCTGTGATGGCGTAGGTCCGCTTGCGGCCCTCCACCGCCGTCTCCCGGATGAGCTCCTCCTCCTGGAACTTCGCCAGGATGGTGTACAGCGTCCCCGGGCCCAGGGGCACCCGGCCTGCCGTGGCGTTATCCACGAACCGCACGATCTCCGTGCCGCACCGCTCCTGCCGCAGCAGGCTCAGAAGAACGTAAAACATGCTCTCCGTCAGGACTTTTAAGGGTTCCTTCGCCATGGGCCTCTCCTCCAATATCGTGTAACGATATTTCTTGGTTTCAGTATAATATCGTTTTACGATATTGTCAACAGCAATGGGGAATTTTGGGGCGAATGGTAGGTTTTGAGGGTTGCTTCCAGCTGTGAGATTCCTGTACCATGGATTGCGGAAAAAACCACAGAAAGGAAAAAACGTCATGAAGCGACAAGTTCTGTGCGGCCTGCTGGCCGCCGCGTCCCTCTCCCTCCCCGCTGGGGCCGCCCGGGCCGTGCCCGTTCAGGCGGACGGCACGGTGCTGAAAAGCGGCTCCTACGTGGAACAGGGTGTTACATACGTCCCCCTGCGGTACCTGCTGGACGCCATGGGCGGCTGGACGGTCTCCTGGGACAGCCGGGAACAGGAGGCCGTGGCGGTGTCCGGCTCTGCCCGGCTGGCGGCAGACCCGGCGGCAGACACCATCACCATCAGCGGCCGGGAATACGCCGGCCGTGTGACCGTGGAGAACGGCCGAACCTACGTCCCCCTGCGGCTGGTGACGGAGGCCCTGGGCGGCGGTGCCGAATGGGACCCTTACTTAGGCGGCGCGGCGGTGACCTCCGCCGGGGCGGCGCATGACGCGGCGGACCTCTACTGGCTCAGCCGCATCATCAGCGCCGAGAGCGGCGGCGAGTCCATGGAGGGGCAGATCGCCGTGGGGAACGTGGTATTGAACCGGGTTGCCAGCCGGGAGTTTCCCGACACCATCCCCGGTGTCATCTTCGACCGGGTGGACGGCGTGCAGTTTGAGCCGGTGTCCAACGGCACCGTTTACAAGACTCCCACCGCCCAGGCCGTGGAGGCCGCAAGGCGGGTGCTGGCGGGGGAAAAGGTCATTGGAAACGCCATGTACTTCTATGCTCCCGCCCTGTCCCAGGGGGTGTGGATCAACGCCAACCGGACGTATTACAAGACCATCGGCTGCCACCGGTTTTATTTGTAAGGATTTGACTTTTCCCGGTACGGGGCATAGAATAAGGGCATCAAAACGCAAAGGAGCACATGACTATGCTGTTTTCTGACCGGCCCAGAAGCCATTACCCCAATTCGCCCGCCCATGAGGTCATCTGCCAGCTCCGCTATCCTACCATTCTTACCATCAACGCCGTGGAGCCCGCCGACTTCCAGGAGGCCATCCGGGAGGATTTCCCCCAGTACGCCCGGCGGCAGGACGTGACGCCTCCCAAGGTCTCCGGCCTGGGTGGTCCTAATCCCCGGGTGGAGCAGCAGCCCGCTGTGACGAACTACCATTTCCTCTCTGCCGACGGCAGATGGAAGCTGAACCTGACCAAGGATTTCATTGCCCTCTCCACCCTGCGGTACACCGGATGGGAGGATTTTGCCCGCCATCTGGACAAGCCTCTGGCGGCGTTCATCAAACTGTATAAGCCCGCCTATTTCCAGCGGGTGGGCATCCGCTATATCAACTTCTTCTCCCGCCAGAAGCTGGGGCTGGAGGATGTGCCCTGGGCGGAGCTGTTCGCCCCCGCCTATACCGGCGTTCTGAGGGAACCGGACGTCCGGGAGGACCAGGTGGCAAGCTGCGGCTGCGACCTGGTTCTGAAGCTGGATTCCTCCTGCCAGGCCAAGATCCACGCGGGGCCGGGGCGCATCCAGAACAACGCCCCCGGCGCCCAGCAGGACCCGGAAGTGAAGTTCATTTTCGACATGGACCTGTCCATGAACGGCCAGACCCCCTGCACCCTGGCTGCCGCCGCGCTGGAGACCCTCCACGGCCACGGCACCCGGGTCTTTGAGGGGGCTGTCACCGACCGCCTGCGGGACGCCATGAGCGTCTTTTAAGACACATTTGACCCCGCAAGGTAGTACCTCTCTCAGAAACAAAAATCAGCGCCTTTGTCCTCTGCTGGAAAAGGTGCTGATTTTTTTGTAAAATTTGCAGAAATCGTCTTGTATAATCGTTTTACATTTTAGGAATTTTAAGTCTTGTACAAAATATACTTTTTCCGTTATTCTACTTTATGGGAAAATTCATCGAGTTAAACACCAAAAGAAAGATAAAGGGGCATACGAATCATGTTAAAGAGCGAGTATTTACAGCGGGTATATACCCAGGTGGTCACCCGTGACCCTGACCAGAAGGAATTCCATCAGGCCGTGCTGGAGGTTCTGGAGAGCCTGGATATGATCGTGGAGCAGCATCCCGAATATGAGCAGAAGGGCATCATCGAGACCTTTGTGGAGCCCGAGCGTATGATCTGCTTCCGGGTGCCCTGGATCGACGATGAGGGAAAGGTCCACGTCAACCGGGGCTACCGTATCCAGTTCAGCTCCGCCATCGGCCCTTACAAGGGCGGCCTGCGGTTCCATCCCACTGTCAACCTGTCCATTCTGAAGTTCCTGGGCTTCGAGCAGATCTTGAAGAACAGCCTGACCGGCCTGCCCATGGGCGGCGCCAAGGGCGGCAGCGACTTCGACCCCAAGGGCAAGAGCGACGGCGAGGTCATGCGCTTCTGCCAGAGCTTCATGACCGAGCTGAACCGCCACATCGGCCAGTTCGTGGACGTGCCTGCCGGCGACATCGGCGTGGGCGCCCGTGAGATTGGCTACCTGTTCGGCCAGTACCGCCGCATCCGCGGCAGCTACGATGCCGGCGTCCTCACCGGCAAGGGCCTGGAGTTCGGCGGCTCCCTGGTGCGTACCGAGGCCACTGGTTACGGCCTGTGCTACCTGACCGAAGAAATGCTCAAGTGCATGAGAAATGACAGCTTCCAGGGCAAGACCGTGGTCATCTCCGGCTCCGGCAACGTGGCTATTTTCGCCTGCCAGAAGGCCACCCAGCTGGGCGGCAAGGTCGTGGCCATGAGCGACTCCAACGGCTATATCCACGACCCCAACGGCATCGACCTGGACGTGGTGAAGGACATCAAACTGGGCCACCGCGGCCGTATCAAGGAGTATGCCGAGCGGGTTCCCGGCAGCACCTACACCGAGGGCTTCCGCAACATCTGGAACGTCCCCTGCGACATCGCCCTGCCCTGCGCCACCCAGAACGAGATTGACGGCGAAATTGCCAAGATCATCGTGAAGAACGGTGCCATGGCTGTGGCTGAGGGCGCTAACATGCCCTGCCGCCCCGAGGCTATCCACGTATTCCAGGAAGCCGGCCTGCTGTTTGCTCCCGCCAAGGCGGCCAACGCCGGCGGCGTGGCCACCAGCGGCCTGGAGATGAGCCAGAACTCCATGCGTTACTCCTGGACCTTCGAGGAAGTGGATGCCAAGCTGAAGGATATCATGGTGAACATCTTCCACAACATTTACAATGCCGCCGAGGAGTGCGGTCACTCCGGCGACCTTGTGGTGGGCGCCAACATCGCCGGCTTCAAGAAGGTTGCCGACGTCATGCTGGCCCAGGGTTTGATCTGATCTTCTCTCCCCCTCTCTTTATATGCAAAGGGACCCGAACCGGATGGTTCGGGTCCTCAGACTGTCGATAAACCCGGAAATCTTGCGCGACGGGAAGGAAGATAGTTACGAAAGAAACCCAGGAGGGGTGTCTTTCGTTTTCAATCATAAGTTTTTCTGAACTTTTTAAGTTCAGAAAAACTTGCAGCAGCTTGTCGAAAAGACTTTTTCGACAAGCTGGGGACCCGAACCGGATGGTTCGGGTCCTTTTGCATATAGAAGCTTAAAGCGCAAAAAGGACCGGCCAAGCCGGTCCTTTTTGTCCTTTATTTGCTGATGGTAAACTCCACCTCACCCATGGCACCGGGCGCCACGGTGTATTTGGGGAACACCACCACGGGGTCGCCGGACTGGTCGATATAGAAGTTTGTCATCTCATCCACGGTGGTAAAGCCGCCCTGGTCCTCGGTGAAGAACATATCGGCGTTTTCCGATGCGGCCATCTGAGCCCGGATGCTGTCGTTGCAGATAGTCACCCAATCCTCCCCCAGCAGGTCCGCAAGGGTCAGCTCCTTGTCCGCCGTCAGGTCCAGATTATAGTAGAACTGCTCCTGATAGGCATTTGCGATGGAGACGGAGCTGTTCACCACAAAGGAGACAGTGGTGTCCGTCTGGGACTTGATGTCATAGGTGACGCTGGCAGTGTTGTCATGCCGTTCCCATTCCTCCTGGGTGCCGCCGGTGGCGAAATAGGCGTCCTTATACTCCGCTATGAGCTGCTCGCCTTCGGCGGTCTTTTCGTCCACGATGGCCTGGATCTCCCGGTTCACCCGCTGGGCCAGGGCGTCACAGCCCTCCACGGCGGGCTGCTCCACCTCCAGCGTACGGTCGCTGTTCTCGTCGGTAAAGCTGCGGACGGTGAGTACCCGGAACAGGCCGCCCAGCACCGGGATGTCGGCAGCGGCGGAGGCCATGGTGGGAGACACATTCAGCGCCCCCACGACCACCACGAAGCAGGCCGCCACGGTGCCCAGCCGCTTTCCCCAGGCCTGCCGTGCCCGACGGGCCTTTCCCTGCCGGATGCCCGCCCGGACGCGCTGGTCCAGTTCGGCAGGGACAGGAACGTTATCGTATGCCTGTTTAGCTTCTTTGAATTCGTTCATGAAAAATCTTCTCCTTCCATTGCGACGCGTAATTTCTTCAGGCCGGTGTACAGACGGGTCTTGACCGTACTGAGGGGACAGTTCAAAACGGCGCTGATCTCCTTCAGCGGCAGTTCCTCATAGAACCGAAGCTTTATAACTGTCCGAAGCTCTGACGGCAGGGCTTCCACCCTGCGGGCCAGGGAGTCGTCCGGCAGCGGGTCCTCATAGCTGCCCGGGTCCAGGTCCTCCGGCGCGATGGGGGCTTCCCGCTTCCGTCCACGGAGCTGGTCCGTACACACATTGACCAAAATGCGGTAAAACCAGGTACGCATGGCGTCCGCATCCTTCAAGCCATCCTGTTTTTCCAGTGCCTTGCAGACAGCAGCCTGTACCGCGTCCAAGGCGTCTTCCCTGTTATGCAGATAGCTGTATGCCAGACGGTAGAACCGCGCCTGATTTTCCACCAGATATGCGATCAGTTGTTCTTCCCGGATATGTGCCACAGTCGTATGGTCCTTTCTGTTTGTTCTGTCTGTTAGACGGAGAAGCAATGTAAAAAGTTTGCGGTCTGCTAAAAAAATTGGAAAGCCGGGATTTCTCCCGGCTTTTCCATTATTCGTACCGCAATGCGTCGATGGGGTTCAGCTTGGCCGCCTTGTTGGCTGGGAGGTAGCCGAACAGCACGCCGATGCCCACGCTGACGCCGAAGCTGATGAGGATGGCGCTGAGGGTGGGGGTGGCGTTGAAGGTAATGCCGCTGGCCCCCAGCTGCGCCACCAGCATCCCGCCCAGGAGGGAGCCGATGCCCATCGCCACCAGGCAGCCGAACAGAATACCCACCAGACCGCCGATGGCGGAGGTGGTGCCCGCCTCAATGATGAACTGGCGGCGGATATCCTTCCGCTTGGCGCCCAGGGATTTGCGGATGCCGATCTCCCGGGTGCGCTCCGTGACGGAAACCAGCATGATGTTCATAATGCCGATGCCGCCTACCAGCAGAGAAATGGCGGCGATGGCCACCAGCACCGCCATGGCCACGCCCATCATGGCGTTGATCTGCTGCACCTGGTCCAACATGGTCTGGATATAATATGCGTCCTCATCCTGGTAGAAGCTCCATAGCATATCCTCCAGCAGCGCCTTGGCCTGGCCCACCGTGTCCCGGGAGACCGCCGTGGCCTGATACAGGGTCACGGTGCGGCTGCCGGTGAGTGCCATGGCATTTTCATAGGGGATGTAAACCCGGTCATCAGAGCTGCCCTCGGTCATAGTGGTCAGCTGCTGCTGCATCACGCCAATGACGGTATAGGGAACACCATGGATGTAAAGCGTGTTTCCCAGGGCGTCCCCCTGGAAAGCCTCCTGCTCCAGATAAGCCCCGATGACACAGACGTTCTTCCGCTGGGCCACATCCACATATTGCAGATACCGCCCCTTTGCCAGCGGCTCTCCATCCAGGGTAGTACCGCTCTCCGGCCGGTACATGGCCTCGCTGACACCGTAGATGCCGGTCTTTTTGAACTCGTTGCTTCCCTGCCGCACCCCCTGGCCTCCGCTGACCCAGGGGGTCACGCCGCTGAACGCCTCCGGGTGGCTGTCGATGAAATCCATGACTCTCTGGCTGTCCAGCTCCATGGTGCTGCCGTCGCCCCGGCCCCAGGTGTAGAACATCACCTGAGTGACGCCCAGCTTCTGCACCTGCTGCTCCACCATGCCCGTCAGGCCGTTGCCCAGGGAGATGATGATAATGACCGCCGCCACGCCGATGACGATGCCCAGCATGGTGAGGAAGGCCCGCATTTTGCTGGTCCGCAGGGATTTCAGCGCCAGCTTGAAGGATTGGGTGAAATTCATGCGCCGGCCTCCTCTCCTCCGTCCTCGGAATGGACCACGGCCCAGGGATCGGCGGCGTCGCCGTCGTAGATGACCCGGCCGTCCTGAAGGCGGATGATGCGTTTTGCCTTCCGGGCAATGAAATTGTCATGGGTGATGAGGACCACGGTGTCCCCTTCGGCGTTGAGCTTCTGGAGGAAGCCCAGCACCTCCCGGCCCGTCCGGGAGTCCAGGGCACCGGTGGGTTCATCCGCCAGGATGACCGATGGCTTCCCCGCCAGGGCACGGGCAATGGACACCCGCTGCTGCTGGCCGCCGGAGAGCTGGTTGGGCGTATTTTTCTGCTTATCTGCCAGGCCCACCCGTTCCAGGGCCTGGACAGCCCGCTCCCGGCGCTCTTCGGCGGAAAGCCCGGCATACAGCAGGGGCAGCTCCACATTCTCCCGCACCGTCAGCTTGGGGATGAGGTTATACTGCTGGAACACAAAGCCCAGCATTTTGTTCCGGATCTCCGCCTGCCGGTCATCGTCCATGGTGGACACGTCCACGCCGCCCAGGTGGTAGGTGCCGGAGGTGGGCACATCCAGGCAGCCGATGATGTTCATAGCGGTGGATTTGCCGGAGCCGGACTGGCCAACGATGGCCACGAACTCACCGCGGTCGATAGCAAAGCTGACGCCGTCCAGGGCGTGGACTTCCTCGCCGCCCATGGGGTAGATCTTATAGACATCTTTCAGTTCAATGAGGTGCGCCATGGTCAGCCCTCCGGGGCCGGAGCGGCCTGATAAGCCACCCGGTCCTCCTCCGTCAGGCCGGAGGTGATCTCGATGTAGCTGTCATCACTGCGGCCCAAAGTGACCGTGCGCTCCTCCAGCTTGGTGGGGTCTGCCAGGTTGCCGTCCTCGCCCAGAGCGTCTGCCGGAGCCACCAGCACCGTGCCGCCCCGGTTCACGGCAGCCACAGGCACGGTAAGCACATTCCCTGCCGTGTCACAGCGGATGGAGGCGGAGACGTTCATCCCCGGCATCAGGCCTCCGAACTCCGGGATGGCAATGGTGACGGGGTAGGTGGTAAAGCCGTCCTTGGTGGTGCCGTTAACACTGACCCGCTCCACGGTGCCGGTGTAGGTCTCACCAGGCAGGGCGGCGGCGGTGATATCCACCGTCTGGCCCACCTTTACCTTTCCAATGTCCAGCTCATTGACGTTCATCTGCATTTTCAGGCAGCTCATATCGTAGATCACAGCCAGGGTGCCGCTGGCGGAGCCGTCTACCTTGTCCCCGGCCTTGAAATTCTTTTCAATGACCGTGCCGGAGATGGGGGATGTAATTTGATAGTCATCCAGGCTGCCGCTGGCAGAGGAAGCGGACAGCTTCGCACTCTCCAGCCCCAACCGGGCGTTTTCGATCTGGTCCCGGATAGCGGCGGAGTCCACGGTGCAGAGGACCTCGCCCTTGGTGACAGTGCTGCCCATCAATTTATCAAAGCCACTGACAGAGCCGCTGCCGGCGGCGTAGACCGTGGCGGAGGCGGGCAGGTTGATGGCGGCCCGGCCATAGCTGGTATAGCTGCCGATGACGGCGGAAGCCGTATAGGCGTCGGACAGGACGCCGGGATTCTCCACCTTCACCCGGACACTGCTGCCCTCCATGCCGTTGCTGGTGACAGCGGTGCTGTTGGACACCGCCGCAACGGTGCCGCTCACCGGTTCCGCAAAGCTGCCCACAAATACCGTGGCCTTCTGGCCCACGAAGAACTCGCCTGGGGCCACATAGGGGAACAGGAAGTCGATGGACAGGTCCATACTGGCGGTGATCTTCGCCAGCGCGGTGCCCGCCGTCACATCGTCGCCGTTGTGGACAAAGACCTCGCTGATGGTGCCGCTGATGGGGGCCGTGGGTTTCTGGGCCTCTTTTGCCTGGTCGTAGCTCAGCCGGGCCTGCTCCACGGAGAGACCCGCCCGGCTGACGGAGTTTCGGGCGTCGCCGCTGTCCAACTCATACAGCAGGGCGCCCTGTTCCACCAGATCGTCCTCCTCAAAAGGAGCGCTGAGAATGGCGCCGGAAATGAGGGTATTCACCTGGTAGGAGTCGGCGGGTTCCAGGGTGGCGGAGCCGGACACCGACACCGACAGGTCCCGGCGGGCCGCCTGCTCCACGGTATAAGCCACCTCCGCCGCTCCGGCGCCGCCCCCCAGCCGGGGCAGCACCGATGCCGCCAAGACCACCAGGGCCAGCAGCACCACGGCCACACGGCCCTTTTTTCCAAGGCGGAATTTTTTCTTCTGTTTGGGGAGCGTCAGTTCCTGCTTCTCTTCCAATTCATTCATGTCCATACTCCTTATCCTGGCCTGATAGCCATATTCCCACTCTTTATAACTTATAACGGTGCGGCAGGGTGGTTTTCTTCAGGCCGTTCTTCTTTGATTATTGTCTTAGGTAATTAGTACAATAGCACAACTTTTGAATTTGTCAAGCCGTTCAGGAAAATTTTCGGATATGAGCGGATGGTACACCTTCCAGCCGGTGGAAGGTCAAAAGAAATTTCGCGGCAGGGCAAAAAAATACAAGCGGCCCTTGCCGCTTGTATTATGTAAACTTTATATCAACTCATACAGGGGAACTGTCCGCTGGTAGGGCTGGGGGCGGTAGGTCACGGAGGAAATCTTTCGGCCTGAAAGTCCGTACTTGGGATGGGTGCCGAACAGGTCGATATACTGTGCCAGGTCGTCCCGCTCCGCAGCCATGGCCTCCAGAAGCTGAACAGTCGCCCTGGCGTCGTCCACCGCCCGGTGGCTGTTGACAGCGTCTGTCAGTCCGTAGGCCTCGATGGCGTTGCAGAGCTTGTGGGGATAATCCCGGCGGTCCCGGTAGACTGTCAGGGCATCCAAAAACCGGGGCTTCTTCAGCACATCCACCAGCCCAAAGGGCCGCAGGAACCAGAACAGGAAATTCAAATCGAACTGGGCGTTATAGGCCACCAGCAGGGGCCGCTCCGCCCCCTCCAGCAAAGCGCAGAAGTCCCCGGCGGCCGCCTCCGGCTCCACACCCTCGGCTTGGAGCTGTTCATCGGTGATGCCCGTCAGGTTCGTGATGAAGGGCGGCAGGCTCCGGCCCTCCGGCAGGCGGACAAGGCGGTCCATGCTGCCCGTCTCTTCGCCATTTTCCAGGGACACGGCCCCTAATTCAATGATGGTGTCTTTCCCGAATTCGATGCCGGTGGTCTCCGTGTCGAACACCACCAGCCGGTCAAACTGTTTCCAAAGGCTCTTCATGACAACGCTTCCTCCTCCGCCAGACGGCTCTCTCCAGTGGCGTAATCGATCTCCACACCGGGCTGGACGTTGTAGCAGTACACGTTGAAGCAGACCCCCGCGCCGTCGTCTTCCACGCTCCATGCCTCCATCTGCACCCCTCGGGCTACCAGTTCCAAGCCCTTGAACACAGGCGTCACCCGGTAGAGGACATGATTTCCCGTCTCTTTTACATAGTCCGCCGTCAAGTCCTCGAAAGGCAGCATCCCCACCACGTTCAGGTAGCGGGTGCCGGTGATGAGGTTTTGCTCGTTGGCATTCTCCCCCGTGAGCTGATAGCCAATGAGGTGGCAGCGGTTATAGAGATACTTCCCGTCCACCACATCGTCATAGCGCACCGTGTGCCAGCCGCTAGGCTTCACCATGCCGATGGAACCCCGCTCCTCGGTGGGCATCAGGTCCCGGCCGATGCAGGCCATGGCCGGGCCGCAGCGGCCCAGCAAGTCCAGCTCGGCGTAGCGCTCCCAGGACACCGTCCCGGCCTTTTCCTCCTCCGTAAAGGAGGGCTGGCCGTTATACAGCTCCACATAGGGGCTGCCATCATAGTCCGGCAGGGTGTCCAGCGTTACCGCCGGTTCCTTCGGGGCATCCGGCTGTTCCTCCGGCTTTTCCAGTAGCGCCGTGAGACGGTCCGACAAGGCAGCCCATGCTTCGGATAGCTTCTCCCCCGCCAACTGTTCAACAGTCTCGATTTCTTCCGCCAGCGGTCCTGGAAGCGGAAGGTCATAATGATGCCAAAGTCCGGCTCCCGCAACCCACAGGGCCAGCAGCACCGCCAGCAGCTTCCCCACGGTCAACTGCCGCTTCTGTTGTTTCTTCCGCTTTGCCATGGTGTCGTCTCCTCTTGTTGCTTTCCCAATAATACCAGTTTTCGACTGTCTTTGCAAGGTTTACATAAATTGAATGATTTTATATTTTTCGGGCAAACTGGGGTCATCACTGCTGACAGGAGGTCTTTTCATGCGCCGTTTGCTCCGCGATTCTCTGTTGCTGCTCCTTCCCTGCCTGTTTCTGGCGGGGGCCCTGTACGTCCAGGGGCGGGTCACCGCACCGTCCGAGGCCGTCTCCTCCCCCGCCGCTATTCCGGCTTCCGCCGCCAACTGGGGGCTGTCCTTCCCCAACGAGGGACAGTCCCCTGTGGGCAATGCCACGGTGGAGGAGCTGGCCCAGTACGACGCCTACTACCTGGGAGACACGTCCAAAAAGGTCATCTACCTCACCTTCGACTGCGGTTATGAGAACGGGTACACCGGGTCCATCCTGGACACGCTGAAAAAGCACAACGCTCCCGCCGCCTTCTTCGTGGTGGGAAATATGATCGAGTCCGCGCCGGACATCATCCGCCGGATGGCGGCGGAGGGCCACATCGTGGGCAACCACACCTGCCACCACCCGGATATGTCCGCCATCAGCGATCAGGCGGCTTTCCAGAAGGAGCTGGACGGTCTGGCGGTGCTGTACAAGGAGGCGGTGGGGCAGGACCTGCCCATGTACTACCGCCCGCCCCAGGGAAAATACAGCGTGGAGAATCTGAAGCAAGCCCAGGCCCTGGGCTACAAGACCATCTTCTGGAGCCTAGCCTATGTGGACTGGTATGTGGACAACCAGCCCACGGCGGAACAGGCCTATTCCAAGCTGCTGCCCCGCATCCACGATGGCGCTATCGTCCTGCTTCACTCCACCTCCAAGACCAACGCGGATATTCTGGACGACCTGCTGACAAAGTGGGAAGGCATGGGCTACACCTTCGCCTCTCTGGACGAGCTGCCGGAAGTTTGACACCGCTGTGGCCCAGGGCTATAATATCTCCATTGCGGAGCCTTCCGCCTGGAGGAGATATGTATGCCCAACATCATTGAAGTATCCGATCTGGCCGCGCCGGAACTGGACGTATTCGCCCGGCTGACGGAGGCACAACTCCGGAACCGCCTGGAGGCGGAGAAGGGCGTTTTCATTGCGGAGAGTCCCAAGGTCATCGGCCGGGCCCTGGACGCGGGCTATGAACCGGTATCCCTGCTGATGGAAAGAAAGCACATCGACGGCCAGGACATCATCGCCCGCTGTGGGGACATTCCCGTCTACACGGCGGACCGGGAGGTCCTGGCGGACCTCACCGGCTACGCCCTGACCCGGGGCGTGCTGTGTGCCATGCGCCGTCCTTCCCTGCCCAGCGTGGAGGAACTGTGCGCCGGGGCCCGCCGGGTAGCGGTTCTGGAGGGCATCGTGGACTCCACCAACATCGGCGCCATCTTCCGCTCCGCCGCGGCGCTGCGCATGGACGCCGTGCTGGTCACGCCCACCTGCGGCGACCCGCTATACCGCCGGGCGGTGCGGGTCAGCATGGGCACAGTCTTTCAGGTGCCCTGGACCCGTATCGGAGACCAGCCCTCCGACTGGCCGGAGCCGGGTCTGGAACAACTCCAGGCGCTGGGCTTCAAAACCGCCGCCATGGCCCTGAGCGACGATTCCGTCAGCATTGAGGACCCCCGCCTGGCGGCGGAGGAACGTCTCGCCATCGTGCTGGGCACGGAGGGCGACGGCCTGGCGCAGCACACCATCGCCGGCTGCGACTACACAGTGCGCATCCCCATGTCCCACGGAGTGGACTCCCTGAACGTGGCGGCGGCCAGCGCCGTGGCCTTCTGGGAGCTGCGTGCCCGGTAAATATGCTATGCAAAAAAGAGACGGCAGAATTGCCGTCTCTTTTTAGGGATGGTATTGTTCAGATACTGCAGTTCCCAGTTCTGCTGCTCCAGGTCCGTGACGCTCCGCTGCAGGTCCAGCTGCCGCTCCATGATCTCCGTGATGTCCATGCAGTAGCTGAGGATGGCCAGGCGGTGGTCCCCACTCTCCACGACTCTGCCCTTGTCCAGTACCCAGAACAGGCCGCCGTCCTTCCGGGGCATCCGGTAGGTGGTGGTGTACTCCATGCCCACATGGTAATCGTCTCCCAAGTCACGGGAGACCCGCTCCAGGTCCTCATAGTAGATGGTGTTGGCCACCTAGCCCTGGATGGCCGGTTCAAATTCCTGATAGGAGCCATAGCCCATCATACGGTACAGCTCCCGGCTGGCGAAGTACAGCGGAAAGCCTTCCTCGCCGTAGCCGCCGATCATGCAGATGGGCTGGATCGCTCCCAGGCGGGAGATGACCTCTGTCTGGTTGCCCTCCGGCAGCTCCAGATAGCTGTCCATATCGTCCTCGCTGATATGCAGGGCTCCCAGCAGGGCCTCCCGGGAGGTCTCAAGCTCCTGCGAACTCCGGGTCTGCTCCGTCGCATCCCGCAGGATACCGCAGTAAAGCGCCCCATCCTCCTCTTTTTTCAGAAGGAAGAATTCCACATCCAGCCAGATAAGGCACCCCTTGGGCAGGATATGCCGGAGGCGGCAGGGACCTGGGTGCATTTCGCAGTCCGCCAGAGCCCGACGCAGCAGCGGCCAGTCCTCCTCGCAGATATCCTCCATGATGCTCCGCTTTTCAAATTCTTCGGCAGAAAGCTCCTCCTGGCCCATGACGGCCCGGTAGGCGGCGCTGGCCTGCCGCCGGAAGCATTCGCCGTTCCGGCATTCAAAAACCGTATAGGCTCCCAGCATCCGGTCCAGGATCTCCGCCTGCAAAGCGCCTGTCTCCAGCAGGCCCCGCAGGAGATCTTATCCGTCTTGGATATGTTCTTGGTTCATATCGGCAGGCTCCATTTTCTATTTCAGAATCAGGTGGTCCATGTGGCAGGCGAAGCCGCCCTTCGCCGGTCCTTCTTTTACTCCGGCTGCTCCGGCGTTTCCAAATATGTCCGGATGGCAGTGGTCGTTTCCGCGTAATCCCGTGTGACCTCCTCCAGCAGGGCAGCCGCGCCCTCCGGGACCACATCCGTCTCAGGCCGCAGGAGTTCCGTCAGCTTCTCTGTGGAAGCCAACAGCTTGCCGAAGCCCAAATTCTGGCAAACACCCTTCAGCGTGTGGGCGGCGCGGAAAGCCTCCTCCCGCCGTCCGTCCCGGATGCTGGCAGACAGCTTCTCAAAGCTGTCATCCTGCAGGAACTTCGTGATGAACCGCTTGACAAGAGAAAAATTGAGGAGCCGTTTCACCACGTCATCATAGTTGCCGCCCAGGGCCTGATAGCATTCTTGAATCGTCATTTTTTCCAACCTTTCTTCCTGAAGGACTCCAAACGTTACGGCGTTCAGCCGTCCGTCCGGCCCGTATTTTCCAGTTTTTTGACTGAGCCCACAGCGCCCAGGTATTTGGGCACATCCTCGTCCGACCATATCACATGGCAAACGCACCGGCAGGCAGCATCCCTGCCGTCGATACAAAGCCGGCCGTCCAGCGTAAAGTCCGGTGCCTCCGGCGTCGTCGCCCGCTGCTTCCATATCCAATCCGTCATAAAGCGCCCCAGCGTTTCCCGCAGTGCTTCGTTGTAGAGCGGGTCGGGCGTAACTTCCTTCACACCTAACCGCGAAGCGCTCTCGGGGGGCAGTACCAGCGCCGGAGGCTCTCGTTTGAATACAAAGGTATGCCCGCCGGCAGTCTTTTCAAAATAATCCGCCCGGGCTTTTTCAAACTGCAGCTGGCGCATCAGCTGCGTGGAGGTCTCCAGCACTTCATGCTGGGAGAAGCCCTCCGTAAGCTGCATGAGTTCCCGCCTCTCCTTCAGCTCCGCCGGGTCCTCTTTCAGTGTCCTGGGAAGCTGGTCGCCAAGCTCCAGCAGGCACTCCAGCAGCAGCGGGTTGAAGGTCCCGCACTGGCCGTCCAGGATCATTTCCAGTGCCCGCTCATGGGAAAATGCTTTTTTATAGCACCGCGCACTGGTCAGGGCATCATACACATCCGCCAAGGATACCACCTGGGCGGAAATGGGAATGGCGTCTCCCACCAGCCCGTCGGGATAGCCCTTTCCGTCATACCGCTCATGGTGCCAGCGGCAGATATCCCGGGCCGTGCTGATGACGGGGTCGTTTCGGTAGTCGGAAAGCCGTTCCAGCATCCCGGCGCCCTCCGCCGAGTGGGTCTTGATGACCTCAAACTCCTCCGGCGTCAGCCGTCCGGGCTTGTTCAGGATCGCATCCGGTACGGTGATCTTTCCGATGTCGTGAAGGGAAGAAGCCGTGCTGATAAGCTGCACATCGGAAGGCTTCAGGCCGTACCGGCCCGTCTTTTTCATCAGCTGCCTGAGCAGCATTTCCGTGATCAGGTTGATATGAAGCACATGGAGCCCGCTCTCCTGGTTCCGGAACTCCACGACCTGGCTGAGTAGCGCTACCATCCGGTCATACCCCCGGGTACGCTCAAAGATCTCATTTGCCACGATAGCAGCCAGCTTTTTCTGTTTTTCATACAGGGCAATGGTATTCTGCACCCGGCGCTGGACCACATAGGCCTCAAAGGGACGGCCAATATAGTCCGCTGCCCCCATGTCATAGGCCCGGTTGATAAAGTCCGGGGAGCTTTCGGCGGAAATAACGATGACCGGCACGTCATCGATCCAGCGCCGCTGTTTCATATGGCTCAGAACGCCGTAGCCGTCGCAGCCGGGCATCACGATATCCAGCAGGATCAGGGAGATGTCGTGTACCTGCCTTTCCAGGATATCGATGGCCTGGAATCCGTCCTCCGCCTCCAGGAGCTCATAGCCATCCTCCAGCATACCGGCAAGGATGGCGCGATTCATGGAAGAGTCGTCCACCAGTAAGATCTTGTGCTTATTCATGACCGTTCTTCCTTTCGGCTCCGTAAACACTGTATCCGCAGCGGCCATGCTCTTTCACATAATACAGCGCCTCGTCCGCCTGGCTGAACATGTCCTCCCGGAAGCCCTCCTTGGAGAACGCGATGCCAGCACTCAGGGAAACCGGAGGCAGTCCGTCCTCCGGTTTCTGGAGGAATGCGTTCATGGAGGCAATTTTTCTCTCCAGAACGGCGAGATTCCCGCGCTCCATTTCCGGCATGACGACGGCAAATTCATCGCCGCCCAGGCGGATGATATAGTCCGAGGAGCGGAAGGTACGGGTCAGCAGAGCCGCAACCTTCTTCAGGGTACGGTCTCCCGCCTCATGGCCGTGCTTGTCATTGACCTGCTTGAATCGGTCCACATCCAGCAGCACCAGCGCCACAGGGATGGCGCTGTCCCGCATGACGAGCTTGATATCATCATAGGCGCTGCGGTTCATAAGGCCTGTCAGCGGATCGTGCTCCGCCTTCTGTTCCAGCATGGCCTGGTTGGCCGCGTTCAGCTCGTAAATGTCATTGTAGGTAACGGCCAGATATCTGAATTCATAAGAACCGGTGATCTCCAGAAGCTCGTTGTCCTTGATGCGCTTGATGTGGATGGTCAGCGGCCGGATGATCAGAATGCTGATAGCCGTGAAGGTGATGACATTCATAATGAACAGCAGAGTGACCAGGACCCGCTGCCGGGAGAGGGACGCGCTCAGGACGTCTTCGCAATTCTTCTGCCGCTCTGCCATAGTCTCCAGAACACCGGTGGTAAAATGGTCCAGGTGGCTGCGGATCAGCGCCTTGGCGTCCTGATAGCCGGAGTCGAACACCAGCTCTCTGGCCTTTTCCACCATCTCCTCCGGCAGAAGACTGGCATCCTCCACCTTCAGCTGCATTTCCCGCACCTCCTGCGGGAGCTTGTCCGGGCTGTATCCGTTGGCCAGGGAGACCAGCTTCATGGCGTAGATCTCCCGGTTCATCAGATCATTCGAGCTCTGCAGGGCGGATTCCAGCGATTTTCTCACGGTGTCGGTGGTCTCGTGCCGCTCCAGTTCCTCCAGGGCGTTCTCCCGGCGGCGGGTCACATGGACCTCCTCAAAATACCTATCCATATAGGTGATGTCCATATTCTGGACATATAGCCGTACTTGTTCCGTCAGATAGTCGGACGCCTGGCTCAGAGACGTCGCGTCCTTCTCACAGACAATGTATTCGTCTGTACTGGTGACCAGCTGGTGGTACTGCGACGGCATGACGACGCTGTTATAGATCAAAAATATGAAAATAACACTGGACAAAAGCATCATACATGTGTTGAAGGTGCGTATTTTCACACCCTTCAGCGGCTGAGTCTCATATTTCTCCTCCATGCGGTTTCTCCTTTCATGTTTGCCCGATTCGTCACCCCATCAAGATATAGGGAATATGGCGGTGAAACGGAAAAACAAGGTTCCCCGCTCCTGCCGAATCTTCATTTCACAAAAGTTTACACTGGCTGGCCCGCTCCCCTTCCCCCGTTCCGGCATATTCCTTCGGAGTACGAGGGCGCGTGTTCTTGTTACCAAGATTTGTGGCAATTTCCCCACATTAGCGGCAAAGTGATCTCTTTTGTGAAATAGTTTACAATACAAGTACATATTACCTCTTTTTTGTCCTTTGTTCAATAGAAACCCAATATTTGTCATAATTGATTCATTTGTCATTTTATATGACATTTGTTGTTGTATTTCATAGTTTTCCCATGTATAATACGATCAAGGAGGGGTGGATATGCAGTTTTTCGACAAATTGAACTTCCTGATGAATATTACGCAGGCCTCCAACAAAGAGCTGGCCGCGGCGCTCTCCGTGGACCGCTCCCTCATAAGTCTGATGCGCAGCGGAAAGCGCGGTCTTTCTCATAAGGGCGAAAACTCCAAAAGGATGGCGCACTTTTTCGCCCAGCGCGTCACAGCCCAGTATCAGCGCCATGCCTTGTCGGAGATGCTGGGCAAGACCGCGCTCCGTTCTCCCATGCCCATCGAGGTCCTGGCAGACTATCTGGAAAAATGGCTGCTGGGGGAACCAGGCATGGTCAGAGGGCTGATCGAGGGCATTGAGTCCATTCCTGTGCAGGCCGAACCTTCCCCAAGCTCCGCCCCCACTCCCGTTCTGGACAATAAAACAACCTTCTTTTACGGAGAGGAGGGGCGTCAGGAGGTCATGCGCCGGATGATGCAGATCCTCCGGGAAGCAGAGCTTCCCAGCTCTGTCCTGGTGGTCTCAGATGACAATCTGGAATGGCTGCTCTCCAACTACATGCTGACCAAGCAGCTGCAGGCAGACCTGCTGGAGCTGATGAACAGGGGCATCACCTTCCACCAGATCATGCCCGCCATGAACTTCATCAACCGCTATACGGAGGCCATGCAGTTCTGGCTGCCCATGTATGCCACCGGCCAGATGAAGGTATATTACTATCCCCGGCTGCGGGACAACCTCTACCGCCGTTCCACCATCATCGTTCCGGGTCTCTGCGTCCGCACCTCTACTGCCATTGGTCTGGGCAGCAGCAGCGACATCACCATGTTCTCCACAGACCCGGAGCTGGTGAAGGCCTTTACCGTTCAGTTCCAGGAGCACATTGCCCTGTGCAGGCCGGCGCTGTTCATCCACAGGGATCCGGCGGAGTCCATTCCCTGCTTCCTGGAGATGTTCTCCGCCCACTGCGGAGAGACTATCCAAATGGTAAACTCCCTGTCCATCAACACCATCCCCCGGGAGCTTTTTGAGCGGTGTATCCGGGACGTGGAGGACCCAAACTGGAAGATGACCTATCAGATGTATCTGGATGAACTCCCGCGGTTTGAGGCGCGGCTGCAGCAAGGCCCCTTCATTGATATGTCCACCCTGGCCACCGCCGAAGAGGTCCGGGCTGGGACTGTCTATATAGCCTCCCCCCACAAAGCGGGATCCAGTCATCTGGCCTATACGCCGGAAACTTACATTCTCCACCTCCAAAACATTCTGCGTTTGCTGGACCAGTACGAAAACTATCACTTTCTCCCTTACCAGGAAGAAAAGCAGGACTATAACCTGATCGTGAACGAAGGCGGCATCGCACTGCTCATTCACACCTCGGACCCCATCCTAGTACTGGACATCCGCCGGCCCGAGATGGTGCTGGCCTGCCGGGAGCACCTGCTCCGCAAAGCCGAGAAGATCGGATACGAAGGCATCCAGCGGACAAAGGTTCGCATGGAGCTGAAGGCTCTGATCCGGGAGCTTCAGGAGTGACCTCCTTCCTTTGACGGCCCGCGTGTCTATGTTGCGCCGCCTGACCGTATATGTTACAATGAGCCCACGATCACCCCGCAAAGGAGTATACGTATGGAACCCACTGTCAGTATCATCGTTCCGGTCTACAACGCCGAGAACACCATCAGCCGCTGTATCGAAAGCATCTTGAATCAGGAGTATTCCGACTTTGAGCTCCTGCTGGTCAACGACGGCAGCGCCGACAGCTCCGGCGCCATCTGTGATGAATATGCCGCCCGGGACGCCCGTGTCCGGGTCATCCACAAGGAGAACACCGGCGTCTCCGACACCCGGAACACCGCCCTGAGTCAGGCGAGAGGCACCTACCTTCAGTTTTTGGACAGCGACGACTGGATCACCCCCGACGCCACCAGCTCCCTGGTGCGGGCGGCGGAGAGCGGTCAATGCGACCTGGTGGTCTCCGATTTCTACCGGGTGGTGGGCGAGCGGGTCTCCCAGAAGGGGGATATCGACGATGACAGCGTGATGACCCGGGAGGAATACGCCGCCCACATGATGGAAAATCCAGCCGATTTTTACTACGGCGTATTGTGGAACAAGCTCTACCGCCGCTCCATTGTAGAGGCACACCACCTGCGGATGGACCCGGAGATCAGTTGGTGTGAGGATTTCATGTTCAATCTGGAGTACATCCGCTATGCCGAAACCTTCCGGGCCCTTCAGGTGCCCATTTACTATTATGTAAAAACGAAGGGCTCCCTGGCAAATCAAAGCCTCACCATCAGCAAGACCGTGAAAATGAAGCTGACGGTGTTTGAATACTACCAGCGGTTTTTCAAAAGCGTTCTGGACGACGAGGAATACGAAAAGAGCCGTCTGAAGGTCTACCGCTTCCTGCTGGACGCCGCCGGGGACGGCTCCGTGCCGCCGCCCATGCTTCCTAATTCCCGGAAGCTGGGGAATGAGCGGATGCAGGTCTCTCCCGACGCGCTGAGCGGCGAAGGCGTGCTGTACGACGCCTTCCGGGAGCGGAAGCTGCTGGAGCGGTATGTGGAGACCGCCGCCCTGAAAAACGACCTGTCTCTCCGGGAAGCCAAGCTGCTTCTGGCCCTCCGGGACCTGGCATTCCAACCGACCCGCCGAGAGCTGGCCGATTTTGTCAATATGTCCCGGGGCACTTTATCCCTGTCCCTCCAGAAGCTGGCGAGCCGGGGCCTGGTGAAGCTCACCGAGGTCCGCCGGAACACGGAGCGGTTTAAGCGCCTGGACATCGCATTCTCTGAAGGGGCTCAGCCCATCCTGGCAGACCTGGAAACGGCCCGGCAGGACTATGAGACCTCCCGCCTGGCCTCCCTCACTCCGGAGGAACTGGAGCAGCACGACCTGCTGGCCGCGAAAATACAAGCGCATATCCGGGATGTGCTGCAATAAAAAGCATAAAATGAGCCCCAGGCGAAGCAATACTTTCGCCTGGGGACTTATTTTTAAACCGGCATGTCCGTAGCGGACTCCCGTTTCAGCAGCCGGAACACCCAGAAATACATCAAGCCCACAAATACCAGGAACACCACTGTGGAAGCGGTGGAACCGATCATGGCGCAGGTGTCGTAAAAGCCATGGAGGAACACGGCCACCAGATAGCCGGTCAGCAGGTTCCGCTTCATGCCCCGGCGGTAGCTATACGCCTCACATAGCTTGGCCCGGCCATAAAACAAGCCCATGAACACCGCAAAGGACATATGTCCCGGCACCGCCAGCAGCGCCCGGGGCAGGGCCACGGAAAGGCCGTAATGCAATACGTACTGAATATTCTCAAAAGCCGCAAATCCGAGGGAGACAAACACCGCGTATACGATGCCGTCAAACCGGTAATTGAAGGCCGGGTGATACCAAGTGCATTTTTTCAGCAGGACGAACTTGGTACCCTCCTCCACCAGGGCAACCACCAGGAACGCAAGCAGGATGGTGTATACCGGGCTGCCGGGGTCCACCAGGGCGTTCAGCACTGTCTCCCCCAGCGTCTCCAGGATACCGGAGCACAGCGCCGCCACTACGCCCATCAGAAGCAGGAGCACCAACAGTCCCGGCGGCTCCTTCTCCACCGTGTCAGTCCGGTAGATGTAGCGCAGCAGGATGACCGCCGGAAGCACGGCGGCCAGAATGTAAATTGCCAGGAACGGCAAAAGCGGCAATACAAAAAACATGATTCCTCCTATTTCTCCGGTGTCTCCCGGAAGGCCCCCAGCCGGATATGCGGGTTTTCCCGGGAAACCTCCTCCAGCAATTTCAGAAATCTGCGGCCATATCCGCCCAGATGCTCCTCCAGTGCGGCCCGGTCCCGCAGAATTACAACAGTCTCCTCCTGAACATCGGTCAAACAGTCATACAGCGCGTCCAGATTCCGTCCATACCATGCGGGCAGGCGCAGAGCTGTGGACAGTGTGTCATGGAGCATCTCCCGGTTCAAAATCAAGGCTCCATCCACGATAACATTCACGGCGTTTCCTCCCCGTACAACAATTCAAAGGTCTTGTAATGGTCTTCTGTATAGTAGATCAATCCATCGTTGGAAAAGACGATACGCTTCGCGCCCCGTTTCTCCGCTCCCAGAGTATCAATGTCACATTCTGTATATGTCCGGCCATCTGCCTCCGGCAGCAGGCCCTCGTAATTTCTAAACCGGCTGCCGCCGATACACATTCCCGGTGCGTAAGGTTCCAATGAACCGCCGGGCCAGCCCAGCTTTTCGGCATCCTTCTTTGTGATAAAGTTCTGGGGAAGGCGACCGTAGAGGTGGATGTACAGTGCCACATCCTCTTTACTGGTGTAGGTCCCATCCTCATCCAGCGGCGGTGCTTCCGATGTCTCCGTCTCTCCCGGCTCCTCAGGGATCTCCGGCGGCTCGTCCACCTCTTCCGGGGCAAGGATCTCCTGCCGTGCCGGTTCCGTGACTGTTTCCAGGCTGTCGGATACTTCCGCCTGTCCGCAGGCACACAGCGACAACAGCAGCAACAGCGCCAGCAGCGCCGCACCAAATTTTTTAATGATCTTCATAAATGAACTCCCTTTTTTGACGGTTAACGACAGTATACCGCGAACCGGAAAAGATGGCAATCCATGCAGGCAAAAAAGAAGAGCGACAGCCTTGCGACTGTCGCTCAAAATGTTGGCGCTACCTATTTTCCCGGGCCGTCACCAGCCAAGTATTGTCGGCAGAGACGAGCTTAACTACCGTGTTCGGAATGGGAACGGGTGGACCCTCGCCCTAATCAGCAC
>JAGBDS010000027.1 GCA_017937405.1 Oscillibacter sp.
CTCCGAGTGCATCATTGCGGTGAACAAGAACGACACCGCTCCCATCTTCGAGATCGCCGACTACGGCATCTGCGGCGACCTGTTCAAGGTCACCCCGCTGCTGATCGAGGCTATCAAGGCTGCCAAGGCCGCGAAGTAATACGATTCTTCCATAAAAACATTTTTAAATGTTTTTATCACGGCTCTTCGCGCCGTGCCGCCTTCGGCGGTGAAGATGGTATTGAACAACATTTTCAGCGGCTTTGCCGCTTGCGCCGCAAAATGCGGCGCAATAAAACGATTCCATCGTTTTATTGAAAATTAGTATAAGAAACGCGAAAAAAGGGCCTCCCCGGACTGCTCCGGGGAGGCCCTTTTGTTTGTCTGCTTCAGGGGGAACGGGGCCGACGCAGCGGTGGAAAAGAAACCACTTTCGTGTCCAAATCCTGCCCTTTGGGCGGGTTTGAACGAGTACGGGGGTGGTGCGAGTCGGTGCGGCAGAGTCTTGGGGGCTTGTGCCGGGTGCGTCCGGGCCTTGGGGAACAGAGAAGGTACTTCCCCGCATTTGGCGGTGCGGAGCGGCTTTCGGGGTAGCTGACGTATGGCTTCTACTCCTCTTTCCGCATTCATCTCCGGCCTAAGAGCCGCCGCTTTGCGGCGGTTGGCCTCCGAAACGCGCCTGCGGGCGCAGCCGCTTCGCTTAGCGCTACCCGGAAGGTATCGGGAGCGACAGCGGAAAGAGACGCAGACCAAATCGGTCCTGTACCCGACTTCGCAATTCCTGGTCGCGGGCCACGGACTGAAACATTTAGCAAGGCCGAACCCGCGCCCAACGCTTCGACTGAAAGTTTTCTGTGCAGTCTCTTGTTGGGACTCCACGTTTCGGCCCAAACTTGACCCCAAAGTGGGTCAAGTTTGAGGCCCAGGCGGTTTCTCTTTGGACCGTGAACGGCCCGTTTCTCTTTTTTGCAAAAAAGAGAAATGGGGGGTTCATTCCCGCGCCGCAAAGCGGCGCAATCCCCGCCCTCGCCCTGTGGGCGGACGTCCCTCAGCCTTATCCTCCGGCAGAGATGTCCCGCACCGTTAGCCGTTTCCCCTCCACGGAAAACTTGACCTCCATCCCGGCAAAGCCAAACCCATAGACCCGCTCCGGGTCCTCCTGGTAGTGGGGCCGGGGGTCTTGAGCCAGTACGCCCCGAAGGGCTTCCTGCCGATTTTCAGGAACCCGCTCCAGCAGCTCCGGCGGGATGATGACCTCCAGCGTCTCGCCTGCCGGAACGGAGGCAAAGCCCCCCAGGGCCTCCGGGTGGCTGTCGGCGTAAGGGATGTAAGGCTTGATGTCCAGAATGGGCGTGCCGTCCATCAGGTCGGCGCCCAGGATGCGCAGCACCGTGCCATGGTCCACTGTCTCTTCTATGCCCGCCAGCTTCACACAGCTCAGAGCGATGGGGTTGGGCCGAAAAGGGGAACGGGTGGCGAACACGCCCATCCTCGTGTTTCCCCCCAACCGGGGCGGGCGGACCGTGGGGGACCAGTGCTTCCGCACTGCCTGGTCGAATACCCAAACCAGCCAGATGTGGGAAAAGCCCTCCAATCCCCGGAGGGCGTCCGGGTTCCGAAATTCCGACTCAAACACCACGGTGGCCTCCAGACTGTCCACCAGGCCGCTTTGCCGTGGAACGCCGAATTTTGTGGAAAAATCGCTGTGGATGCGGGCAATGGGCCGCATGGTGAATTCCTGATGCATACCGCGCCTCATTTCTCATAAAGTAAAACCATTATACAAAATATTTTCCAAAAAGGAAATAAAAACGAGGACTCCGGCGCTGGCCGGAGTCCTTTCATGGTTTGCGAAGGATCAATAGGTGCCGTTGGCGGTGGGGCGGTTGGCAGTGCCGTTATTGCCGGTCAGAGCCCGGCCGGCGTCATCCAGAACGTCTCTGGTGCCGTTGCCGATGTCTTCCAGGACATCGCCGGTGTCATCCACCAGACCGCCGTTACCATTGTTTGTGGTGCCATTATTGACGCCGCTGTTGGCGGTGGCTCCGTTGCCGGCGTTCCCGTTGTTGGCGGTACCGTTGGTGCCGTTCTCAGCGGGACCATTGTTTCCGTTGTTGTCGGCGGTTTCGCCGGTAACGGCGCTGTTATTTTGATCGTTGCCGTTCTGACCATTGTTGTTCTTGCCGTTGCCGCCGCAGGCGGTCAGGGAAAACACCAGGAACAGGGAGGCTAGCAAGAGCGTCAGACTTCTTTTCATGTCGTCTCCTCCTTTGCACGGGTCTTTGCAAGCGCGATACCCGAATCCTATTGTGCCCGCATGCATTTCAGAAATTCCTAAAAAATTTTCCTTTTTTAAAAATCACACTTGCATTTTGAAAAGAACTATGTTATATAAATAATAGTAATTATTATTAATAAGGAGGGCGGAGATGAAGGTACAGCGGTTTTCCCAGCAGCGGGAACGGATCTACGAGGCCGTGCGGGCCTCCATGGAGCATCCCTCCGCCCAGATGGTATATGAGGCGCTGCGGCCAGAAATGCCCCGGCTGAGTCTGGGGACCGTGTACCGCAACCTCCATCAGATGGCCCAGGAGGGCCGTCTGCGGGAGCTGGAGGGTCCCGTGGCCCGGTTTGACGCCGTGCTGCCGCCCCACACCCATATCCGCTGCATCCGCTGCGGACAGGTGGCGGACTTGGCGCTGCCCTATGACCCGGCGTTGGACTGGGAGCCTGCCGGAGATGGCTGGGCCATCACCGGACATGAACTTGTATTCAACGGCGTTTGCCCCGCCTGTGGGGCAGAGCAGCCGTCAGAAATTTGAAAGGAGATATGATGATGGAACTGAAGGGAAGCAAGACTGAAGCTAATCTGTGGATCGCTTTTGCGGGGGAGTCCCAGGCCCGGAATAAGTACGACTACTTTGCCAGCAAGGCCAAGAAGGAGGGCTACGAGCAGATCGCGGCCATTTTCCAGGAGACAGCTCTGAATGAGAAAGAGCACGCCAAGCTGTGGTTCAAGGCCCTGAGCGGCATCGGCTCCACTGAGGAGAATCTGGCAGCGGCCGCCGCCGGCGAGAACGAGGAGTGGACCAAGATGTACGCCGACATGGCCCGCACCGCCGAGGAGGAGGGCTTCCTGGCTCTGGCCGCCCAGTTCGAGGGAGTGGCGAAGATCGAGAAGACCCATGAGGAGCGATATCTGAAGCTGCTGGACAACCTGAAGAAGGGCGAGGTCTTCAAGAAGGGCGAGAAGGTCATGTGGTTCTGCCGGAACTGCGGCCATGTGGAAGTGGCTGAAAGCGCTCCCGCTGTCTGCCCCGTGTGCGCACATCCCCAGGCATACTTCCAGGTGAAAGCCACCAACTACTGAGCATTACGCACGCAAAACCGCCGCTTTTGCGGCGGTTTTTTGCTGGTCACGGACGAAAAAGCGGGGGTTTCCCCTGTATGTTTCGGCTTTGGTGGGCTAAACTACCAAAAAGCCGTTTTTCAATACCGCAGTTTTTCCCAAACATTTGTGAAAAACGCCGTTGACGGAACGGGAAAAACCAGTTATGATGATATCAGTATCAAAAGTTGACTTGCTATGCGAAGCTGAGAATAACTTGGTATAGAAAAGGAGAGCTGTGTCATGTATACTCAGGAGATCACTGTTAACAATGAGGTAGGTCTGCACGCCAGACCCGCGACTTTCTTCATCCAGAAGGCCAACGAGTTCAAGAGCGGTATCTGGGTCGAGAAGGAGGACCGCCGCGTCAATGCCAAGAGCCTGCTGGGCGTTCTGTCCCTGGGCATCGTGAAGGGCACCGCCATCACCCTGATCGCGGACGGCTCCGATGAGAAGGAAGCCGTAGCCGCCCTGGTGGACCTGGTGAACGACAATTTCGGCGAGTAAGAAAATACGGAACTCCATGCGGTCCTGCTTGATGCGGGACCGCGTCTTTTTTGTGTGCCTTGCGCGGGTGGGCCGCATATGATATAATCAGCCATATAAATATTCGGAAAGGGATTCCGGCGGTATGCCGGAGGGTGATGGATATGGTGGAGAAGAAAAACATCGCGCTGTGCATCGTGTTTACCGTGCTGTCCTGCGGCCTGTACGGCTGGTATTGGCTGTACTGCCTGGCGGAGGATACGAACCGCCTTACCGGGCGGGAGGGCGCTATGTCCGGCGGATTGGTGCTGCTGCTGACCATCGTGACCTGCGGCATCTACGGCTGGTACTGGCTGTATGTCTCCGGCGAGGCCCTGGAGCAGTATGAGGTCAGCCGCGGCGGAATGGGCGGCGGACACCTGGGCATTCTGTATCTGCTGCTGGGCATTTTCGGATTCGGTATCATCTCCTACGCGCTGATGCAGTCGGAGTTGAACAAATATGCCGCGTAAGCGGTCAACGCTGTATAAGACCGGCGCGGGGATCCTCTGCGCCGGTTTGTTTTACGGCCTCGTATTGATTCCCCTGGGGGTACGTATTCCTTGTTTGTTTTACCGTATTACAGGTTTTCGCTGCCCCGGCTGCGGCGTCACGGATCTGTGCCTGACTTTGCTTCACGGGCGGTTCCGGGAGGCTCTGGGATACAACTGGGGGCTGGTGCTGGCGTTCCCGGTGCTGGCGTGGCTGGTGGTCCGGCTGTGGAAAAACGGCGCCTGCGGAAAGGCGGAGAGGGCCATCAGCCCCGCCTTGCTGGCGTTTTTGCTGGTTTGGGGTGTGGTTCGGAATATCTGGGGACTATAAACGAAAGGAGGCGTGTTCTGTGACAAAGGAAGAGCTGAAGGAAAAAGCCAACGACCTGCCCCTCAGCCCCGGCGTCTATCTCATGATGGACAAGACCGGGAAGGTCATCTATGTGGGCAAGGCAAAAAAACTGAAAAACCGGGTCAGCCAGTACTTCCAGGACAGCGCCTCCCACACCGCCAAGACCCGTCAGATGGTGAGCCAGGTGGACCACTTCGACACCATTTTCGTCTCCAGCGAGTTCGAGGCCCTGGTGCTGGAAAACTCCCTCATCAAGCGCCATATGCCCCGCTACAACATCCTCCTGAAGGACGACAAGGGCTATCCCTTTGTGCGCCTGTCCCGGGAGGCCTACCCCCGGTTCACTATGACGAACCGGGTGGCCAATGACGGCGCCCGGTACTTCGGCCCCTTCGGAGGCCGCTTCGAAACCCGGCAGGCGCTGGACGCGGTGCTCTCCGCCCTGCGGCTGCCCACCTGCAGCCGGAAATTCCCCAAGGACATCGGCGCGGAGCGGCCCTGCCTGAATTTCCACATGGGCCGGTGCGACGGCTTCTGCCGTCCCGACATGACGGCGGAGGAGTACAACCGCCGTATCCGGCAGGCCTGCCAGCTGCTGGAGGGCAAGTCGAAGCAGCTCCTGCGGGAGATGACGGAGGAGATGGAGGCGGAAGCCGAGGCGCTGCGGTTCGAGCAGGCGGCCCAGCTCCGGGACCGCATCAACGCCATCAGCGCCCTGAGTAAAAAGCAGACGGTCATTGCGGGCCTGTGCGCCGACACGGACATCTGGGGCCTGTACCGGGGCAGCGGCAAGTGCTGCTACGCGGTGCTGCACATGGAAAACGGCAACCTGGCGGGCCGGGAGACGGAGCTGTTCACCGCCCCCATGGAGGAGGGCGAGGCGGAGATGCTCTCCGCCCTGACGGCCCAGTATTACCTGCCCCGGGCCATCCTGCCACATGAGATTCTGCTGCCCTTTGAGACGGAGGGGTACTGCGACGACCTGTCCGAGGTCCTGACAAAGCGGGCGGGCCATAAGGTCTGGGTCCATGTCCCTCAGCGGGGCGAAAAGGCGGAGCTGCGGGCCATGGCCCAGCGGAACGCCGCCGAGGAGGCGGAACGGGCCACCACCGCCGAGGAGCGCACTGCCCACACTCTGGAGCTGCTGGGTAAGCTGCTGGACCTGCCCGCGCCGCCCAAGCGGATGGAGTCTTTTGATATTTCCAATACAGGCAAGAGCGATATCGTGGCCTCCATGGTGGTGTACAGCGGCGTCCGCCCCTTGAAATCCGCCTACCGCCGGTTCCGCATCCAGTCTTTGGAGGGCCACCCCGACGACTACGCCTCCATGCAGGAGGTGCTGACCCGGCGGCTCCAGCGGGCGGCGGACGGGGACGAAAAGTTCCTGCCCCTGCCGGATGTGTTTCTCATCGACGGCGGCGAGACCCACGCCAAGGCTGCCCTGGAGGTGGCAAGGAGATTTGATGTACACATCCCCATTTTCGGCATGGTGAAGGACGACCGCCACCGCACCCGGGCTTTGGTGACGCCGGATGGCCGGGAGATCGGCATCGGAAACTACCAGCCGGTGTTTACCCTCATCGGGCAGATCCAGGAGGAGACCCACCGCTTCGCCATCACCTACCACCACGAGAGCCACACGAAGAGCACTATGAAGTCGGCGCTGGACGGCATCCCCGGCGTGGGTCCCAAGCGGCGGGAGGAACTGCGGAAGGCCTTCGGAACCATCAAAGCCATCAAGGAGGCGGATGTGGAGACCCTGGCCGCTGTGGTGCCTCGGAGCGCGGCGGAGGCGGTGTGGAAGCACTTCCATGAGAATGAAGATAAGAAATAAAAAATTCCTGTCTGGATTCCAGACAGGAATTTTTTTATCGAAAGAACTGTTTCCGCAGCTTACGATGCCACAAGAACGTCAGACGGTTCAAAGCCCGGTCCATCACCAGGAACGTGACGTTGGCAATGAGCAGCAACAGCAGATTCATCCAGCGGGAAGCGTCCAGCAGGTCGGCTGTCAGGCCCATCAAGCGCAGCACCAGGCCGTACAGCACGGCGATGATACCATTGCACACCGCCAGCTTCACCAAGAGCCGTACTAAACGGGAGGGGATACGGTCCAGCCGGGGCCGCAGCAGGGGATACCAGCCGAAGAATGCGAAAACCAGAGCGGTTTCCCGGTCCGGAACCAGCAGCAGCGCCAAAATGGCGGCGGCACCGTAAGCCGCGGCGGCTGTCTTTGGTCCGTATTCCTCCAGAATGGGCAGGAGTACGGCCATGGCGAGAATGGGGCCAGCAAACATGCCGATGCCCAGGACGCCGCCAAGGAGTAACAATATTACCGCCAAGGCGCACAGCAGGCCGCAAAGGGCGATCTGTTTGCTTTTCATTCGTGGATCTCCTTGTACCGCAACTTGTAGTAGCTCCACTGCCGCCACTGGCGGATAGCGGCGGACAAGGCATCATCGGTCGTCTGGGTCAGCGTGCCGTCGGAGAGCAGGCAGGACTGCTTCTGTACCACCGGGGCCTCCCGGCGCAGGTCGTTCAGGAAGGAGAACCAGGCGGTGTCGTCGCCCCGGCCCGTCAGCTCCAGCACGGCAGCCCCCAGGAAGGAGGCGGAGATTTGCTTCGGCAGCTCCAGGGCGGTGACGGCGTTCTCCCAATCCAGGGCTTCCGCCGCCGCGTCGTTGGCCCAGATGACATAGGGCGTCTCAAAGGAGGTCAGCTCCGCCCAGTTGGATTGCCCTGTATAGCCCAATTCCGCATAGCCCTTCTGGTTGTCCCCCAGATAGGGCAAGTGGTCGCCGAAGTACACCAGCACCACCGGCTCCTGCCGCTGGGCGAAGTAGTCCCACAGGCTGCCCAGCATAGTGTCTGCATCCCGGACGCCCTCGGTGTAGACCCGGAGCATGGTCTCCACATCCTCGGACACGGGGATGTTCAGCTTCACGGGCGGGAAGTCGTAGCCCTCGCCGTACTTGGCGGTGGTGTAGGACATGTGGTTCTGGATGGTGGTGGTGAAGTGGAACAGGGGCTGGCCGGACGCCATGGTCTCCTCAAATTCGTCCTGAATGAGGCCAATCAGGTACTCGTCTGCCACCCAGGTGCCCTTGTATACCGGCTCCTCCATCTGGTCGATGAATACCGTTTTTTCCGCGCCGAACCAGCGGTAGACGTTCTCCCGGTTGTAGAACCAGTCGTTGCCGGGGTGGAAAAAAGAGGTGCGGTAGCCGTCGGCACGGAACACCCGGAACAGGCTGTCCAGATTCCGGTTGATGACCCGCATGGCGGAGGTGGTGGTGGCGGACAGGGCGTTGGTCTGCATGCCGGTCAGCACGTCGAACTCCGTGTTGGCGGTTCCGCCCGCGAAGCCGGGCACCACCACATGGCCGGAGATGGCGTGGGGATCGGCTTGTAAAGCGTGGAAGTTCGCCAGCGGGTCGTTTTCAGCGGCAAAGGCGAAAGCGGGGCTGTCGGTGATGTCGGAGAAGGCCTCATTCATCACCATGACCACATTCACCGGCTTGCCGGGAACGCTGTCTGTCTCCGCATCGTCCCAGCTCTCCGCGTCGGCCCTGCGGAAGCCCTCCGGCTTGTCCACGGGATAAGTGGTGAACTGGTGGCAGAAACAGTAGGGGAAGCCCAACTCGTTGAACACCGAGGGGATATAATAGGCGTTGGTGACGCGGAAGGAGTTGTACAGGTTGTTGGAGGCGTAGACCGTCAGGATCAGTACCACCAGCACGGCAAAGCTGGCGGCGGCGCCCAGCAGACTGCCCAGCCAGCCCTGGAACTTTTTCACGGGGAAGGGCTTGCAGCCGATAAAAACACCCAGGGCGGCCAGTAGCAGGGTCGTGACCACCACCACGGCGATGACGCCCACAGGGAAGCGGATGTCGTAAGCCCCCATGGCGCTGCCGACTTCCTTCAAAAGGCCGAAGTCCCGGGGGAACACCGGCTCGTCCCGGACCTCCAGCTTGATGCGGTTGGCGATGGACAGGGCGCAGACGCCGAAATTCACCAGCGCCGCGCCGAAAAACACATTGCGGAACAGGCAGGTGCATATCAGCAGCAAAAGGCCGATGGGCATGGCGTTCAGTACGATGAGCAGGGGCTGGGCCTTGAAATGGGCCAATACTATCCGCAATGCGTTGGGTTGGCACCACAGGGCCAGCAGGGTGATGCAGCCAGCCAGCAAAACCGCCGCCAGAAAGGTCAGCGGCAGGGGAAGACGGTATTTTTGAAAACGTTTCAAAGCGGTAAGTCCTTTCACGATAATATTTTTATTATAATGTCCGAAAACAAAAGCCGCAAGAGTGTTTTTTGCAAGCGACACCGAAAGGTTGACCTATTAGAAAAAATTATCCTCGATATAACAAGTTTGTTCTTTACTTATGGGAAAAGTGTCGATATAATAGCTTAGGTTGGGCAATCATGCCCGCAACATGCAAAATAAAACCGGGAGGTTTTTTGATTATGTCGAATTGCGCCATCGTAGGCATCAA
Source organism: Oscillibacter sp. (assembly GCA_017937405.1). Taxonomy (GTDB): domain Bacteria; phylum Bacillota; class Clostridia; order Oscillospirales; family Oscillospiraceae; genus Oscillibacter. The sequence continues at coordinate 9,235 of JAGBDS010000027.1, forward strand.
CTGGGGCGACGAGGGCAAGGGCCGCATGGTGGACCTGCTGACCAGCGACTATGACGTGGTCGTCCGCTATCAGGGCGGCGGCAACGCCGGTCACACCGTCGTCAACGAGAAAGGCAAGTTTGCACTGCACCTGCTGCCCTCCGGCATTTTCCGCCCAGGCGTGGTGAACGTTCTGGGCAACGGCGTGGCTCTGGACTGTGAGAACCTGTGGACCGAGATGCAGGACGTGATCTCCAAGGGCGTGTCCATCACTCCCGAGAACCTGAAGATCAGCGACCGCGCCTCTCTGCTGCTGCCCTGGCACCGGGATCTGGACGGCCTGGAGGAGGCCCGTCTGGCGGATAAGAAGTACGGCTCCACCAAGCAGGGCATCGCGCCTTTCTATTCTGACAAGTATCAGAAGAAGACCGTCATGGCTGGCGAGCTGCTGTACCCCGAGAAGCTGTGGGACCATCTGGAGGGCATCCTGGAGTGGAAGAACCTGACCCTGGAGCGGGTCTACGGCGCCAAGCCCTACACCATGGATGATCTGAAGAAGTGGGTGGCGGACTTCGGCGAGAAGATCAAGCCATTTATCTGCGATACCGGCGCCTTCCTGCGCCAGGCCAACAAGGAGGGCAAGAGTATCCTGTTCGAGGCCCAGCTGGGCTCTCTCCGTGACCTGGACTACGGCATCTATCCCATGACTACCTCCTCCAACCCCATTGCCGCTTACGCCCCCGTGGGCTCCGGTTATCCCGAGGCCAAGATCGAGAAGGTCGTGGGCGTGGTGAAGGCCTACTCCTCCTGCGTGGGCGAGGGCCCCTTCACCTGCGAGTGGTTCGGCGAGGAGGCTGAGAAGCTCCGTGAAGCCGGCGGCGAGTACGGAGCCAAGACCGGCCGCCCCCGCCGGGTGGGCCCCATCGACATCGTGGCCACTCGCTATGGCATCCAGTGCCAGGGCGCTACCGACATCGCCCTGACCAAGCTGGACGTGCTGAGCTATCTGGACGAGATCCCCATCTGCGCCCGCTATGAGCTCTGCGGCGAGGAAATCGACTACTTCCCCTTCCCCGTCGTCCTGCCCGACGCCAAGCCCGTCATGACCACCATGCCTGGCTGGAAGTGCGACATCTCCGGCGTCCGGAAGTGGGAGGACCTGCCCGAGGCCGCCCGGAACTACGTGGAGTATGTAGAGCAGCAGATCGGCTGCCGCATTACCTACGTCTCTGTGGGACCCGAGCGCGATTCTATCATTATTCGATAAAGTCAACGCAGTTGAGAAAGCGCCATGGCGCTTTCTCAACCAGCGGACCATCGGTCCGCTGGCGCGCAAAGCGCGTATGCGTTTCCTTTGAAGGCTGCTACAGAAGGCCGCATATGCGGCCCACAGCGATGCTTCGCAGCGCTGTATTGAAAAGAATCCTCCGGATTCTTTTCAACTGTGGCGACTATAACGAACCACCGCAAGAGGAGACTGCCGTCTCCTCTTGCGCCGTCTCACAACAAAATCACGAAAGGTTGACCTTGCTATGTCTAAAGACCGTTATGAATCTCCCCTGGCGTCCCGGTACGCCTCCCAGTTCATGCTGCACCTGTTCTCCGCCGATATGCGCATCCAGACCTGGCGCCGCCTGTGGGTGGCCCTGGCCCGGGCGGAGCACAACCTGGGCCTCCCCGTCACCGCCGAGCAGGTGGCGGAGCTGGAAGCTCACCTGACCGACATCGACTATGAGATGGCCGCCGCGCGGGAGAAGGAAGTCCGCCACGACGTCATGGCCCATGTGTATACCTACGGCAAGGTAGCCCCCTCCGCCGCCGGCATCATCCATCTGGGCGCCACGAGCTGCTACGTCACCGACAACGCCGACCTCATCATCTACCGGGAGGGCCTGCGGTATCTCCGGGGCGAGCTCATCGCCGTGCTGGCGAACCTTTCCAAGTTTGCGGAGCAGTACAAGGCCACTCCTACTCTGGGCTACACCCACTATCAGCCCGCCCAGCTGGTGACCGTGGGCAAGCGGGCTACCTTGTGGATGCAGGACCTGCTGGCCGACCTGGAGGAGTTGGACTTTGTGCTGGACAATATGAAGTTCCTGGGCTGCCGGGGCACCACCGGCACCGAGGCCAGCTTCATGGACCTGTTCGAGGGCGACGGCGAGAAGATCGACGAGATGAACCGCCAGATCTCCGCCGAGTTCGGCTTTGACAAGTGCTTCCCCGTCTGCGGCCAGACCTATCCCCGGAAGGTGGACAGCCGCATCCTGAATTGCCTGAGCTCCATCGCCCAGAGCTGCTACCGTATGGCCAACGACATCCGCCTGCTGCAGCATGACCGCCAGGTGGAGGAGCCCTTTGAGAAGAATCAGATCGGCTCCAGCGCCATGGCCTACAAGCGCAACCCCATGCGCTCCGAGCGCATCTGCTCCCTGAGCCGTTACCTGATGGCCGACGCCATGAACGCTCCCATGACCGCCTCCGTCCAGTGGCTGGAGCGGACTCTGGACGACTCTGCCAACCGCCGTATCTCCATGCCCGAGGGTTTCCTCTGCGCCGACGCCATCCTGCGGCTGGCCCAGAACGTCACCGACGGCCTGCACGTCAACGAGAAGGTGGTGGACGCCACCGTCCGGGAGTACCTGCCCTTCATCGCCACGGAGAACCTGATGATGGAGGCCGTGAAGCGGGGCGGCAACCGCCAGGAGCTGCACGAGATCATCCGCACCTGCTCCATGGCCGCCACGGCCAAGATGAAGGAGGGCGAAAAGTGCGACCTGCTGCACCGTCTGGCTGCTGAGCCCGCCTTCGGCATGACCGAGGAGGAGATGGAGGCCGTCCTGACCCCCAGCGCCTACATCGGTCGCTGCCCGGACCAGGTAGACGCCTTCCTGGCTCAGGTGCAGCCTCTGCTGAGCCAGGCCAGCGGGGAGAAGCCGGAAATCAACCTGTAAAGCCATCGCTTTTTCCAGCCGGGGCCGCATCGGCGGCTCCGGCTTTTGCATTTTCGCCTCCATTTCCGCATACCTTGTCTATATCGGAAAATGGAGGGGATAAGGGATGCTGCACGCCGTCAACGAATTGCTGTGGGGCCCCGGCACCCTGGCGCTGCTGCTGGGGACCGGGGTATTTCTGACTCTGCGGATGCGGCTGCTGCCCTGGCGGCGTCTGGGATATGCCCTGCGCTCCGCCCTGGGCCGGGAGGCCCGGCAGCCGGGGAAGGACGGCGTGTCTCCCTTTTCCGCCCTGATGACGGCCCTTGCCGCCAGCATCGGCACTGGGAACATCGTGGGCGTCGCCACGGCGCTGGTGGCGGGCGGGCCGGGGGCACTGGTGTGGATGGAGCTGTCGGCCCTGTTCGGTATGGCGACTATCTTTTCGGAGAGCCTGCTGGCGGTGCGGTACCGGAGGCGGGACCGGCAGGGTCAATGGGTGGGCGGCCCCATGTATGTGCTGGAGGCTGCTTTCGAGCGGCGGAACGGCGGGATGCTGGGGACGGTGTTCGCCCTGTTCGCCGTGGGGGCGTCCCTGGGCATCGGTAGCATGACCCAGTCCAACTCCATTGCCGGAGCACTGGCGAGTGCCTTTGGACTGCCTGTGTGGACGGTGGGCGCGGTCACGGCAGGACTGGCGTTGGTCATTATCCTGGGCGGCATCCGTAGCATCTCCAAAGTAGCAGCCGCCCTGGTCCCGGTGATGGGGGCCGTCTATCTGGCGGCGGGGCTGGCGGTGATTTTCGGCAATCTGGCAAATCTGCCCGGCAGCGTGGCGGAAATTTTCCGGTGCGCCTTTTCGCCCCGGGCGGCAGCCGGGGGCGCCGCCGGATGGATGACCGCCGCCCGGTGGGGCGTGGCAAGGGGCGTGTTCTCCAACGAGGCGGGCCTTGGTTCCGCGGGCATCGCCGCCTCGGCGGTGGACTGCGCCGATCCGGTGCGGCAGGGCTACATCAGCATGACCGGCGCCTTTTTTGATACCATCGTCATCTGCACCGTCACCGGTCTTGCTATTTGCTGTTCCGGGGTGCTGGGGACTGTGGACAGTGCGGGGCTGCCTGTGGACGGCGCGGCGCTGACCATCCTGGCGTTTCAGACGGTACTGGGTCCCTGGGGTGCCCGCTTCGTGTCGCTGTCCATCGTTCTCTTTGCGTTTGCTACTATCGTGGGCTGGGAGTATCAGGGAGAGGTGACGTTCACCTACCTCTCCCGGGGCCGGGGGCGGCTGCTGTACCGGGTGGCGTACGCCCTGGCGGCCTTTCTGGGGGCAGGACTGGAGCTGGGGACGGTGTTCGCCTTCGCCGATATCTGTAACGCGCTGATGTGCGGGCCGAATCTGCTGTGCCTGGCGGCCATGAGCGGGGAGGTGTGCCGGGCTATCCGAGGGAAAAACACCGAAAAAGCTGTAAAGTTTTTGTGATTTGGTTGCATTTTCCCATTTTCGTGGTATCATAAGTGCTGTTCATGAAATTTTATGAAAAGGACTTGATACCATGACGAAAATCGACATTATCTCCGGCTTTTTGGGCGCGGGCAAGACGACCCTCATCAAAAAACTGCTGGCGGAGGCCTTCCCCGGCGAGAAGTTGGTGCTGATTGAGAATGAATTTGGCGAGATCAGCATCGACGGCGGCTTTTTGAAGGAGTCCGGCGTCCAGATCAGCGAGATGTCTTCCGGCTGCATCTGCTGCTCCCTGGTGGGTGACTTCAACAAGGCGCTGAAGGAAGTGGCGGACCAGTTCCACCCTGACCGCATCCTCATCGAGCCCTCCGGCGTGGGCAAGCTCAGCGACGTCATCGTGGCGGTGGAGAACACCGTGGCCGATGTGCCGGAGATGAAGCTGAACAGCTTTGTCACCGTGGCTGACGCCACCAAGGTGAAGGTCTATATGAAGAACTTCGGTGAGTTCTACAACAACCAGATCGAGGCTGCCGGCGCCATCATCCTCTCCCGGACCCAGAAACTGACCCAGGAGAAGCTGGAGGCCGCCGTTGCCCTGCTGCGGGAGAAGAACCCCGACGCCGCCATCCTGACCACCCCCTGGGATACGCTGGACGGCAAGGTGATCCTCTCCGCTATGGAGAAGGTATCCCTGGCGGACGAACTGCTGGCGAAGATGCGGGAGGAGCACGAGGCTGAGGAGGCCGAGCACGAGCATCACCATCATCACGACCATGACCACGAGGAGCATGAGCACCATCACCACGGCCATGATGAGGACGATGACGACGATGACGAACATGAGCATCATCACCATCACCATGATGACGATGACGAGGATGAACACGAGCATCACCATTATCACGACCATGACCACGAGGAGCATGAGCATCATCACGACCACGGCCATGAGTGCGACGATCCCGACTGCTCCTGCCACCATCACCATCATCACCACGCCGACGAGGTGTTCACCTCTTGGGGCAAGGAGACGCCCAAGTCTTTCACCCAGGCTGATATCGCGCGCATCCTGACCGCGCTGGACTCCGGCGAGTACGGCAAAATCCTGCGGGCCAAGGGCATCGTCAGCGGCGAGAATGGCGCCTGGATCGAATTCGACTACGTGCCCGAGGAGCACGATGTCCGGGCGGGCCATCCCGACTACACCGGCCGCCTGTGCGTCATCGGCGCCGAGCTGAAGGAAGACAAGCTGGCCGAGCTGTTCGGCCTGTGATCCTTTTTCTTGAAAGGAAAAGGACCAAAAAGAACTTTAACGCGCTACGCGGCCTGTGCGTAGATAAGGTTTTGTGCCCGACAACGAACAAACTTCTCTATGAAAGGCCCGTAACACCAGAAAGGGAACGAACTTTACAATGGCTGATATTCCTGTTTATCTGGTCGCCGGCTTTCTGGACGGCGGCAAGACCAATTTCATCAACGGCATCCTGGAGGACGGCTTTGCCCGCCAGGACCGCACTCTGCTGATCTGCTGCGAGGAGGGCGAGGAAGAATACAATCCCAAAGCCCTGGACAACGTGACCGTGGTCACCGTGGAGGACGAGGAGGATCTGAAGTGCTCCCAGCTCAAGGCGTGGGAGAAGCAGTACAAGCCCAAACAGGTCCTCATTGAGTACAACGGCATGTGGCAAATGGAACGCCTTTACAGGGAAGTTTTGCCCGCCAACTGGGTGCTGTACCAGATCATGACCTTCGTCCAGGCGTCCACCTTTGAGATGTACGCCAAGAATATGGGCCAGATGATGATGGAGAAGATCACCAACGCGGACATGCTGGTGTTCAACCGCTGCACGCCGGAGCTGCGGGACGCCCTGCGGAAGCGGAACCTCCGCATGGTGAACCGCCGGGCGGACATCTATCTGGAGATGGAGGACGGCACCAGCGAGGACTACAACAATGACGATACCTGCCCCTTTGACCTGGAGCAGGAGGTCATCGACATTCCGGACGACGATTTCGGCGTCTGGTATGTGGACGTCATGGACCACCCGGACCGCTGGGCGGGGAAAACCGTCCACATGAAGCTCATCATGTGCCATTCCCAGAAGTACCCCGGCATCCATTGCCCCGGCCGATTCGCCATGGTCTGCTGTGAGAACGACGTGCAGTTCCTGGGGCTCATTGCCAAGGGCATGAATCTGAACCAGTACCAGAACCGGGACTGGATCGAGGTCACCGCCCGCATGGCGGTGGAGAAGCACGAGGCTTACAAGGGCAAGGGCCCGGTGATGCACGTCATGTCCATCGGCCCCTGCGAGAAGCCCGCCCAGGAAGTCGTCACATTCTGATACGAAATGTGATATTCCAACAGGAAAATACGATTTGCAATCAAAAAACGACGCAAAAAAGAGGACTGGGAAATCCCCGGCCCTCTTTTTGACTGTCTCGCCTATGTCCTTTTTCGGCCTACCAGCGCGCCGATGGCACCGCATACCGCCGCAGGCAGCACCCAGCCGAAGCCGAACTCCGCTAGGGGCAGCCGGGCCAGGAAGGGCAGGGATACGCCAAAATCCGCCGCTGTGGTCAGAAGACTGGTGACCAGAGCGCCCAGGGCCGCCATACGGAACACCCAGTCAGAGCGGATATGCCTGTCGAAGAAAGACAGGAAGATCAGCACCAGCGTGGGCGGATAGACGATGTTTAAAACAGGGGCGGCAATGGAGACGATCTGGTCCAGGCCAATGCAGGATACAACGGCGCTGAACAGGCAGATGGCGGCGGCCAGCCAGGAGTAGCGGAGCCGCCCGCCGGAGAGGTCAGAAAAGTACCCGGCGGCAGAGCTGACCAAGGCCACGGCGGTGGTGACACAGGCCAGGGCCACCACCACGGAGAACAGCACGATACCCGCGTAGCCCATAAGGTTGCGCACGATAGCCACCACCAGATAGGTCCGCAGCACGGAGAGGTCGAAGAACCGGGACATGGTGACGCCCAGATAGGTCAGCCCCAGATAGACCACCAGCAGCGCCGCTCCCGCCACCACGCCAGCTCCGGCCACCACCCGGAACAGGGATTTGGGATCATCGTGGCCTTTGGACTTGGCGCTTTTCAGCACGATGATGCCGAATACCATGGCCGCCAGCACATCCATGGTCTGGTAGCCTGCCTCGATGCCCGTGAAGGGCACGTTGTCCACCAGCACCCGGTCGGGCACCGGGCCGATAGGGTCCAGAACGCCCATGACGATCAGGACCAGCAGGCCGAGCAGAAGGGCGGGGGTCAGGACCTTGCCCACGATGTCCACCACGGCGGATTCTCTCACGCAGAGAAACAGAATGAGCAGGAAGAACAGGGCCGAGAACAGCACAGGGCTGAAGCTGGATACCAGCGGTGCCAGGGACATTTCGTAAGTGGTGGCTGCCGTCCGTGGGATGGCCAGCATGGGGCCGATACACAGCACGATGGCGCTCATCAAAAGGGCGGCGGGCACCTTTCCCAGCCGCCGGGTGACGCCCTCCGGCCCGCCCTGGCGGAGGATGGCGAACAGGGCCAGCAGGGCCAGGCCGATGTCCGCAAGGTAGTAGCAAACGAAGCCCAGGAACCACTGTTTTCCGCAGCCCAGGCCCAGATAGGGCGGGAAAATGACGTTGCCCGCCCCGAAAAACATGGAAAACAGGGCGAAGCCGATGACAAAGATGTCCAGAAGGTCTTTGCGGGTGTGCTTCATGAAGGGACTCCTTTCTGGGGTGACGATTTGGGCGATTTCAAAAAAGTAAAAAAGGCGGGAACTTTTTAGCGGATGTTTCCGTCAAAAGAATGCGAAAGGCGAAGGGCTGCGCCCTTCGAAACAAGAAATCAAACAAGAGGAGAACATACGTGATGAAGAAGAGACTGCTTGCCCTGCTGCTGGCCCTGTCCATGCTGGCGGCCCTGACCGCCTGCGGCGGTGGGAAGGATGACGCCGGGACGCCGGAACAGGAAGTGACCGCTCCCGCTGAGGATGTGGACGGCACGGTTGACCAGCCCCAGGAGGCTCCGGAAGCCGGGGAGGAGGTCAGCGAAACCCAGGACGCAGATGGCAGCATGGAAACTGACGCAGCCGAACCGGAAAACCTGCCCGCGGACCCGGCGGAAAAGCCGGATGGCGGCAGCCTGCCTGCCGATACGACCCAGAAGCCGGAGAGCAAGCCTGTCCAAAAACCGGTGGAGAAGCCTGCCCAGAAGCCTGTCGAAAAACCGGCTGAGAAGCCCGCTGAAAAGCCTGCGGAGAGCAAGAGCGTGGACCTGGCGGCCTTCTTTGAGACAGTAGCTTCCGGAGAGAACCGCCCTGCCATGATGCAGGCGGAGGGCGAGGTGCTGGACGCCTTCTATCCCGGCCTGTCCGCCATCAAGACGAAGCAGTGCGGCGTGTACACCGCCATGATCTCCGCTGCCGTAGGCGAGCTGGCCCTGGTGGAGGTGGAGAACGCCGCCGATGTGCAGGCGGTGAAGGACATCTTCCAGGCCCGCGTTAACTATCAGGTGGGCGACGACGAAAACCCTGGCGGCGCCTGGTATCCCCAGACCATCGAGGGCTGGAAGAACGGCTCCCGTATTGTTTCTAACGGCAATTACGTCATGCTCATCGCTCTGAGCGAGGGCGCGGACGACGTGGTGAACAGCTTCAATGCGCTGTTCGCATAAAAGTAGTATTTCCGAAAAAGGACTTCCGCACCTGTGGCGGAAGTCCTTTTTCATTAGATTTTGACCAGCTCGTAGGCCCGGGTGCCCAGGCCCAGCTTTTCAGCGTGTTCCAGGCAGACCTGCCACTCGGTGTCCGGGTGGGCCATCTGGAAATAATCACCCTGGTTGCACAGGCACTCGGAGTCGTACAGCACGGAATTGGGAATGGCCGTCTGGCCCAGTACCGCGTCGGCGCAGGCCTGGTCCAGAGCCACGGGGTCGAAGGAGGCGAACATACCCACGTTGGGGACGATGGGCACGTCGTTCTCGCTGTGGCAGTCGCAGTTGGGGGACACGTCCATCACCAGGGACACGTGGAAGCAGGGGCGTCCGTCCACCACGGCCTTGGTGTATTCGGCGATCTTCTTGTTCAGAATGGCCGGGGCTTCGTCGTACATGCACTGGATGGCGTCCTTGGGGCAGATGGCCAGGCACCGGGCGCAGCCCACGCACTTGTCGGTGTCGATGGTGGCCTTGCCGTCCTCACCGAACTGGGGCGCGCCGTGGGCGCAGATCTTGGCGCAGGCACGGCAGCCCACGCAATGCTTCTGCTTGACGAAGGGCTTGCCGGAGTTGTGCTGCTCCATCTTGCCTGCCCGGGAGCCGCAGCCCATGCCGATGTTTTTCAGGGTGCCGCCCATGCCCGCCTGCTCATGGCCTTTGAAGTGGGTCAGGGAGACGAACACATCGGCATCCATTACCGCCCGGCCGATCTTGGCGGCCTTTACATACTCGCCGCCCTCCACGGGGACTTCCACTTCGTCGGTGCCCTTCAGGCCGTCGGCAATGATGATGTGGCAGCCGGTGGAGTAGGGAGTAAAGCCGTTGACGTAGGCGGACTCGATGTGGTCCAGGGCGTTCTTCCGGCCGCCGACGTACAAGGTGTTGCAGTCCGTCAGGAAGGGCTTGCCGCCCTTGTCTTTTACCAGGTCCACCACTACCTTGGCCCAGTTGGGCCGCAGATAGGCCAGGTTCCCCGGCTCGCCGAAGTGCATCTTGATGGCGACGTATTTGTCCTCCATGTCGATGTCGCCGAAGCCTGCGGTCATCATCAGGCGGGCCAGCTTCTGAGGCAGGTTCTCCCGCCAGGTGGGGCAGCGGAAATCCGCGAAAAAGACCTTCGATGTTTCAGCCATGTTGTTCTCCTTTTCTTTCTCAGTCATTCGTCCAAATCAACAGAGATATTGTCCGTTCCGTGCTGGTCAAATTCAGATAAATACGCGTCGATACGGTCCATCAGGGCGCCGTAGTTCTCCCGGGTCAGCGGTTCGCCGTCCATGTCCCGCAGGGCCAGCTCCTCCGCCAGAATTTCGTAAAACACCACGTCCTCGTAGCTCTCAATGGCTTCATGGATGCCGCCGTCGGCGAAGGCCCGGGAGGGGATCAGCTCGCCCCGGTACAGCTCCACCAGCTTGCTCATCTTGTGCTGGAGGCAGTGGGAGAAGATGAGGCTCTCCACCTCGTCGTACTCCTTGATGCGGTCATCCTCCCGGGTGGAGTTCATCACCCAGTTGCCTATGTACACCAGATCCAGCAGATAGCGGTACTGCTGTTCTGTTAGTTCAATTTTCACGGATATACACCTCCCCAAACGGGTTACAACAGTGTGAAACGGATGTTAGTATGATTATAGCAGAGTAGCAAGTAAAATTCTATATAAAAAACAGGGTAAAAAGGCTAAAATCTGTCTTGCGGCAAATCCTTGCTCATAGTATAATATATAACCCTGGTGTAATTCTGGTGCGATTCGCGCCGGAACAGTATGGAGAAGGGAGGAGCGGACATGGATGCACGGCCTATCGGCGTGTTTGACTCCGGCCTGGGCGGCCTGACGGCGGTCCACTCCCTCTGGAAGATCCTGCCGGAGGAGAATTTGATTTATTTCGGAGATACCGCCCGGGTGCCCTACGGCGGACGCTCCAAGGAGACCATTTTAAAATATGCACGGCAGGATGTGCGGTTCCTGCGTTCCTTTGACCTCAAGGCCATTCTGATCGCCTGCGGCACTGTGACGACCACCTCACTGGACACGCTCCAGGCGGAGAACGACCTGCCCATCGTGGGAGTGGTGGAGCCGACCTGCCGCCGTGCCCTGCTGGTGACGAAAAGCAAGAAGGTGGGTATCATCGCCACTCTGGCCTCCATCCGCTCCGGCGCCTACGAGGCTACTCTGCGGCGGCTGGACCCAGACGTGGAGGTCATCGGCAAGCCCTGCCCGCTGTTCGTGCCGCTGGTGGAAAACGGACGCATCCAGCGGGGCGATGTGGTCATCGAGACGGTGGCCCGGGAGTACCTGGAGCCCCTGAAGGCCACGGGCATCGACACTCTGATTTTGGGCTGCACTCACTATCCGCTGCTGACGGAAATTATCGCGGATGTGATGGGCCCGGATGTGACATTGGTCTCGGCGGGAGAGGAATCCGCCTTTGAACTGAAACGGATGCTGAAGGCGGAGGGTCTCCGGGCGGACGAGAACCGCCAGGGAGAGACGGAGTTCTACGTCAGTGACCGCCCGGAGGATTTCGAGCGTATCGCATCGGTATTTTTGCGGGAAAATATGCGCCATACGGCACGGAGGATCGACATTGACCAGTATTGAAGAGAATAAGCTGCCGGTGCTGCTGTCCATCCGGGGTGAGCAGTATTTTGACGATATCGACCCCGACGCCACGGAGCTGATGACCGAGGGGACGATGGCATTGACGGAGGACGGCATCGTGCTGTCCTATGAGGAGAGCGAGCTTACCGGTATGGAGGGGACTACCACCACCTTCGAGGTAAAGGGCCCCCGGGTCACCCTGACCCGCAGCGGCGCGGTGAACTCCCAGATGGTGTTCGAGGAGGGCCGGCAGCATACGTCCCTGTATGAAACACCTTTCGGGGAGCTGTCGGTGGACATCCAGACCAGCGAACTGAAGCACAACCTGTCCGAACGGGGCGGATTGATGGAGATCAAATACTCCATCGCTGTGGAGCATACTGTTACCGGGCGAAACTGTTTTAAAATTCGAGTCAGGCGGAAACATTGAGATAGATTATGAACAGAAGAGGTATTTTGATATGATCAACATGGTACAAAACGCGAAGGACCAGGCGGCGGCCTTGGCGATGGCTGCTTACCAGGCGGCGGTGGCTGACGGCACCCTGCCCCAGGCCGAGGTAAAGACCGCCCCGGTGGAGATCCCCAAGGACACCGCCAACGGCGACTTCACCACAACCTTTGCCCTGGCGGCCTCCAAGGCGCTGCGGCAGCCTCCCCGGAACATTGCCCAGGCTCTGCTGGACCACATGGACCTGAACGGTTCCTATTTTGCCTCCGCCGAGATCGCGGGCCCCGGCTTCCTGAACTTCCGCCTTGACGACAGCTGGTATGAGGGCGTCTGTGCCGCCGTGGAGGCCGAGGGGGACGCCTACGGCACCAACGACGGCCTGAAGGGACAGAAGATCATGGTGGAGTTCGTCTCCGCCAACCCCACCGGCCCCATGCACATGGGTAATGCCCGTGGCGGCGTCCTGGGCGACACTTTGGCCGCCGTGCTGGAGACCTGCGGCGCCGATGTGACCCGGGAGTTCTACGTCAACGACGCCGGCCATCAGATCGACAAGTTCGCCCACTCCATCGAGGCCCGGTATCTGCAGATCATCAAGGGTGAGGAGAACGTTCCTTTCCCCGAGGATGGCTACCAGGGCGGCGACATCAAGGAGCTGGCCCAGGCCTACTACGACCAGAACGGCGACAAGCTGCTGAACGTTTCTGAGGCAGAGCGGCAGGAGACGCTGGCCCAGTTCGGCCTTTCCGTGAACCTGCCCAAGATGAAGACCGACCTCCAGCGGTATAAGATCGAGTACGACAACTGGTTCTACGAGTCTACCCTCCACGAGAGCGGATATGTTGCCGAGACGGTGGATATGCTGACCGAAAAGGGCTGGACCTACGAGAAGGACGGCGCCCTGTGGCTCAAGACCGCTGAGATCATGCGGGAGAACCTGCTGAAGGCGGGCAAGAAGGAGAAGGACATCGAGAAGCTGGAGCTGAAGGACGACGTGCTCCGCCGGGCCAACGGCTTCTACACCTACTTTGCCGCCGACATCGCCTACCACCGCAACAAGTTCGCCGTCCGGGGCTTCGATAAGGTCATCAACATCTGGGGCGCCGACCACCACGGCCATGTGGCCCGCTTGAAGGGCGCGCTGGACGCCCTGGGCCTGAACGGCAGCGAGAAGCTGGACATCGTGCTGATGCAGCTGGTGAAGCTGTTGCGGGACGGCGAGCTGGTCCGGATGAGCAAGCGTACCGGCAAGGCCATCAGCCTTTCCGACCTGCTGGACGAGGTCAGCGTGGATGCCGCCCGGTGGTACTTCAACGCCAAGCCCGACACCCAGATGGAGTTCGACCTGGGTCTGGCCGTCCGGGAGGACAGCGAAAACCCCATCTACTACGTGGAATACGCTCACGCCCGTATCTGCTCCCTGCTGCGGGCCCTGGCTGAGGAGGGTGTCACCGTTCCCCAGCAGGCGGATGTGGATATGAGCCTGCTGAGCGGAGAAACCGAGCAGGCCCTCATCAAGCAGATCGCCCAGTTCTGCGAGGAAGTGAAGCTGGCGGCCCGGGACTACGACCCCAGCCACATCAACCGCTACCTCCAGGAGCTGGCGGCCTGCTTCCACCGCTTCTACAACGCCTGCCGCATCAAGGGCGAGGAGCCTGCGGTCCAGGCTGCCCGGCTGAAGCTGGCGGACGACACCCGCGTGGTGCTGAAAAACGGCCTCAAGCTCATCGGTGTGGACGCGCCGGAGAAGATGTGATACCCAGAGCCGCGCCTTTCGGCGCGGCTCTTTCTCTGTGCGCCCGGCATGGGCGAAATCTAACGGGTGAAAGTCCCGAGCGCGCCCGGTGGTGGGAAGCGCATAGCCGAACAGCAAGGGTGTCCTCGGTGACGGGGAATCTGAAGGAAGCTGTAGGCAAACCCTTGGCC
>JAGBDS010000028.1 GCA_017937405.1 Oscillibacter sp.
ATCAACAACGTGCTGGGTCAGGCACTGCTGGCGAAGAAAATGGGCAAGACCCGCCTCATCGCCGAGACGGGCGCAGGCCAACACGGCGTGGCCACCGCCACCGCCGCCGCTTTGATGGGCATGGAGTGTGTGGTGTTCATGGGCGAGGAGGACACGAAGCGCCAGGCCCTGAACGTCTACCGGATGCGGCTTCTGGGCGCGGAGGTCATCCCCGTTACCACCGGCACCGGCACGCTGAAGGACGCCTGCTCCGCCGCTTTCCGGGAGTGGACCAACCGCATCGCCGACACCCACTACTGCCTGGGCTCCGTCATGGGCCCCCACCCCTTCCCCACCATGGTCCGGGATTTCCAGTCCGTTATCTCCAGGGAAATTAAGGAGCAGCTGATGGAAAAGGAGGGAAAACTCCCCGACGCCGTCATCGCCTGCGTCGGCGGCGGCTCCAACGCCATCGGCGCTTTCTACCACTTCATTGGCGACCCCTCCGTCCGCCTTATCGGCTGTGAGGCGGCGGGCCGGGGCGTAGACACCGCCGAGACGGCGGCCACCATCGCCACGGGGCGGCTGGGCATCTTCCACGGCATGAAGAGCTACTTCTGCCAGGACCAGTTCGGGCAGATCGCCCCGGTGTATTCTATTTCCGCTGGACTGGATTACCCCGGCATCGGCCCCGAGCACGCCCACCTCCATGACACCGGCCGGGCCGAGTACGTCCCCGTCACTGACGAGGAGGCGGTGGTGGCCTTCGAGTACCTCTCCCGGATGGAGGGCATTATCCCCGCTATCGAGTCCGCCCACGCGGTGGCTTACGCCAGAAAACTGGCCCCCACCATGGGCAAGGACCAGATCATCGTTGTCAATATCTCCGGCCGGGGCGACAAGGACTGTGCGGCCATCGCCCGGTACAGAGGGGAGTATCTTCATGAGTAACATTACAAAGGCCTTTGCAAATGGCAAGGCGTTCATCCCATTCGTCACCTGCGGCGACCCGGACCTGGAGACCACCGCCAAGGTCGTCCGGGCCATGGCGGAGGCGGGTGCCGACCTCATCGAGTTGGGCATTCCCTTCTCCGATCCCACCGCCGAAGGCCCCGTCATTCAGGCGGCCAACGTCCGGGCCCTGTCCGCCGGAGCCACCACCGATAAGATTTTCGATCTGGTGCGGGACCTGCGGAAAGACGTCACCATCCCTATGGTGTTCATGACCTACGCCAACGTGGTGTTCTCCTACGGTGCGGAGAAGTTCATCTCTACCTGTGCCGACATCGGTATCGACGGCCTGATTTTGCCGGACATCCCCTATGAGGAGAAGGACGAGTTCGACCCCATCTGCAAGAAGTACGGCGTGGACCTCATCTCCATGGTGGCCCCCACCTCCGAGGACCGCATCGCAGTGGTGGCAAGAGAGGCCAACGGCTTTATCTACGTGGTGTCCTCTCTGGGCGTCACCGGCGTCCGCAGTGAGATCACCACGGACATCGGCGCCATGGTGCAGCTCATCCGGGCCAGCTCCGCCCTGCCCTGCGCCGTGGGCTTCGGCATCTCCACGCCGGAGCAGGCGAAGAAGATGGCAGGTCTCTCCGACGGGGCTATTGTGGGCAGTGCCATCGTCAAGCTCATCGCCCAGTACGGGCGGGAGGCCGTCCCCTATGTGGTGGACTATGTGAAACGTATGAAAGACGCGGTACGGGAAGCGTAAGCGGCCCGGGCGTCCGGTATCAAGCAATCATCAAGCAATTTTGAGGAGGAACCTGAAATGAAAAAGTTTGTCTCTCTGCTGGCAGCCCTGACGCTGCTGCTGTCCCTGGCCGCCTGCGGCGGTACATCCGCTGAATCCTCTGCTCCGGCGGAACAGCCTGCCGCGGCGGAAGAAAGCCCCTTCTCCGGCAAGACCGTCTCCGTCATGACCCCCTACATGGCCTCCGTCACCACCAACCAGATGGTGGGCTATCTGGAGAACGACCTGACCGCTCAGGGCGCCGAGGTCAACGTCATCGACACCGCCAACGACTTTGCGGAGCTGGCAAGCCGCATTGAGGACGTCACCGCCTCCGGCACCGACGCCATCGTGCTGGTCAGCGCCGACCCCACCCAGCTGGAAAACCAGCTCCGGGAGGCCATGGACGCGGGGATCCCCGTCTTCGGCGTGGACAGCGGTTACATCGATGGGATGCAGGTCAACGCCACCAGCGACAACCACCAGATGGGCGAGCTGATCGCCGGCTATCTCTTTGACGACCTGATGGGCGGCGAGGGCACCGTCATCACCCTGACCCACCGGCCCCATCCCGGCGTGGTGAAGCGCTGCGAGGCCTTCGACGAGCTGATCGCCGCCAACGACAAGCTGTCCCTCATCACCGAGCAGCACGTTCCCGCCGAGCAGCCCATCAACGACGCCCAGGACATCGTCCAGAACCTGCTGCTGGCGAACCCCGACAAGGGCTCCATCACCGCCATCCTCTGCGGCTGGGATGAACCCGCCATCGGCGCCACCCAGGCCTGCCAAGAGGCTGGCCGGGATGAAATTCTGGTGGTCGGCGTGGACGGCAACGAGCAGGCCGTCTCCCTCATTCAGGAGGGCACCAACCTGAAAGCCACCGTGGCTCAGAACTTCCAGGGCATGGTGGACATCGTGGTGGAGGACTTGGGCAAGCTGTTCGCCTGCGAGACCATCGCCACCGGCGAGAAGTACGCCGAGGCCACCCTCATCACCGCCGACAACGCTGCTGATTTCATCAAGTAACACAAGCATCTGAATATCCAGGAAAGGAGGCCCGCCATGCTGCTGCAAACGGAACACGTCAGCAAGGAGTTCAACGGCATTTACGCCCTGCGCGACATCAATTTCTAGCTGGACGCCGGAGAAATCCACGGCCTGGTGGGAGAAAACGGCGCGGGCAAATCCACCCTCATCAAGCTGCTGACGGGGGTCTACCAGCTCCGGGAGGGCCGCCTTTTGTGGAACGGGGAGCCTGTGACCATCTCCTCTCCCGCGGACAGCCGGGCGCTGGGCATCCGGGTCATCCATCAGGACCGGACGCTGATCCCGACCTTTAACGGCATTGAAAACTGCTATCTGGGTCTGGAATACCCCACCCGTCTTGGCCGGGTGGACTGGGCCGCCATGGAGCGCCGGGTGCGGCAGACCATGGAGGGCCTGGGCATTGACGTGGATTTGAAAAAGACGGCGGCGGAGCTGTCTCCGCCCCAGCGGACGGAGCTGGAGATCGTCCGGGCGATGATGACCGACTGCCGCCTGCTGATCCTGGACGAACCTACCGCCAGCCTGACGGACCAGGAGGCAGAGCGCCTCTTCAAACTGCTGCGAAGCCTGCGGGAAAAGGGAACCTCCATCCTGTATGTCACCCACCGGCTGGATGAAATTTTCCTGCTGACTGACCGGGTCACCGTATTCCGCAACGGGCAGTTGGTGGAGACCGTCCCCACTGCCAGCGTCACCCGGGAGGAACTGGTGGCAAAAATGACCGACCAGACGGCGGTGGAGCCCATCTCCCGCCGGGAGAGCTTTGGCCCCGTTCTTCTGGAAGCAAAGAGCCTTGCCACCCGGGACGGCCGGGTGAAGCAGGGAAGCCTATCCCTTCGCAGCGGTGAAATTTTAGGCCTGTTCGGCCTGGGCGGCAGCGGCCGGACGGAGCTACTGGAGTGTATCTTCGGCTGTCGGGCCATTTCCAGCGGAACGGTACTGCTGGATGGCAAAGAGCGTCCCGGTCTGACGCCGGAGGAGGCCATCCGCAGCGGCATGGTCCTCATTTCCGAGGACCGCCGGGGCAAGGCCATGATCGGCAGCCTCAGCGTCCGGGATAACATCCTGCTCTCCAGCATCGATACTTTTTCCCGCTACGGCGTTCTGCGGGCAAAAGCTGGGAACCGTGCGGCGGCGGAGCAGATCAATGCCCTGCACATCAAATTGGCAAGCCCCGGTCAGCGGATGCTGGAGCTCTCCGGCGGCAACCAGCAAAAGGCGGTGTTCGCCCGGGCGCTGATGACCGCTCCCCGCATTTTCCTCTGCGACGAGCCCACCCAGGCGGTGGACGTGGCCACCCGCAGTGACATCCACCACCTCCTGCGGCGAAAAGCCGACGAGGGCGCCGGGGTGCTGTACGTCTCCTCCGACCTCAAGGAGCTGTTGGAGGTGGCGGACAACATCCTGGTGATGTCCCGGGGACGCACCAGGTCCTGCTGGAAGAACGAAAATCTGACCGCGCAGCAGGTTCTGGCCTGTTGTTACGAAACCCAGGAGAAGGAGGCACAGCCATGAGCCACTTGACACCGAAGAAAATTTTGCAGTCCTACGGCACCGTCCTGGCGCTGGCGGTCATCGTGGCGGCCTTCAGCCTCATCCGCCCGGACAAGTTCTGCACCCTGACGAACTTCATCAACATCACCCGCCAGATCTCCCTGCTGGTGATGATCTCCCTGGGCACCACGCTGGTCATGAGCGTCAACGAGTTTGACCTGTCCGTGGGCAGCATGGCGTCTCTCGGCGGCATTATCGCCGCTCTGCTGGCGGTAAAGGGCCTGCCCATGGCGGTATGCTTCTTCGTTCCCGTTGTGGTCAGCTTCTTTATCGGCCTGCTGAATGGCTGGGTGGTGGCCCGGTTCCGGGTGCTGTCCTTCATCACCACTTTGGGCATGAGCACGGTTCTCTCCGGCGTCATTTACCGCCTCTCCGGCGGCGCCACGATTTTCGAGGGCATTCCCAAGTCCTTCTCCTTCCTGGGCACCGCCAAGCTGGGGCGCATCCCCCTGCTGTCCATTTTGATGGTGGTGTTCGTGGCCCTGTTCTTCTTTCTGCTGGAGCACACCACCCTGGGCCGGAAGTTCTATGCTATCGGCGGCAATGAGGAGACAGCCAAGATCGCCGGTATCCGGGTGAAGAAGTACAAGACCATCGCCTTTGCCCTCTGTGCGGTGATGGCCTGCGTCACCGGAATGCTGATCGCCTCCCGGGTAGGCTCCGCCAACACCACCGCCGGTGACGGCTACTTCCTCCAGTCCTACGCGGCGGTGTTCATCGGCTGCACCGTGTCCCGGAAGGGTATCCCCAACGCGGTGGGCACGCTGGTAGGCGCCGCCATTCTGGGCATCCTGGCCAACGGCCTCACCATTCTCCAGATGCCCAGCTACATGCAGAACATCATCACCGGCGGCATCATCATTCTGGCGGTCATCGCTCAGAAGGCCGGTCACGGCGACGCGGCGTAAAGGAGGAAATCCATATGACATACATTGCCGCGTTTGACGCGGGCACCACCGCCGTCAAGGGCACACTGGTCAACGAAGCGGGCGAGGCCGTCCTCTCCCGCTCCGTGGAATTGTCCATCCTCTGCCATGACGGCTTCCAGGAGCAGGCGCCCCAGGATTGGTGGGCGGCTTTCTGCGCCATTTCCCGGCAGTTCACCGATGAAGTCCCCGCAGAGGACATCAGCGGCATCATCATGAGCGGCCAGATGCAGGATCTGATCCCCCTGGACGTGGATTTGAACCCGGTCTGTCCCGCCATTCTCTACTCCGACGGCCGGGCAGAGGCCCAGGCCGCCGCTTTGGAAGAAGCCGTCGGCGGAGAATACTTCCTGCACACCACCGGGAACCGCTGTGACGGCTCCCTGCCCCTGCCCAAACTAATGTGGCTGAAAGAACACCACCCGGAGCTGTATGCCCGGACAGCCCATATCCTCATCAGCTCCAAGGACTTTTTTGTTGCCCGGCTCACCGGCGTCTGCACCGGGGATGTGACCGCCTGCGCCACGGCGGGAGCCATGGACATCCGCCGCAAGCGCTGGGACGAAAAGCTTCTGTCCGCCGCCGGGGTGGACGCGAAGCTGTTCCCCGCGCTGTACCATCCCCACCAGCAGGTGGGCGCCGTCCTCCCGGAATCAGCCACCGCCTGCGGCTTCCGGGCCGGGACGGCGGTGTTCGCCGGGATCGGCGACGCCGGGGCCACTACCCTTGCCAGCGGCATCCGGGAGCCAGGGCAGTACAACATCAACTTGGGCACCTCCGGCTGGGTAGCCGCCGTGTCGGACAACATCCTGCTGACGGAGTCGGGTGTGTTCAATCTGGCCGCCGCATCGGAGGGCTGCTATATCAACGTGGTTCCCTTCCTGAACGCCGGGAATGTCCACAAGTGGATATCCGGCGTGCTGTCCAGAACGGCGGGAACGGCGGATTATGAGACTGTCAGCGCTCTGCTGAAAAACAGTGCCTCCGGCAGCCACGGCGTGCTGTTTTTGCCCTATCTGGTGGGAGAACGCTTCCCCGTGCTGGACCCGGAAGCCCGGGGCTGCTTTTTCGGCATAACGGCGGAGACCACCGCCGCCGATTTGGCCCGGGCCTGTCTGGAGGGCGTAGCCTTCTCTCTGCGGCAAGGGCTGGAGCAGCTCCCTGTCCCGCCCACGTCCATCTCCCTCATCGGCGGAGGCGGCCGGGAGGCCGTCTGGTGCCAAACCTTAGCGGACGTACTGGGCCATGACATCACCGTGCTGGGAGATACGGAGTTCCGGGCCGCCCGGGCCCTGGCTTCTCTGGCCCGGCAGGGCGCGGGGCGCTCCGCTCCGGAGGAAGACGGCACCGTCTGCCGCCCCCGGAACGAATACCGGGCGCTGTACGACAGTCAGTACGCCCGCTATCAGAAGCTCTATCCGGCTCTGCGGGGGATTTGAAAAATTGCGCAAAATCTTCGGACGCCGGATAGCACGCATCCCTGCGGGCAGACTATGCCCGAGGTGATTTCATGGCAAAGAAAGGCATGGCCCGGCCGGACTGGACCCATACCAAACCCCGCAGCGACGCGCCTCCGGTCCCCCTCATTCAGGGGAAGGCCAAACACGGCAAAGAGCGGGTAAAGCCCATCATTCCCGGCACCGGCGGTCCGGACATGAAGGTCTACCACGAATTGAAGGGCGATGGCTCCGTGGGAGACGCCAGCCCCAAATAGAATACCGCCCCACGCCAATGGCGTGGGGCGATATTTTCTCAAAAGCCGATCATTTGTCCCTCTTTTTCATCATGCTCCGGTTCCGCTCCAGCAGATCAGCGGACACAATGTCCAGCTGCTCCGCCTCCCGGTAGCGGTCCGCCAGACCGTTCTCCTGCAGGCTTTCCGGCGCTTTACCGCGGAACACCAGCTTCAGCAGGACAGGGGTGAGTACGGCGCAGCCCACCACGGTGATGATGACTGGCGTCATCAGCGCCTGGCTGAGGACGCCGATGGACAGCCCCCGGTTGGCGACGATCAGGGCTACCTCACCCCGGCAGGCCATACCGGCGCCCACCTGGACGCACTCTTGGCCGCTGAAGCCGCAGAGCTTCGCGCCCAGGCCGCAGCCGATGACCTTGGAGAGGATGGCCACCGCCAGAAGCAGCAGGGAGAACAGCACCAGGGCACCGTCCAGCTCCGGCAGAACCGCCTTGATACCGATGTTGGCAAAGAACACCGGCGTCAGCAGCAGATAGCTCAGCGGTTCGAACTTGGACTCGATATACTTGGCCTTGGGGGTGGAGGATACCACCAGGCCCGCCGCAAAGGCACCGATGATGTCCGCCACGCCGAAAAATTCCTCGGCGCAGTAGGCCATCAGTAGACACAGCACAAAGGCCAGCACCGGGTAGCGCCGCAGGTTCTTTCCACATGCCCGGCCGATCATCCAGCGGAAAAAGCGGACGGCGGCAAAGCCCACCGCAATGGCGAACACGAAGAACAGCAGGATCTTCACCAGCACCGCCATCAGGCTCACGCCCTCGCCCGCCAGACTGGTAACCACCGTCAGGGCGATCAAGCCCAGCACATCGTCGATCAGCGCCGCCGCCAGGATGGTGCCGCCCACCTTGGTGTCCAGCTTTCCCAGCTCCTTCAGCGTCTCCACGGTGATACTGACGGAGGTGGCGGTCAGAATGGTGCCCAGGAACACGTCCTCCATCAGGGTGTTCCCCGGCAGCCAGCCGGTCTTTCCCGCCAAGGCGCCAAAGGCGGTACCCATGGCCAGCGGCACCAGCACGCCGCACAGGGCCACCAAGAAGCCGGGCTTTCCGGCGGCCCGAAGCTCCCGCAGGTCGGTGCCCATTCCGGCGGTAAACAGGATCACGATGACGCCCAGCTCGCTGAGCCGGGACAGAAATTCCGTTTCGGTGAGGACATTCAGCATGGCGGGGCCCAGGATCAGGCCGGCCAGCAGGGCACCTACCACCTGAGGCATCTGAAACCGGCGGGTCACCATACCCAGTACTTTCGTGCTCAGCAGGATCAGCGCCAGGTCCAGCAGATAGTGATAAGACATGGTCAAAGCTTCCTTTCTCAGCAATACACGCTTTTTTCGGAGCCTCATTGTAGTCCCTTTCCCGGGATTTACAAGTGAAAAACTGCACAAAAAAACGCCGCATATCGTTTGCGTTTAAGCGAGCCAAAAGGGAAAAAGCATCTTGACAGAGTTTTCCTCCCGCATTAGAATAGACCCGCAAGGGAGTTCTCGGAAAGAGGGCTGAGAGGAGGGTGATTTCCCTCGACCTCACCTGATTTGGGTAATGCCAACGTAGGGATGCAACATGCTACATTTTTACGACACACGGTGAACCCCCCGGCGGCATTGGCCGCTGCGGGGCTTTTTTCATTTCGTGGTATTGGCGCCGTTCTCCCCTTGCGGGAGGGCGGCTTTTTGCTGTGTTCTCCCCCCGGCAAGACCGGGAATGCGGCGGATCGGGGGCACCACCTTCCGTCGCTCAAAAAAATAATGCTGAAACAAGAAAGGAGAATTACCATGAGAACAGCATTATCGATCGCTGGAAGCGATTCCAGCGGAGGCGCCGGTATCCAGGCAGACATCAAGACCATGACAGCCAATGGCGTATACGCCATGACCGCCGTGACCGCACTGACTGCCCAGAACACGACCGGCGTCACAGACATCCTGGAGGCCACGCCCTCCTTCCTGGCAGCGGAGCTGGACGCCGTATTCACCGATATTTTCCCCGACGCGGTGAAGATCGGTATGGTCTCCTCCGCCGAGCTCATCACCGTCATCGCGGACAAGCTGACCCAATACGGCGCCAGGCACATCGTGGTGGACCCGGTGATGGTGGCCACCTCCGGCTCCAAGCTCCTACGGGATGACGCCATCGGCGCCCTGACGGAGCGGCTGCTGCCTCTGGCGGAGGTCCTGACTCCCAACATCCCGGAGGCGGAAATTCTGGCGGACATGAAAATTGAAAGCCCCGCCGATATGGAGACTGCCGCCCGGACCATCAGCGAAAAGTACGGCTGCGCCGTGCTGTGCAAGGGTGGCCACGACCTGAACGACGCCAACGACCTGCTGTGGAAGGACGGCCAGGCCCGCTGGTTCAACGGCCGCCGCATCAACAATCCCAACACCCACGGCACCGGCTGCACTCTGTCCAGCGCCATCGCCTCCAACCTTGCCAAGGGCAAAGACCTGGAATCCGCTGTGGAGCGGGCCAAGGCATACATTTCCGGTGCCCTGGGCGCCATGCTGGACCTGGGCCACGGCCGGGGCCCCATGAACCACCTCTTTGACCTGAAAAGCGAATACTTCGGGGAGGACGCCTGATATGAGCCTGTCTGTTTCTGCCAGTCTGCGTCAGGCGGCAGCCCCTATCTGGGAGGAGTGCCTGCGCCACCCCTTTGTCACCGGTATCGGCGACGGCACGCTTCCCGTGGAAAAATTCCAGTATTTCATGCTGCAGGACTACCTGTACCTCTTTGACTACGCCAAGGTCTTTGCCCTGGGCGTGGTGAAGGCCCGGGACCCTGAGCTGATGCGCACCTTCGCCAAAAACGTGGACGCCATCCTGGGCGGTGAGATGAACATCCACCGGGCCTATATGGAGCGGCTGGGCATCACCGAGGAGCAGGTGTTTGCCGTGAAACCCGCTCTGGACAACACGTCCTATACCCATTATATGCTGGCGGTTGCCGAGTCCGGCAGCCCCATGGAGATCGCAGCCTCCATCCTGTCCTGCTCCTGGAGCTACGCCGAGATCGGCCAGGCGCTGGCGAAGCTGCCCGGCGCTGCGGATCACCCCTTTTACGGCGAATGGGTCCGGGGCTACGCCTCCGAGGACTACGCCGCCACCAACCAGGCCCTTATGGACCTGATGGACGAGCTGGCAAAAGACGCCACCGAAGCCCAGTTTGACCGTCTGGCAGAGATTTTTGTGAATTGCAGCCGCTATGAGCTGGGCTTCTGGGACATGGCCTGGGAGATGCGTTCATGAGCCAGTTGGAATTTGAACACGTCTCCTACCAGTACCCCGGCGAGGACTTCGACATCATCGATGACCTGAGTTTTTCCGTGGAGCCCGGCTCCTTCCACTGCATCATCGGCGTCAGCGGCTGCGGCAAAAGCACCATTTTCCGCATGACCAACGGCCTGCTGCAGCCCAAGTCCGGCACCATCCGGGTGGGCGGCGAACCCATCGGAGCGCAGAAGCACTACTGCGGCTACATGCCCCAGAAAGATTTACTCTTCCCCTGGCGGACCATTGGCGAAAACCTGGCCCTGCCCCTGGAGATCATGGGCGGGCTGTCCAAAGCGGAGCGGCGGGAGCGGATCGACGACGCCCTGGCGGACGTGGGTCTGGAAGGCTGCCGGGACAAGATGCCAGACGAGCTCTCCGGCGGTATGCGCCAGCGGGCGGCCTTTGCTCGGACCATGCTCACCGGCAGCGACCTTCTGCTGCTGGACGAGCCCTTCTCCGCCCTGGATTTCCTCACCCGCATCTCCATGCAGGAGTGGCTGCTGGGTCAGTGGGAAAAGCACAAGAAGACCATCCTCTTCATCACCCATGACGTGGAGGAGGCGGTCTTTCTCTCCGGCAGCGTCCTGGCTGTCACCAGCACGCCTATCCATATCCTGACGGAGGTCCCCGTTCCCGCCGCCTATCCCCGGACCCGGGAATGTCTGACCCATCCCGACATGGTGGCCCTGCGGGAGGACCTGATCGACGTGCTGAGAAAGCAGGTGCGGCCATGAAAAAAACCAACCGGGGCAATCTGCCCGCCCTGATCTTCCTCTTCGTCCTGCTGCTCTTGTGGCAGCTGGGGGCCATGAAGGTGGGCGCCGCCTATATCCTGCCCACGCCTATCCAAATTCTGCAGCGGCTCTGGGAGCTGCGGGTCCCCCTGTTCACCGTCCACCTGCCCGCCACCATGCTGGTCACCGGCGTGGGCCTGCTGATCTCCCTGGTGCTGGGCTTGGGGCTGGCGGTAGCCATGGACTGGAGCCCCCTGCTGCAAAAGTGCCTGTATCCCGTGGTAGTGGCCTCCCAGACCATCCCCACCACCGCCATCGCGCCGCTGTTCGTGCTGTGGTTCGGCTACGGCATTTGGAGCAAGGTGCTGGTCACCGTGCTCATCACCTTTTTCCCCATCACCATCACGGTGTATGACGGCCTCCGGGGCGCCAAGACGGAGATGGCGGAGCTGCTGATGACCTACGGTGCCACCAAGCGGGACATCTTCCTGAAAATCAAGGTGCCCTGCGCCCTGCCCTACTTCTTCTCCGCCATCAAAATGGCGGTCCCTATGAGCGTCATCGGCGCCGCCATCGGCGAATGGCTGGGCGCCCAGAGCGGCCTGGGGTATTTCTCCCGCCGGATGATGACCCAGCTGGACGGCGCCGGGGTATTCGCCCCCATCGTCCTGCTCAGTGCTGTCGCCATGCTGGCGGTGGCCGTGGTGGGTCTCATCGAGCGTAAAGCCGTCAAGTGGCGGGGCGAATCCTGAGAACCCTTTTATCACTTTGAAAAAACAATACGAATGGAGAATTTTCCGTGAAAAAGTTTACTGCAATGCTTCTCTCCGCCCTGCTGTGCCTGTCCCTGCTGGCTGGCTGCGGCGGGAACACTACCGCTGAAAAGCCCGCCGAAAGCACTGAGCTGAAGGAACTGGACGTGGTGCTGGACTGGTATCCCAACGCTCTCCACGCCTTTTTGTACGTGGCTATCGACAAGGGCTACTACGCCCAGGAGGGTCTGAAGGTCAACATCCGCTTCCCCTCCAACGCCAATGACGCCATCTCCCTGGTGGCCGCCGGAAAGGCGGACATCGGCCTGTACTACCAGCAGGACGTCATTCAGGCCCGGGCGGAGCAGAACGTGCCGGTGAAGTCCATCGGCGCCGTGGTCCAGGCTCCCCTGAACATCATCCTGTCCCTGAAGGAGAAGAACATCACCTCCCCCTCCGACCTGGTGGGCAAGACCATCGGCTACGCCGGCACGGAGCTGTCCGAGGCGTTGACCCGCAGCATCATGGAAAACGTAGGTGCGGATTACAGCGACGTGACCATGATCGACGTGGGCTTTGACTTGATGAGCTCCATGACCACCGGCAATGTGGACGCCACCATCGGCTGCCTCGTCAACCACGAGGTTCCCCAGATGGAGGAAGAGGGCTTCGAGGTCAACTGGTTCGACCTGGACGACTATGGCGTGCCCACCTATTACGAGGGTGTTTTCCTGGCAAACGACGAGGCCATCGCCAACGACAGCGAGACCCTTGCGGCCTTCCTGCGGGCATCCTACAAGGGCTTTACGGATATGCAGGCCAACCCGAAGGAGGCACTGAACATCCTTCTTGCCAACCAGAACGAGGAGAACTTCCCCCTGTCCGAGACCGTGGAGGCCAAGAGCATGGAGACCCTGCTGCCTCTGATGGAGACCATGACCGCCAAGTTCCTATCCCAGTCCGACGAGTGCTGGCAGGAGAACATCGACTGGATGCTGGCCCAGGGGCTGATTGAGAAAGCGCCCGCCCTGGACGACGTACGGGTGAACCTGGACTTCTGATTCCGTATATCATTTGAAAAAACTGCGATGGACCGTTATGACAGTGGTCCATCGCAGTTTTTTTGATAGGGCGGTCCGCCCTTCTTCCTCCCGGATTTGGGGAATTCACAAGTTTTTTGTATCCTTCGGCAACTGATACTCTGCCTCCCGCACCTGAAAGCGGGGCGTGTGTATCAGGTCCGCCTCGATGAAGTCCCGGACATAGCCGATAAATTCCCGGACCAGCGTGGTCTGCAGCCGCTGCCCCCGCTCCCAGACCAGCTCATATTCCACCTGTTTGGACGGCTGGGTGATCAACTTGGACACCACATGGGCGTTGGGCGTGTAGGTCGTCTGCGGAAAGATGCTGATACCCACATTTTGCTCCGCCAGCGCCACGGCATCCATGTAGTTGGACATCTCGCACAGAATGTCCGGCTCCGCGCCGATACTTGCGAACCACTGGCGAATGGCCTCTACCCGGGACTTGCGGCGGGGCACGATCAGTGACTGACCCACAAGGCTGTAAAGCGGCAATTCCATCCCCGGCAGCTCCGCCAAAGGATGCTTCCGGGAGATGATAGCCACCCAGGGCTCCCGTCCCACGGAAAAGCCCTCCAGATGCTCCATGTCATAGGGCGCAGCAATGACGGCCAGGTCCACCAGTCCCCGGTGCAGCTGGTCCAGCACGTCGTCGCTGCTGCCGTTCCACAGCTCGTAACGCACCAGCGGGTATTCCTCCCGGAAGCCGGCGATCCAGCGGGCCGCCAGGTAGGGGGCCCGGCCCTCCACCATGCCGAGGCAGATGGTCCCGGAGAGCTCGCTGCCCAGGGAGGACAGGTCCCGCCGGGTCTTTTCCGAAAGGTCCATCATCTGAATGGCCCGCTGCAGCAGCAAGGAGCCCGCTTCCGTCAGCGTCAGCCGCCGCTTACCCCGGACGAACAGCTGAACGCCCAGTTCTTCCTCCAGAGCCTTGATCTGGTTGCTGAGAGGCGGCTGGCTCATCTGCAGCTTTTCCGCGGCTCTGGTAAAGTTGAGCTCCTGCGCCACGGCAATGAAATATTGGAGTGTGCGGAAGTCCATCGATGCATCCCGTCCTTTTCTCGCACTGTATCGTTTGTCTGAGCAGTTTTTTATTATATGCTAAAGATATAGTAAGCACAAGTTAATATGTATTTCACATTTTGAAGAAAGAGGTTTATTATCATAATTGTTCCAAGGGAAACACGAAGGAGGCGAGAGAAATGAAAAAGCTATCTGTGATGCTCGAGTCCTATTACCACATGTTCGGCTGACCGCATAAACCCGACAGAATAAAGGAGATGACATGAAATGAAGAAGCTGTCCGTAATGCTGCAGGCTTACTACCATATGTTCGGTTAACAGAAATGCGCAGTAAACGATCAGAAGGGTAAACATGAATATGGATCATCAAAAGAGGTAGGCAGTATCCGTTCGGGATGCTGCCTGCCTTTCTGTTTTATTCGCTTGTGCACAGCGGAAGTTCTCAAATAAGCGGCAGAAGTACGGAAAACCTCGTTTTTTGCGGTAATCGTTTTCGAGCTACAGCTTCTGTGTAAGTTCATTAAAAATTTTTGTATATATGTGCGCAAATTTTACGTAATGATAATTAACTTTTACGAAAGGCGCTGTTATAATCAAAGCTGCGCCTGCCGGCAGACCGGCAGAATAAACGGTGGAGGAATTTGAACATGGCTATCAAAGTTGGCATCAACGGTTTCGGCCGGATCGGGCGGGTCGCCCTGCGCATCATGGTGGAGCGGGGCTGCAGCAGTTATCAGATCTGCGGCATCAATCTGCGCAACGCCGATCTGGATTATATGGTCTACCAGGTGAAGTACGATTCCGTGTTCCGCACGTTCCAGGGCAGCGTGGAGCACGACGGCAAAAATCTGATCCTGAACGGGAAGAAAATTCGGGTATACAGTGAGAGCGATGCGTCCCAGCTCCACTGGGATGACTGCGGCGCGGAGTACATCATCGAGTCCACCGGCGTTTATAATACCACGGAAAAGGCATCCGTCCACCTGGCAGGCGGTGCCAAAAAGGTCATCATCTCCGCCCCCTCCAAGGACGACTGTACGCCCACCTTTGTCATGGGCGTGAACCACAAAAATTACACGCCGGATATGAACGTGGTCTCCAACGCCTCCTGCACCACCAACTGCCTGGCCCCCATGACCAAGGTCATCAACGATACCTTCGGCATCAAGCAGGCCCTGATGAGCACCATCCACGCCGCCACCGCCAAGCAGAAGGCTGTGGACTCCCGGGCTGGCCGGGACTGGCGGACCGGACGCAGTGTTCTGGGCAACATCATCCCCTCCTCCACCGGTGCGGCCAAGGCCGTAGGTCAGGTCATTCCGGAGCTGAAGGGCAAAATGACCGGCATGAGCTTCCGTGTCCCCACCAATGATGTATCCGTAGTGGACCTGACGGCCCGGCTCATCCAGCCCGCCAGCTATCACGACGTCTGCGTGGCGATGGAAAACGCCGCCCAGAACAGCATGAAGGGCATTATCACCTGCACCCGGGACCAGGTGGTCTCCTCCGACCTGACGGGCTTCTCCCAGACCTGCATCTTCGACGAGACCGCGGGCATCATGCTGGACGACGATTTCGTCAAGCTCATCGCCTGGTATGACAACGAGTGGGGCTACACCAACAAGCTGCTGGACCTCATCGCCCATATGCATGAGGTGGACAGTCAAGGCTGAGTGCGAAAACAGGGTATGATCTGGTGGGCTGCCAAACAGCCCACCGGTTTTCTTTTGTAAAATTCAAGAATCTCCCCGCCAAGTTCTTGTATTTATGTCGTTACACCTTATGATAGTAAAAAACACTGCGGTTTGCGTCGGATTCTCGCGAAACCGCGGCAAAGGAAAGCAGGGAGCCGAGATGAAAAAGCAAGTACATACAGTCGCCGCGCTCCTGGCTGCTCTGCTTTTGGCGGCACTGGCGGCGGTCGGAAGCATGAAGACCGCGCCGTCGACCCCCGGGCGCTGAACGAGGGGCAGTTGATCTCTCTGCGGGACCAGTGGACAGCTGCTCCGGCGTCTCCCGACGGCTTCCGTGATTATGTGTATACCATCCCAAAGCTGGAAGGGAGCGCCCATACCGTCAGTCTGGAAGTATTCTGGTGCAGCGCGGCCCTTCTGTTGGATGGCGAGGAGCTGGTCAACTATGAAGAACCGCCCAGCATGGGCGGTACCGTTCGCCTGTGGGTGGACCTGCCGGAGGAGTGTACTGGCGCCACATTGACGCTGCGGCCGAAAGAGGGGACCCTCAGCGGCCAGCGGGTTCTGTCCGGCCACAGCTATCTCGGAAGCTCCAACGCAGTGTTCGCCAAATTCATTTTTGATAATCTGTACGCCCTGATCTTCGGCTGTTTTACCACCATTCTGGGCTGTATCGTACTTGCGGGAGGCTTTTTCCTCGGCCACCGAAAATCGAAACGAACATACAGCAGCCTGTTTCTGGGGTTGTTCATCTTCTTCTCCGGTATCTGGGTGGTGTGTGATTCCCGGCTCCCCATGCTTTTTCCGGCCATACGGTGCGGATCGTGTTCTTCTTTTTTGTGACATTCATGTCAATGCCCATCTGTTTACTCTTGTATATCCGCAAAATACTGTCCTGCCAAAGCCGGGCGCTGAACATTCTGTGTCTGCTGCAAGCAGCAAATCTCTTTGTGATGATTGTGTGCTACCTGCTGGGCCGGAAGGAGCCCTACGGCACTTTGCTCACCTGCCACTTCCTGCTGATGTGCTCTGTCGTGGCGGTGCTGGTTCTCTGTGTGCGGGATCTGCGCCGTGGAAATCCGGATATCCGCGGCGTTATCAGCGGCTTTATCCTGCTGGGTGCGTGCAGCATCGCGGCGCTGGTCCTGTTTTATCTGATACTGGGCACCAATTACGCCTACCTGTACAGTATCGGCATGATGCTGTTCACTCTGTGCCTGAGCATCACGAATATCAGAAAGCTGTATGCCCAGTTGGAAAAGAGCATCCATGCGGAGGCCTATCAAAAGCTGGCTTATTCCGATGCCTTGACAGGGCTTGAAAACCGCATGGCAATGGAAGAACACCAGAAAAAACAGCTGACGGATCACACCGTCTATGTGATGATCGACCTGAACGGTCTGAAGCAGATCAATGACACCTACGGCCATTCCGCTGGAGACGCAGCCATCATAGCCGCAGCGGAGAGCATCCAGGAAGTATTTCAGGACATCGGCAAATGCTACCGGATTGGCGGCTGGAACAGTCACTGGCGCAAAAGAGCCAGGGACTGCCCTACTCGGTGACGCTGGCGCTGGGCATTGCCCGGAGCACCGAACCGGGCGAGACGGGAGATTCCCTCTTCTCAAGAGCGGACGAATGTATGTATCAAAAAAAGGAGCAGATAAAAAAATCATCCGCCGTATCCGAAAAGTAAACGCAAAAATCAAAAATTTCCGTTTGGAAACGACCGCGTAATAACTGCCCGGCAAAAGCATAGCTTTTGCCGGGCAGTTTTATCTCCGAAATCAAAATTTTAAAAGAGCATATTTCCTGATACAAACTGCCGTATCTCACAGAATACCGGCAGCGCCGGCCATCACGCCGACCACGGCAGAAAAGGCGATAAACACAATGGGATGGAGGTCCTTTGTGTACTTCACCCTGTTTGTGAATATCAGCAGCACCGCCGCCAGGAGAAGGCCTGGCCAGTTGCATATCCCGGAGCCATCATCCAGGGAAAACGTGTTCAGCAGGCTTCCATCCATTGTCTGAACATTGATATGCGTCAATACCTCCAGCACCACCGCCACACAGGCGGCGCCGATCAGTCCGGTGGAGGCAGGCCGCAGGCCGTAGAATGCGTCCCGCACCAGTCTGCTGTTCTGGAACTTTTTCAGCATGGCCGCCACGATGAGGATGACGATGATGGAGGGCGTCACCTCGCCCAAAGTGGCGATGACGGCGCCGGGGACGCCGCCTGCCGTGAAGCCCACATAGGTCGCCATATTGATGCCGATGGGCCCCGGCGTGGACTCGGACACCGCCAGCATGTTCATCAGCTCCGTATAGGTGTACCAGCCGGTAGTCTCACCGATGTCCTTCAGGAAGGGAAGAGTCGCCATGCCGCCGCCCACGGCGAACAGGCCGGTTTTGAAAAATTCCCAGAACAGCCGGAAATAAATACTCATTTGCCCTTCACCTCCAGGTTTTTCAGAATGATGCCCACCACAGCCGCGGCGATCACGAACCAGGCCGGTGAGATATCCAGAAATACCCCGCCAGCCAGCACTACAAGGAAGATGCCCGCCGTCCGCTTGTCCACCACGGACTTTTTCAGCAGCTTCACCACCGCGTTGAAGATCAGCACGCAGACGCACACCTGAATACCGGCAAAAGCGTTCTGCACCCATACCAGGTGGGAGAAGTTTGTGATGAGGCCTGCCAGAATCGAGATGATGACAACAGAGGGAAACACCACGCCCAGCGTAGACATGACGCCCCCGAGGATCCCCCGCTGCTTCTGCCCAATGAATGTTGCGGTATTCACCGCGATGATGCCGGGTGTGCACTGTCCGATGGCAAAGTAGTCCATGAGCTCTTCTTCCGAGGCCCAGTGTTTCCCTTCCACTACCTCCCGCTGCAGAATGGGCAGCATGGCGTAGCCGCCGCCGAAGGTCATGGCTCCCATTTTAGCAAACATCCAAAACAGCGTCCACAGGGAGGTTTTCTTTTCTTTCAAACCGAACCGCTCCTCTCTGAAAATCTGTTCTTACCATACACGCACCAGTTGTATTCTTCAATCCATATGTTATGATAGAATATATATTGATTTTAGAATGTATTAAGGAGACCACCTATGACGCTGCGCCATTTGACGATTTTTCGCGCTGTCTGCCGGACAGAGAGCATCACTCTGGCGGCGGAGCAGCTGAACATGACCCAGCCTGCAGTCAGTCTGGCCATCCGGGAGCTGGAGAGCTTTTACGGAACCCTGCTGTTTGAGCGGATGAACCGCCGCATTTACATCACAGAGGCCGGGAGGACCCTGCTGCAGTACGCCGATACCATCCTCTCCCAGTTTCAGGAGTCCGTCCAGGTATTGCAGGAGACCCGCCACATGGGCAGCTGCCGCTTCGGCGTTCATGTCCCCTTTGGCGAGACAAGCCTGCCCGCCATCCTGCAGTGCCTGTCCGCCCAGCTGCCCCATGTGACGGTGCGGGCTTTTGTGGTGAACTCCCGGAAAAATGAGGAAATGCTGCTGCGCAACGAGCTGGACTTTGCCGTGGTGGACAATGTCACGCTGTCAGACGGCCTGGTCTCCACCCCGCTGTGCCGAGAGCCCATGGCAGTAGTCTGCCGCCCCGATTACTGGGCAGAGGCACAGATCACACTGGCGGAGCTGGCCGGGGAGCGTCTGCTGCTGCGGGAGGAAGGCAGCGGCACACGGGACAGCATCAACGGCGTTTTCCGGGCAGGCGGCCTGTCTGCGTCAGCTTTTCTGGACAGCTCCAGCACCTCCGCGCTTTTGACCTGCGCCAAGTCCGGGCTGGGCATTACTATTCTGCCCCGGTCTTTGATCGCGGACCCCCTCCGGGACAGAACGCTGAAAGAATTGACGGTGACGGACGGTTCCTTCTTCCGCCGGTATTATCTGGCTCACCATAAGAGCAAATATCTCACAGACAGCGTCCGACAGGTCATTCAGGTCGTCCGGGACTGTTGCGGTGAAGCTCAGGAACCATAAAATATTCCCGCCAAAAGCAAGTGCTTTTGGCGGGAATTCTTTCTCGTTTTACTTCTCGCAGGCATCAGGCTTCACGGCTGGATATTTCCGCCTCGACAGTCCGCATGGTGCGGCGCAGGAAGACGGCGCTGAGGGTCACGGAGGCGATCTCCGCGATGGGGAAGGCCCACCACACCAGCTCCAAACGGCCCGTCTGGGCCAGGAGCCATGCCGCGGGAAGCAGGACCACTAGCTGGCGGCAGATGGACACCACCATGCTGTACATAGGGTTGCCAATGGCCTGGCACACGGAGCCGGCGATGATGCAGAAGCCCGCCAGCAGGAAGGAGATGCTGATGATCCGCAGGGCGGGCACGCCGATGGCGGTCATTTCGGCGGAGGCGTCGAACAGGGACAGTAGGGTGGCCGGGGCAAGCTGGAACACCGCGAAGCCCGCCGTCATGATGCACATGGCGGTGCAGATCGTCAGCTTTACCGTCCGCTTCACTCGGTCCAGCCGGGCAGCGCCGTAGTTATACGAAATGATGGGCACCATGCCGTTGTTCAGGCCGAATACCGGCATGAAAATGAAGCTCTGAATCTTGAAATAGGCGCCAAACACCGCTGTGGCGGTGGGGGTAAACACGAACAGGATCTTGTTCATGCCGAAGGTCATCACAGAGCCGATGGACTGCATAATGATGGAGGGAACGCCCACCCGGTAGATCTCCCGTACCGCCAGCTTGTCAAAGCGGATGAGACGAAGGCGGAGATTGATATCCGGATTCCTCTTTAAGTTAAGCAGGATCGCCAGACCTGCGCCCACGAACTGGCCCAGCACCGTGGCCACCGCCGCGCCAGTAACGCCCAGCTTCGGCGCGCCGCACAGGCCGAAGATGAAAATGGGGTCCAGCACGATGTTGGTAATGGCACCGATAAGCTGGGTAAACATGGCCAGTGTGGTCCGTCCGGTGGACTGGAGCAGACGCTCAAAGCAGAACTGGCAGAAAATGCCCGCGGACAAGCCCAGGCAGATGCGGGTGTAATCGGTGCCCATCTCCACGATCTCCGGCACCGTCTTGGCCTGCGCCATGAAGAAGGGCCGGGAGAGGAAAATGCCGATGAGGGCGAATACCACAGCGCTGCACAGGGACAAAAAGATGCCCGCGCCCGCTGCCCGGTCCGCCATTTCCTGCTTCTTCTCACCCAGAGAGCGGGACAGCAGGGCGTTGATGCCCACGGCGGTACCGGCACCCACGGCGATCATCAGGCTCTGGAGTGGGAAAGCCAGTCCTACGGCGTTGAAGGCGTTCTCGCTGATGCGGGAGACGAACACACTATCCACCACGTTGTACAGGGCCTGCACCAGCATGGAGATCATCATGGGGACGGCCATGCCTGCCAGCAGGCGGCCGACTGGCATGACGCCCATCTTGTTTTCCCGGGGCGCACCGCCGGGAGCAGGGATCTTATCATTCATATACGGATGTTCCTTTCTCTTTGGAAATCGGCAGAAAAAGGACGCGGCTCTCATAGCCGCGCCTTTTCCGCAGGGGCGCCGCCCCTGCACCCCGCCAGCTTTTTGAAAAAAGCTGGGGCAAAAACTTTTACTTTTTCAGTTCGCCGGTGGCCAGCTGGGTCAGGTAGGCGTTTAAGAAGCCGTCCAAATCGCCGTCCATCACACCGTCGATGTTGCTAGTCTCAAAGCCCGTCCGGGTGTCCTTCACCATCTGGTAGGGCATGAACACATAGGAGCGGATCTGGCTGCCCCACTCGATCTTCATCTGCACACCCTTGATGTCGGAGATCTTCTCCGCGTGCTGCTGGGCTTTCAGCTCCAACAGCTTGGCCCGCAACATCTTCATGCAGTTGTCCTTGTTCTGGAACTGGCTGCGCTCCTGCTGGGACGCCACCACGATGCCCGTGGGCTTGTGGATCAGGCGGACGGCGGAGGAGGTCTTGTTGACGTGCTGGCCGCCGGCGCCGCTGGCCCGGTAGACCTGCATTTCGATGTCTTCCTCACGAATTTCCACGGAGTCGTCGTTCTCCAGCTCCGGCATCACCTCGATGGCGGCGAAGGAGGTCTGACGGCGGGCGTTGGCGTCAAAAGGAGACACCCGGACCAGACGGTGGACACCGTTCTCGCTCTTCAGAAGACCGTAGGCGTTTTCACCCTCAATGGAGATAGCGGCGGACTTGATACCCGCTTCGTCGCCCTCTTCATAGTCCAGAATCTTGTAGACAAAGCCGTGGCGCTCGGCCCAGCGGGTGTACATCCGGTAGAGCATCTGGGCCCAGTCCTGAGCCTCGGTGCCGCCGGCGCCGGCGTGGAACTGCAGAATGGCGTTGGAGTTGTCGTACTCACCGGAGAGCAGGGTGGTCATCCGGGTCTCCTCTACCCGCTCCTCCAGCTCGGCAAACTCACTTTTCAGTTCCTCCAGGATATCGGCGTCGTCCTCTTCCTGGCCCATCTCACACAGGGTAGTCAGGTCCTCCCAGGAAGCGATCAGCTTTTCCTGCCGGGTCACCTTGTTCTGCAGCTGCTTCAGCCGCATCTGCACCTTCTGGGAACGCTCCAAGTCGTTCCAGAAGCCGTCCTGGGCGGTTTCATCCTCCAGGCGGGCGGCCTCCTGCTTCGCGCTCTCGATGTCCAGCGCGGCGGACAGCTTGTCCAGCTCCGGGCCAAGGTCCCGCAGTTTCTGCTTGTAAACGTCGTATTCGATCAAAGCCATGGCGGTTCTCCATTCTCCGAATTTCTTTAGCCATAGTATTATATAGGAAGTGAATTTATTTGTAAAGGAAAACATGGGATTTCAAAAAATTAAGGTTGAAATGCTTCTGCGTTCACAATTTGTTCATGAATACAGATATGCTTTCAGCTATGGTATAGACAAGAATATTATGTCACCATGATTCCGGGATTTTTCGAGATTTGATGGAGGGTTGTTTTATGAAACGATTATGGAAAACGAAGCTGCCAGCCTTCCTGCTGGCCATGGTCATGGTCATCGGCATGATCCCTGCGGCAGCCGCGGCCAAAACAGATGTGAATTACGATGTGGATGCCGATGATGAAGTGGAGCTCAGCCGCTCTGATTTCCGAGACCTGTACAACGACTATGCCAGCAGCAGTAGCAGTAGTTTTTCCTATCTGGTCTTTACAGACTACAGCGACCTGGAGGATTACGGGTATTTTACGGCGACGAACAAGAGTGGTCGTACCGTGTCTCTGGATGAAGATAACATGAAAGATGTCTGGTTTTACTATACCAGCAGTGAAATATCCAGCAGCAGCGATTGCCAGCTGTCCGGCCTTACCTTTGTGGCGGACCGGAACGCGCCGGACGGCACCATGTCTCTGAAATTCCGGCTTGTGGGCACCAAGAGTTCGGATTATGTGGACGGCACCCTGAAAATCGCGGTGGACGGCGACAGCAAAAGCAGCACCTCCAGCACCATTTCCTACGAGGTGAAGCCCGGCAGTATCGTGAACTTCAGCCGCTCTGACTTCAACAAACTGTTCCAGAAGAAGTATTCCGGCGATGTTTACCGGGTAGTTTTTGACCGGCCCGATTCCGATTCTTTTGATGAGGGAACGCTCTCCTGCGGTTCCACCCAGTTCTCCTACCGCTATCTGGAGGACGCCACATTCTACTATGACAGCCGCTATGTCACCACCGCCGACGAGTACACGCTGGATAGCTTGTCCTTCAAGGCCGATAGCGACTTTGAAGATACCGTGAAGCTGCCCTTTACCGCCTACGGCACCAGCAGCAGCCGCTATGTGACAGGCACTGTGGAGATCACAGCCAGCGGCAAGTCCGGCAGCAAGTCCGCCGATATTATCTGGGAGGTAGACCCCGATGACGACATCTCCTTCAACAAGCGGGACTTCCGGGACCTCTTTGAGGAGGAATACAGCAATTTCTACCGCCTGGAGTTCACCGCCTGTGAGGGCCTGGATGACTGCGGCAAGCTGTACGTCTACGACTATTCCAAAAAGGACGACGTCCGTATCCGCGAGAGCGCGCTGGACGACTATTACTTCTATTACAACTCCTCCGATGACGAGGATTATCAAATCAGCGACCTGACCTTCTATGCCGACGATAATGCCGACGGTGAAGTGGTGGAGCTGGATTTCACCCTTTACGGCGAAACCCGTTCCCAGACCGTCAAGGGTACGCTTCGCATTGAGATCGGCGATGTCAAGAGCACTTCTTCCAGCAAAACCGGTGACATCAACTATGTCGCCAAGCCGGAGGAAGAGGCGGTATTTGACCCGGATGACTTCAATGCGTTCTTCCAGAAGTCCTATTCCGGCGACATTCTGTATGTCCGCTTTACCGACTCCGAAAACCTGAAAAACAGCAGCGGCAAGCTCTACTACCGCTATGACACCAGAAAGGAAGAGGTCTTCAGCGCCAGCGATCTGGACGACTACTATTTCTATTACGACGAAGATGACATCCCGGACAACGACGACTACTGCTACCCGCTGGAGGATCTGAGCTTCGTCGCCAGCGACAGCTTCAGCGGCACGGTGACACTGAAATTTGTCGCCTACAAGTCCAGCAGCAAAAAGGTCACAGGCACGCTGGTCATCTCCTCCAAGAGCACGGATACCAGCGCCATCTCCACCAGCAGTGTCCGCTATTACGCCACAGGCAGCAACGCTGTGCAGATCAACGCCAACGACATCGCCCGGGCCTACGCCAAGCAGTATCCCGGCGGCACCCTGCAGTCCGTGGACATCCTGAGCGTACCCGCCGCCGGCAGCCTGTACTATGACTACTACGGCAGCGGCAAGACTCTGCTCACCAGCCAGAACTGTAAGAGTCAGTCTTTCTACCGCAGCCCCAGCGCTGTCCAGCTTGACCTGAACCGGCTGACCTATATTCCCTCCGGCTCCAACTACTGCGGTTATATCCTGTACACCGCCAAAGGCACCAGTGGCTCCGTGCTGGGCACCATTCTCATCAGCGTGACCAAGTCCGCGGTGTCCGAGGTCTACGGCGTCACGCCCAAGAACACGGCTGTCACGATGCCCGCGTCCTCCCTTTACAGTGTGGTGTACAGCGCCACCGGCACCGCTCTGGCCTCCATCCAGCTGTTGGAGCTGCCCGCTGCCAGCGTCGGTACCGTTACCATCAGTGACGGCTACCTCAGCACAAAGGCGAATACCTCTATCAAGTACACATACAGCGGTACCTCCAATTCCATGAGCCAGCTGAAATTCATCCCCGCCACCAACTACACCGGCTCCGTAGAGATCCCCTATCTGGCCTATGATGCAAATGGAACTGCCATCGCCGTCGGCAAGTTCTGCCTGGGTGTGGTGAGCAGCCGGAAGACCTTCTCCGACATCAGCTCCTCCACCTGGTGCTACAAGTATGTGACGGAGCTGTCCGACGCCAAGGTCATTGACGGCTACACCGACGGCACCTTTAAGGAAAAAAACGCCATCACCTATGGTGCGGCGCTGAAGCTCATCATGCTGGCTGCCGGTTACCCCGAGCAGGCCAAGACCGGCACCCATGTGTTCAGCGGCTATCTCTCCCGTGCCCAGGCCGACGGACTTGTCAGCGGTAATGTGGACCTGAGCAAGCCCATCACCCGGCTGCAGGTGTCCCAGCTGGCCGCAAAGTCGCTGAAGCTGGACATCTACAATCTCTCCAGCGTGAAGCCCTTTACCGACACCACTGACCCCTATGTTCAGGCACTGAATGCCGCCGGCATCGTGGAGGGCTATTTCGCAAACGGGACCAGCACCTTCAAGCCCAACAACACCCTGACCCGCGGCCAGGTCTCCGCCATCGTGTGGCGGATGCGGAACTACAACAAATAAGCCTCCCTATGCAGAAAACATCCCGCGCCGAATGGCGCGGGATATTTTTCTGTGACTGGCTTACTTCTGAACGCTCCTGCCCAACACGTCAGAAACTTCGGAAATGGTGATGAACGCATCGGGGTCCACCTCCGTTACCAGGGCCTTCATTTTAGCGATTTGGAAGCGGTTCACTACGAAGTAGATGATGGTCTGGTCAGTGCCGGAGTAGTATCCCCGGGCGCCGATATGGGTAATGCCCCGGCCAAAGGCGTCGGAGAGGGCATTGCTGATAGCGTCGGCCTTTGTGGTGACGATCATGGCGGACTTGGCCTTGTCCAGGCCCTCCACGATGAAGTCTACTGCCTTAATAGCCGCGCAGTAGGTCACAATGGAATACAGCGGCAGGATCCAGCTCCGAAAAACGCAGCCGATCACGATGTACAGCAGCACATTATAGGCCATGACAAAGGACCCCACCGTCAGCCCCAGCCGCTTGGCGAAGATCACCGCCATGACCTCGATGCCGTCAATGGCGCCGCCGAAGCGGATGGTCATGCCGCTGCCGATGCCGGAGATCAATCCGCCAAACAGGGCGCACAGCAGCAGGTCCTGCCCTGCGAAGGGAGATGCGGCGGACACGTCCACCGGCAGGATATCGGTGATGATAAAGGAAGCGGCGGAGTAAACGAACACCGCCCAAATGGAGTAAATGGTAAACACGATGCCTTGCTTCTTTAGGCCGAACAGAAACAGGGGAACATTCAGGAGCAGCAGAAACAAGGACAGGGTGTAGGCCTCCGGCGTGATCTGCCACAGCAGCATGGAGGTGCCGGAGATGCCGCTGTCGTACAGGTGGACAGGTGCCAGGAACATGGTGACGCCCACGGCGTTGATAACACCTGCCGCGAACAGCAGCAAAAAGGACATCGGCCGCAGGCCGTGAAGCTGAGTCTTCATCGTTTTCATAACGTTTTTCACAGATTACCTCCTAAAAAGATATAAATAGTGGCTCCATGATACCATGGAGCCACCGCAAAACGCCGCTAAGTATCTGTTAAGAAAAATCGCGGAGCTTCTTTTGTGGGTCACAGGATGTGCCCGCTGCGTGCTTCGGTAAATTGCCCCCCAGCAATAGCCGGAACGCCGTTTACGAACACATAATCCATCCCTTGTGCCAGCCGTTCCGGCGCCAACCAGGTGTCCGCCTCATGGACCCGTTCCAAGCGGAACAGGCACAGGTCCGCGTCGGCGCCCACTTCAATACGGCCCTTTTTTGTAAGGCCGAAACGGTCCGCAGGCTGCCGGGTCATTTTCCGCACGGCATCCGGCAGAGTCAGCACCCCCCGCTTGCGGACATAGGTTTCCAAAATCCGGGCAAAAGAACCGTAGACCCTGCGGTGGAGCAGGCCGCTGTCGGGATAGGTGGCGTCGGAGATCACGCTGGAGAAGGGGACCCGCAGAATATCATCGATGTCCTCCTCATGGGCAATGGTGTCGATCATGGAGACAGCACAGTGCTCCTCCGCCAGCAGGTCAAACAGGACGTCATAGGGGTCTTTGCCGCGGATTTCGGCGATCTCCAGGATCGACTTGCCCTCCAAGCGCTGGTTTTCCGGACGGTGGAGGGAGGTGGGGTAGATGTTTTCAAAGCCCATCAACATGGAAATATTCTCAAAATCCGCTCCTGTTTCCATCCGACCGCGTATCTTTGCCCGCTGTACAGGGTCCTGAAGGGCTTCCGTCAGGGCTGACATACCACCGGCCACGAACTCCGGGGGCAGAACGTGGATGAGCTGGGTAGAACCGGCGGAATAGGGGTACACATCACAGGAGATGTCCAGCCCCTCCTGCCGGGCCCGGGTCAGCATCTCCAGCATTTCCGGCACCAGGCGGCGCCAGTTCTTTTTCCCGATGGCTTTCAAGTGGCTGACCTCCACCGGGGTATCCAGTGCCCGGGCAACGGTCATCATTTCCCGCAGGGACTCCACCACGCCGTCGCCCTCCTGCCGCATATGGACAGTGACAGTGACGCCGGAACCACGCAGGGGCTCCAAGGCCCGAATCAGGCCGCCGGTATCGTAAAAGCACTCCGGGGCGTAGCCCAGGCCCAAAGAAACGCCGGTGGCTCCACCGGACAGGCAGCGCTCCAACAGGACGTGGAGTTTGTGGTATTCTTCGTCTGTCAGGGGTGCGTCCCGGAAGCCTGCCACGCAGGCCCGGAGGGTGCCCATACCCACCAGCATCCCATTGTTCAGCCGCTGGGGCACCGTGGATGCCTGAGCGCGGTAGTCCGCCAGAGTAGGGAAGTCCCGCCCCTCCGGCAGGCCGCCCACGATGGGGGCCAGGTAGCGGAGCAGTTCGTCTCGGTGCGGACCAGCCACCGGGGCCAGAGACAGTCCGCAGTTCCCGTT
Organism: Oscillibacter sp.; assembly: GCA_017937405.1. Classification (GTDB taxonomy): domain Bacteria; phylum Bacillota; class Clostridia; order Oscillospirales; family Oscillospiraceae; genus Oscillibacter. Next base: position 27,784 of record JAGBDS010000028.1, read on the forward strand.
CAGCACAGTGGTCAGGCCCTGGGCCAACTCCGCCTTGCCGTAGTCCGGACCGAACAGGGCGCTGTCGCCGTGGCGATGGATGTCGATAAAGCCCGGGGTCAGATACCTCCCGGCGGCGTCAATGACCTGGGCGGCAGACGCCTCCTCCAGCCGTCCCAGGGCGGCAATGGCCCCACCCTGGACCGCCACATCGCCCAGGAAAGCCGGGGTGCCGGAGCCGTCCAAAATGCGGGCGTTTCGAATCAGATAATCGTACAAAAAGGGCCACCTCTTTTCTATGCCCCCAGTGTAGCACTGAGGGGCCCAATTTGCAAACCGGATACTGCAAAAAACGCGGACGCCCTTCTGGGCGTCCGCGCTGCTATGTAGAAAAACTCAGTCGTTGCACAGGCCAGCGGTGATGATAGCCATGGAGTAGACCTCCTGGGCGTTGCAGCCGCGGCTCAGGTCGTTGATGGGGGCGTTCAGGCCCTGCAGGATGGGGCCGTAGGCGTCAAAGCCACCCATACGCTGGCAGATCTTGTAGCCGATGTTGCCGGCGTTGATGTCGGGGAAGATGAAGGTGTTGGCGTGGCCGGCCACGTTGGAGTTGGGGCACTTGGTACGGGCCACGGTGGGGGACACGGCGGCGTCGAACTGCAGCTCGCCGTCGATAGCCATGTCGGGCGCGGCGGCCTTGGCCTTGGCGCAGGCATTGCGCATCTTGTCCACGTCCTCGCCCTTGCCGGAACCCAGGGTGGAGTAGCTCAGGAAAGCGACCTTGGGATCGATGCCGAAGACCTTAGCGGTAGCGGCAGTCTCCAGAGCGATCTCAACCAGCTCGTCCTCGGAGGGCTTGATGTTGATGGCGCAGTCGCCCATAGCCAGGACCTCGCGGTCGCCGGTAGCGGAGTCGCGGACCAAAATGAAGCAGGAAGACACGATCTTGCTGCCGGGCTTGGTCTTGATGATCTGCAGAGCGGGACGGACAGTATCGGCGGTGGAGTAGGTGGCGCCGCCCAGCAGGGCGTCGGCATAGCCCATCTTCACCAGCATGGTGCCGAAGTAGTTGGCCTGCATCAAGGCGTCGCGGCACTGCTCAGCGGTCATCTTGCCCTTGCGCAGCTCCACCATGGTATCCACCATCTTGTCCATATCCTCAAAGGTGGCGGGATCGATGATGATGGCGCCCCGGATGTTGAAGCCGATCTCCTCGGCGGCCTTCTGGATCTCCTCCTCATTGCCCACCAGAACGGGGGTCAGGAAGGTACCGGACAGCAGACGGGCGGAAGCTTCCAGAATGCGGGGATCGGTGCCCTCGGTGAAGACGATCTTGCGGGGATGGGCCTTCAGCTTTTTGATCAGAAACTCAAACATAATGATTTCCTCCCTATCGATTTGCGTTTTTTCGGGTCATTATACTGAATTTATTATACACGACTGAACCAACGGGTCAATTAAAAAAACACAAATATCAGCACAAAAATTCACACTCCGGTAACCAATTCTTCCGTCAAATATGCAAGACTGTCCAATGGTTTTCTATATTTTGCGAAAAAAACCGCAAAATACCGGGAAATGTGAACCATTTGACAAGTGAAAAAGCTTGACGGCCCGCAGAAAAAGCGGTATGATAAAAAATAGTAACAAATTGTAACTTTTTCATGTGCAGATATAGGAGAGCAATGAGTCAGGATTTAAAGAAGAAAAAACAGGATACCGTCCAGCCGGAACGGACGGCCCGGATCGCTCCTTCAGAGCGGCGGCGGACCCGTGCGGCCATTCCGGACTGGGAAGAACCCACCGCATCAAAGCGGGAGGAGCGTCCGCCGGAAGGCGGCCTGTCCAGCTGGTATCAGCAGATGCGCCGAAATGCCCGGCACGCGCAACGTCGGTGGCGCCACATCGTCCGGGAGATGCGGAAGCACAACTTTCCGGAGTCGGAGCGGGCCCCTATCCTTCTGGTACTGTTTGCCTGGAATATGCTGCCCATGCTGGGCAGCCTTCTGCGGGAAAAGACCTGGGGCCGGCGGAAGCATGCCTTCCACTCCGTGGAGCGGCTGTGGGCCAATATGGAGCGGCACCGTCTCCATCCGGCGATGTTTCTTGGTATCGGCTGCACACTGGCAGTGGTCATCGCCCTGTGCTCCGTGTACACGGTGGGCACCACGGTGACCTACGACGGCGAGGTCATCGGCGCTGTGGAGTCCCAGGCCACGGCGGATGCGGCCCGCTCCCGGCTGGAGCGCATCACCACCCGTACTCTGGGTGAGAGCTTCACCATCGACGACTCCCTGATCCAGTATTCCTCCGGCCTTTTAAAGCGGCAGGATGTGGTGGATGGGGATACCTTTGAAGTGGACCTGTCCGAGGAGATCGGCCTGGTGACCCCGGCCTACTGCCTGTATGTGGACGGTGAGCGCATCGGCGCCACGCCCTACGAGGGCGCTCTGGAAGAGCTGATGGAGCAAATGAAGACTGCCGTCACCAACGAGGACACGGTCTCCTGCTCTTTTGCGGAGGATGTGGAGATCAAACAGGAATATGTCTCCACGGATGAGATCATGAATCTGGGCTACCTGGCGGAGACGCTGTACAGCACCAAGACCGCCGAGGTGACCTACGAGGTCAAGAAGGGCGACACCTGGTCCGAGATCGCCGAGGCCCACGACCTGACCAGCAAGGAACTACTGGCCCTGAACCCCGGCTATGACATCAACAAGCTGCAGATCGGCGAAGTGCTGACCCTGTCCGCCTCCGTGCCTTACCTGACCATGACGGTGGTCCAGCGGGAGCGGTATGTGGACGAGGTGATGTACGACATTGAGTACACCGACACCGCCAACCTCTACAAGGGCGACTACAAGGTCACCTCTGCCGGCCAGTACGGCGCCGCCGATGTGGTGGCGACGGTCACCTACGTCAATGGTGAGGAGACGGAGCGCACGGTCCTGTCCTCCGTGACGCTGCGGGAGCCCGTGACGGAGCAGCGGCTCCGGGGCACCAAGGAGCGTCCTACCTGGCATCCCACCGGCACCTTCCGCTGGCCTGTGTCCGGCCGCATCACTTCTTACTTCGGCGGGCGGAAGTCTCCCGGCGGCATCGGTTCCACCAACCACAAGGGCATCGACATCGCGGCGCCCAGAGGCACGCCGGTCTACGCGGCGGACGGCGGCACCGTCACCTACGCCGGCTGGATGAGCGGCTACGGCTACCTGGTGCGGATCGACCACGGCAACGGCTACGTGACCTATTACGGCCACAACAGCAGCCTGACCGTGTCTGTGGGCCAGCACGTCTACAAGGGCCAGCAGATCGCCCGGGTGGGCTCCACCGGCAACTCCACCGGCAATCACTGCCACTTCGAGGTCCGCTACAACGGCGTGGCAAAGAATCCCCTGAATTATCTGTAATGAGGTGACGCATAATGGGCTGTGAATTTCTGAACCTGCAGGAGCCCAACGAAGGGCCTTATTCCGACCTGGTGGCCGTAGATGGCAAGTTCCTGTTTCTCTCCGGTCTGGTATCCGAGGATTTTGAAACCGGAGAGCTGGTCCCCGGCGACATTGCCGCGGAGACTCGGCAGACCCTGAAGAATCTGGCTATGATCCTGGAGCGGTACGGCTCCGATATGGACCATGTGGTCCGCATCGAGGTCATCCTGGCGGATTTCTCGGAACGGGACGCCATGAACGAGGAGTACGTGAAGCATTTCGACCCCGCTCACAAGCCAGCCCGCCTGTGCTTCGGCGGCGTGGATTTGGCGGATGGCTGCAAGATCGAGATCATGGCTACCGCCGTCAGAAAATAACGAAAAGCACCGGGAAGTTTGCTTCCCGGTGTTTTTACGTATACGAGGATTCCTCCACCCGGCGGGCAATGTAGGGCTGAACATCCTCGTAGGGAATGTTCAGCGCGGTGGAAAGCTCGCCATACAGCAGCCGCTCCGCCTGCTTCATGTACCGCTCGTCCACCATGCCCAGCCGCCGCTTCTGAGCCTCCGCCTGACGCTGCTTAGCGTAAATGGACATCATCAGCTCCAGCAGCTCTTTGCAGTCGTGGCTGCGGACAGCCGACTGGTAGTGCTGGGCCAACACCTGCAAAGTGGGGGCGCGGCAGGCCTCCGCCCGGATGGAGGGGATCAGGTCGATGAGGGCCTCCGCCTCCTCCCGGGAGATAACGGGGCGGATGGGCACCTTGTCACTGTCCACGGGAGCGTAGATGACGCCGTCCTGATAGAGCGGCTTGAGCAGATAGTAGCGCCGCCCCCGGTCGGCCCTGGTGATGTCGGGGGTGGTGATCTCCTCCACCCGGCATACGCCGGTGGTTCCGTATACCAGCAGCTCTCCTGGCTGAAACATATATGGGACCTCCTTTCAGAACACATACAAAAAACACGCGGTCCCGGCAACTGGACTTACGTCGCCGGGACTGCGCGCTGCAATGATAGTATACCATGGTTTTTCCGCAAAATGTAAGAAGAATTTTTGAAAAATGTTACTTTGAGCATGGTTTACGCAGGAAGTGGACAGGCAGAAATCCGTTGACACAGGACAGGCCATGCCGTACAATCGATTCAAATGGAGGCGATTATGATGAAACTCGCGATCAAGACTTGTACGCTGGATATGTCCTATACCGATATGCTGGATTTCTGTGTGGAGCAGGGTATTTCCGCTGTGGAGATCGGCACCGGCAACTGGTCCGGCGCGCCCCACATCGACCTGGAGGAGATGGTATCCTCCGAAACAGCCCGGCAGCGGTGGATAGACGAAATGCGCCGCCGGAATCTTGAGCTGTGCACTCTGAACTGCTCCGGCAATCCCCTGGCCTACGAAAAGGACTGGGCCGTGACGGAGAAGACCTTCCGCCTGGCAGAACAGCTGGGCGTGAAGAAGATCGTGATGATGAGCGGTCTCCCCGCGGGCTGCCCCGGCGACAAGACCCCGGTGTGGGTGACCACCTCTTGGCCGCCGGAGACCCAGGACATCCTGGACTACCAGTGGAACGAGGTCGCTATTCCCAAGTGGCGGGAGCTGGTGCGCATGGCCGCCGACTGCGGCATTGAGCGCATCGCCCTGGAAAACCATGGTATGCAGCTGGTTTACAACCCGGAGACGCTGCTGCGGCTGCGGGAGGCCGTGGGTCCCATGGTGGGCATGAACCTGGACCCCTCTCACCTGTTCTGGATGGGCGGCGACCCCATTGAGGCCGCCCGGGTGCTGGGCGAGGCCGGCGCCATCTATCACATCCACGGCAAGGATTCCCGCCCGGAGCGGCGGATGTGCGGCCCCAACGGGATGCTGGACACCAAGCCCATCGATCAGTTCCGCCAGCGGTCCTGGAACTATGTGGCGGTAGGCGCCGGTCACGGCGCTCAGTGGTGGCAGGAATTTTTCTCCGTGGTGCGCATGAGCGGCTACGACGACGTGGTCTCCCTGGAGATGGAGGACCTGACCCTGCCTATGCTGGAGGGCCACCTCAGCTCCCTGCGGACACTGAAAGAGGCGCTGGTCCTGTAATTTTCCCCATACTGTGGTACAATACAAATAAACTCTGACTGATAGGAGAAATGGCCGTGCCCTTTCGGAAAATTGACAGGATCACCCCGGCGCAGATCATCATTCTGGGCTTTTTATTTCTGATCGCCGTTGGAACCGTGCTGCTGATGCTGCCGGTATCCACCAGCGGTCCTGATGGCGCCTCCTTTCTGGACGCCTTGTTCACCGCCACCTCCGCCACCTGCGTGACGGGCCTGATCGTGCAGGACACCGCCCTGTACTGGTCCCCCTTCGGACAGGCAGTCATTTTGCTGCTTATCCAGATCGGCGGTATGGGTGTGGTGACCATGGCTGTGGCGATCTTCATCTTCGCCGGCAGGCACATCAGCCTGAAGCAGCGCTGGGTCATGCAGGAGTCCATCTCCGCGCCCCAGGTGGGCGGCATCGTCCGTCAGACCCGGTTCATTTTAAAGACCGCTCTTGCCATGGAGGCCGTCGGTGCGGTGCTGCTGGCCCTGCGGTTCTGCCCCCAAATGGGCGTCAAGGGCATCTGGTACGCTGTCTTCCACTCCATCTCCGCGTTCTGTAACGCGGGCTTCGACCTGATGGGTGTCCGCAGCGGGCCATGCTCGTCCATGACAGCATACACCGCCGACGGGATAGTAAATATTGCCCTCATTCTGCTTATCGTCTTGGGCGGCATCGGCTTTATGACCTGGCAGGACTTCCGGGAGCACAAATGGCATCTGCGGGTCATGCGGCTCCAGACAAAGGTGGTCCTTTCCACCACCGCGATTTTGCTGGTGGGCGGCTTTCTGTATTTTTTCCTCTATGAATTTCAGCAGCCCCAGTGGCGGAGCATGAGCGGCGGCGAGCGGCTCTGGGCCTCGCTGTTTCAGGCGGTCACGCCCCGCACCGCGGGCTTCAACACGGTCGATCTGAGCCAAATGACACCGCCCAGCCAGCTGGTCACCATTCTGCTGATGCTGGTGGGCGGCTCGCCGGGTTCTACTGCCGGCGGCTTCAAGACCACCACGCTGGCAGTGCTGCTGCTGACCACCGCGGCGGTGTTCCGCCGCCGGGACACGGCCCACTGCTTCGGACGACGGCTTCAGGACGAGGCGGTCCACAACGCCATGGCACTGTTTGTCATTTACCTGCTGCTGGCGGTAACGGGCGGCATCCTCATCTGCTGCATCGACGGCATCCCCCTGATGGGTGCGCTATTTGAGTCCTCCTCCGCCGTGGCGACGGTGGGCCTGTCCCTGGGCTACACGGGAGGGCTGTCGGCGGCGTCCAAGCTGATTTTGATATTCCTGATGTATTTTGGCCGCGTGGGCGGCCTGACGGTGATCTACGCCGTGACCGTGCGTGGAACGGGCAAGGTTTCCCAGTTCCCCCAGGAACGGCTTACGGTGGGCTGACGGAAAGGAGCAAATACCACATGAAATCTGTATTGCTGATCGGCCTTGGGCGCTTTGGCCGCCACATGGCCATGAAGTTTCAAGAGCTGCACCATGAGGTACTGGCCATTGACAGCGACGAGCAGCGGGTCAATGACGCCCTGGACCTGGTGACCAACGCCCAGATCGGGGACAGCACCAACGAGCAGTTCATTGCCTCCCTGGGGGTTCGGAACTTTGACCTTTGCGTCGTCGCCATCGGAGACGATTTCCAGAGTTCTCTGGAGACCACCGCCCTGCTGAAAGAGCAGGGGGCGCCCTTTGTGCTGGCCCGGGCCTCCCGGGAAGTCCACGCCAAATTCCTGCTGCGCAACGGTGCCGACGAGGTCATCTACCCGGAAAAGCAGATGGCAAACTGGGCGGCGGTGCGGTACAGCGGCGACCACATTTTCGACTATGTGCAGCTGACGCCAGACCACTCCATCTACGAGACGGCGGTACCGGAGAGTTTTGTGGGCAAGACTGTGGTGGAACTGGCCGTCCGCCAGAAATACCGGGTAAACATCCTGGCGACGAAGCGGGACGGCGTCCTGGAGCCCCTGCCCGGCCCCAACCACTGTTTCGCCGCCGACGAGACCATCTTCATCCTGGGCGGCAACAAGGACCTCCAGAAGTTCCTGAACCTGTAACTGTGTATCATCTCCCAAGAAAAGCTCCGAAGCGCAGGCTTCGGAGCTTTTTGCTGCACAAAACAGGGCATCAACACCGGCTAAATCTGTCAGATAGGGGCGGAGCACTGCGCCGCCCAAAATATCTGTAAGGAGGAGCATATGGAACTGATGCAAAAGCGCCTGGCAAACCTGCTGTCCGTCAAGTCCCTGGTAACGCTGGTGCTGACAGTGGTATTCGCCTATCTGGCCGTGGAGGAGAAGATCGCCCAGGATTTTATGACCGTCTACGCCGTCGTGATCGCCTTCTACTTCGGCACCCAGAGCCAGAAGGGGCAGGACGCCCTGGACGCCGGGAAGGGGGAGCGCGGTGAGTAAGCCTGTGGGCGCCGCCGGGCTGGCACTCATCAAGCGGTTTGAAGGCTGCCGCCTGAAGGCGTACAAGCCCCTTCCCACGGAAACATATTGGACCATCGGCTGGGGACATTACGGCCCGGATGTGCGGGAGGACCAGACTATCACCCAGCCGGAGGCGGACCGCCTGCTGGCAGCGGACTGCCAGCGGTTCGCCGACGCGGTGGATGATCCTGTCTATTGCCCCCAGACAGCCCGGCTCAACGACAACCAGCGGGACGCCCTGATCTCCTTTGCCTTCAACTGCGGGGCAGGCTGCCTGAAAACGCTGTGCAAAGGCCGGACCCTGGCGCAGGTCCGGGACGCCATGGCCTTATACAGCAAGGCAGGTGGCAAAGTTCTGCCGGGCCTGGAACGCCGCCGGAGGGCGGAGCAGGCGCTGTTCGACACGCCGGTGGCCCCGGCGACTGAGAAAAAGGAGGACAAAACCATGACCTACCAGTATCTGAAAGATGTGCCGGAGAAATTCCGGCCCGTGATCGAAAAGCTGATGACCGCCGGCATCATCCAGGGCGACGGCAGCGACCCCACAGGAAACGGCGACGTCATCAGCCTGACCCACGAGCAGGTACGGACGCTGGTGTTCGTCTACCGGGGCGGCGGCTTTGACGCCAGACTCCGGGAAGCAGGTATTCCTCCAGCGGTTGGTGCATAATCAGTAAAAAGCGGACGGTATGCATTGCGTACTGTCCGCTTTTACTGCGCTTCCGGCCTGCCAGTTGGGACACGCCTTCTTGCATTGTCGGGGAAATTATCGTATTCTTAAGAAAAGCAGCAGAAGGGAGGCAGAGAGCCATGGCGCAGGCAAAGAGGAACCCGGCACGCACATGGGCCATCCGGGCCTTTGTGCTGGCCCTGCTGGCAAGACTGGTGCTGACAGCGTACATGGAATACGACCGCCTTCGGCAGGAGCGGGACCGCATGGGTTATATCGCCAGCTCTATCGGCTCGGAGGCCTATGAAATTCTGCTCTCCCAGATGAGCAAGACCCAGGTGCTGGAAGCATATCTGATGCAGACCGGCGGGTCCTACGAGGATTTCGGTGCTCTTTCCGGCATCCTGCTGCGGGAGGACTTTGTGCGGAACGTGCTCTTCGCCCCAAATGGCATCGTGGACGGTGTGTTTCCCCTGGAGGGGAACGCGGCGGTCATCGGCCTGAATATGTACGAGGACGGCGCTGGAAACAAGGAGGCCCAGGCCGCCATCAAGAAAAAGGAGCTGTACATCGCCGGACCCTTTGAGCTGATCCAGGGGGGCCTCGGCATCGCCGGACGCCTGCCGGTGTTTCTTCCGGACGGCAGCGGCAGCTCCCGCTTCTGGGGCATCGTCTCCGTGACTCTGGATTTTCCGGAGGTGTTGTCCGGCAGTTCCATCCAGCGGGTCAATGAGCAGGGCTTTGCCTGCCGCATCTGGCGCATCAACCCAGACGACGGCCAGCCGCAGACCATTCTGGAGACAGACACGCCCCTGCCGGAGGGGCGGAAAACCGTGGACTATAAACAGCCGCTGTTCAACTCCGTCTGGACGGTGTCCCTTGCCTCCCTGCGTCCCTGGTATCTGCGGGTGGAAGTATGGCTGGGTGTGATGGTGAGTCTGCTGGTAGCCCTTCTGGCGGCGGCGGGCGTCTACACCACAGTGCGGCTGCAGCAGTTCAAGGCGGAGGAGGCCCAGCGGGAAATCGGCCGGCTGCAGGAGCAGCTGGAATACGAGCAGGGCAATATGCTGCTGAACCAGATACGCTCCCATTTCTTTTACCACACCCTCAACTCCCTGCAGGCCCTTATCGTCCTCCAGCCCGACGCGGCCTACAAGATGGCGGGCGACTTCTCTCGCTATCTGCGGTTCAATCTGGATTCCGTCACCGCCGACGGCGGCGTGGGCTCCTTCCGGGAGGAACTGCGGGCCGTCCGGGCCTACGCGGACATCAACCAGCAGCAGCTGGGTGACCGGCTGCACATGGTCTACGACATTCCGGAGGCGGATTTTCAGATCCCCCTGCTGACCATCCAGCCCGTGGTGGAAAACGCCATCCTCCACGGCATCAAGCCCAAGGTGGGCGGCGGAACCGTCACACTGAAGCTGGAGGAGCTGGCGGACTGCTGGCGGGTCACGGTGGATGACGACGGCGTTGGTTTCGACCCGGAGGAGGTCCAGGGAAAGAGTTCCATCGGACTGGAAAACGTGCGGCGGCGGCTGGCCCGGTTCCCCGGCTGTGAGCTGCGGCTCACCAGCATCCCGGGAATTGGTACAAAAGTCATCCTGATCTACAGAAAACAGGATAAAAATTAAGGGAATTCAGCAGTTCTCCCATGAAGCGTACGGTTTCCGTACGCTTCATTTGCTACAATAAACAAAGAGGTGACCGCCATTGAAAACCATTCTGGTAGACGATATGCTGCTGGACCTGCAGCTGTTTGAGCTCAAATGCGCGGATATGCCGGATTTTGAGATCGTAGGAAAGTTCACAGACCCCAACGCGGCCATTGAGTATGCCTCCGGCCATGTGGTGGACTTTGCCCTGCTGGACATCGATATGCCGGGCATGAACGGCATCGAACCGGCTCAGGAGCTGCGGCGCCTGCGGAACGACATCATCATCGTCTTTGCCACCGCCCACCCGAAATTCGCGGTTGAGGCGCTGAAGATGAAGGCGGATTACATGATCTTCAAGCCCTTTGACCGGGAGGACATCGCCGACGTGATGGAGCGGGCCAAGCTGCTGCGCAGGCGGCAGCGCAAGCGCATTTATTTCCATACCTTCGGCGCGTTCGATATGCTGGTGGACGGGGAACCGGTGCATTTCCGCTCCGGCAAGGCCAAGGAGCTGATGGCCCTGTGCGTCTACCGGGAGGGGCGGCCTGTATCCATCCACGAGATCGTGGAAAACCTGTGGGGCGAGGACGCCGACGGCGCGGGCTACCGCCGCACCATCAAGGAGCTGGCGGACACCCTGCGGGACTATGGCGCGGAGGTGATGTTTCTCCGCAGCCGGGGGAGCCTCCGGGTACGAATGGAGCTGGCGGATTCCGATTATCAGGATTTTATGAATGGCGGCGAGGACGCCGTCTGTCAATATCAAGGTGTGTTTATGCAGCAGTATTCCTGGGCGGAGCCCATGGTCTACACGCTGCAAGAAAAAAAAGAGCTGATGCTTGCCCGCATGGGGAAGCACAGTACAAACGAGGGGGGCTGAAACTTTGGACGAATTTCTGAGAATGGAGCACGTCAGCAAACGGTTCGGCGACTTCTACGCCAACAGGGACATCAACCTGAGCATCCGCAAGGGCGAGGTACATACCCTGCTGGGCGAGAACGGCGCCGGAAAATCCACGCTGATGAATGTGCTCATCGGACTGTACCAGCCGACGGAGGGCTCCATTTACCTGAATGGAAAAGCAGTCCGCATCGGCTCTCCCGCCCAGGCGGTCAAACTGGGCATCGGCATGGTACATCAGCACTTCATGCTGGTGGAGGCCATGACGGTGTTCGAGAACATCATCCTGGGCGACCGGAACACCAAGGGCATCTTCATCGACAAGGAGGCCCGGAAGAAGGAGATCCTGGAACTGGCGGAGCGCTACGGTCTGGACGTGGAGCTTGACAAGCCCATCACCGAGATCGCCGTGGGCGCCCAGCAGCGGGTGGAGATCCTGAAAGCCCTGTACCGGGGCGCCGAGCTGCTGATTTTGGACGAACCCTCCGCCGCCCTGACGGACATCGAGGTGGAAGGCCTGTTCAAGATCATGAAGAAGCTGACGGATGAGGGCAAGAGCATCATCTTTATCAGCCATAAGATGCGGGAAGTGCTGCGCATCTCCGACCGCATCACCATTCTCCGGGCAGGCGAGGTCATCACCACCCTGGAGCGGTCCCAGACCGACGGCCAGGAGCTGGCAAATCTGATGATCGGCCGGGAACTGACGCCCTCCCACTACGAAAAGGTGGAGGAGCCGGGCAGCTCTGTTATCCAGCTCCGGGGTGTGGATTACCACAAGGAGTCTAAGCACAACGGCTTAAACGGCGTCTCGTTGACGGTGGGCCGGGGCGAGATCGTGGGCATCGCCGGCGTGGACGGCAACGGACAGAGCCAGCTGGCCCAGGTGGTCACCGGCGTGCTGACCCCCGACGCGGGCGAGGTGGACATGAAGGGCTCCAAGGTGGCCCAGTTCACCCCCAACGGCTTCATTCTGGAAAACGTATCCCACATTCCCGAGGACCGGAACAAGATGGGCCTCATCGGCAACATGTCCGTTAAGGACAACATCGTCCTCAAATCCACCGATTCGCCGGAATTTTCCAGCGCCAAGGGTTATCATCTGAAGAAAAAGGCCATCCGGGACTACGCATTGAAGATGCAGGAGAAGTACGACATCCGTTGCACCTCCATTGAGCAGGAGACCCGGAACCTCTCCGGCGGCAACCAGCAGAAGGTCATCCTGGCCCGTGAGCTGGAGGGCCATCCCGACCTGCTGGTGGCAGTCCATCCCACCCGTGGCCTGGACATCGGCGCCACCCGCTTCGTCCACGACACCATGATCGAGGCCCGGGACAAGGGCTGCGGCGTGCTGCTGATCTCCGCCGACTTTGACGAGATCCTGGAGGTCTCCGACCGCATCGTGGTCATGTTCGAGGGGCAGGTCATGGGCGTGTTCTCCGGCAAGAATCCTCCCATCGAGGAGATCAGCCTGGCTATGGCCGGTAAGTAAGGAGGGGATGCACATATGAAAAACAGCAACAAGCTGGTCAGCTTCCTGGTGCCTGTGATCTCCATCCTGCTGGCCTTTATCATCGGCTGCGTCATTATGGCGGTGCTGGGCGCCAACCCCTTTGTGGCGCTCCAGTCCCTGTGGATCGGCGCTTTCGGCAGTCTCCGCAACGTGGGCACCACTCTGGCCCGCTCCACACCGCTCATTTTCACAGGCCTGTGCGCCTGCTTTGCCTACCGCTGCGGCGTCTTTAACCTGGGCGGCGAGGGCCAGTTCCTGATGGGCTCCATCGTCTGCTGCTACATTGCCACCCGCAGCGGCATTGAGGGGCTTCCCGCCATCCTCCTGTGCCTCATCGGCGGCGCCGTGGCCGGTGGCCTTTGGGCGCTGGTGGCAGGCCTTTTGAAGGTCTACCGGGGCCAGAACGAAATGATCATCACCATCATGCTCAACTATGTGGCGACGCTGTTTATGGGCGTGGTGTACACCAACTGGCTCCGGGAGGGCAGTGTGCCCCAGACGGAGTCCGTCCCCGACGCCACCAAGCTGAGCCGCCTCTTCGGCCTGCGGGCCACCACCGCCTTTGTCATCGCCATCGTGGCAGGCCTGCTGGTCTACTACTTCCTGTTCTACACCTCCAAGGGCTTCCAGCTCCGGGCTGTGGGATTGAACATGACGGCGGCCCAGTTCAACGGCTTCGCTGTGAAGCGGTACATCCTGATGAGCTTCATTGTCTCCGGCGCCATCGCGGGCCTGGGCGGCAGCGCCGAGCTGCTGGGCACCCAGTTCCGCCTTATCAACGGCTTCGGCGCGGGCTACGGCTTTGACGGCGTTGCCATGGCCCTCATTGGCCAGCTCCATCCCCTGGCGACCATTCTGGTGGCGATCTTCTTCGCGGCTCTGCGGGTGGGTTCCACCACCATGCAGGCGGCCACTGGCGTCCCCACCAGCGTGTCCGACATCATCCAGGCCCTGGTGATCGTGTTCACCGTGGCGGGTCTCGCCATGGTGAAGCTGCCCCAGTTCAAGGCATTCCTGGTCCGTCTGACCGACAAAAAGAAGAAGGAGGCCGTGTGATATGGATTGGGAATTTGTATCGAATCTGCTCCTTGCCAGCGTCCGCATGGCGACGCCGCTGATCTTCCTGTCCCTGGCGGAGCTGTACTCCCAGCGGGCGGGTCTTGTCCACATCGGCCTGGAGGGCCTTGCCGCCATCGGCTCCCTGATCGGCTTCCTAGTGAGCCTCATTACCGGCAGCCCTCTGCTGGGCGTGGTGGCCGGCGCGGCGGTGGGCGTCCTGGTCAACATGATCTACGCCTATGCCACCATTAACCTCTGCGCCGAACAGATCGTCTACGGCATGGCCATCAATATCTTTGCCCCGGCCCTGGCGTCCTTCATCTACCGGGTCTACTTCGGCGCCGGCAGCGAGCTGGTGCAGGTGTCCCTGATGTCCACCCTGGCCTCCATGCTGGGCATCACCAGCGACAACTTCTTTGTTAAGCTCCTGCTGGACCAGACCCTCATGGTGTATCTGGCCTACGGCCTGGTCTTCTTCACCGCCATCTACTTCAACAAGACCAAATCCGGCCTGAACTTCAAGGCGGTAGGTGAGTATCCCAAGGCCGCCGCCACGCTGGGCATCAATGTTGTGGGTGTGAAGTACGCTGCCAGCGTCATCTGCGGCGCTCTGGCCGGTATCGGCGGCGCCTACCTCACCACCTGCTACGCCACCACCTACACCGACGGCAACGTGGCGGGCCGCGGCTTCATCGCCCTGGCCGCCGTCATCTTCGGCCGCTGGAGCGCCGGCGGCGTGCTGCTGGCGTGCCTGTTCTTCGGCTTCTGCGACGCGCTGCAGATCCGGCTCCAGGTCAGCAGCTTCGGCGTGCCCTATCAGTTCTTCCAGATGATCCCCTACATCGCCACCGTAGTGGTGCTGGCGGTCATCGGCATGAAGAAAGCTGGGCCCAAGGGCGTCGGCAAGCCCTATCTCCGTGAGGAGCGCTAATTTGGATAACCGCCAAACGGCAGTTACACATACATCCACCATGAAATCTGTAATTGGAGGAATGAAAAGATGAAAAAACTGTTTGCTCTGCTCCTGACCCTGGCGATGGTCCTGTCCCTGGCCGCCTGCGGCGGCGGCAAGACCGAGGCTCCCGCCGCTTCCGGTGACAAGCCCGCCGCCACCGAGACCCAGAAGCCCGCCGACTCTGGCAAGACCTACAAGGTCGCCATGATCTGCGACTCCAGCATCTCCGACGGCGGCTGGGGCATGGCCTGCTACAACGCCATGATCGCCGCTGCTGAGAAGTACGGCTGGGAGACCGCCTACTCCGACAGCATCGACCAGTCCGCCTACTATGACAACATCGTCTCCTACTGCGATCTGGGCTATGACCTGATCTATGCCCCCGGCAACCAGTACACCGACGCGGTGCTGCAGGCTGCTGAGGAGTATCCCGAGGTCGCCTTCGCCCTGCTGAACGGCGCCGAGTCCACCCCTGCCAAGGCTGCCAACGGCAACGTCACCTCCCTGCTGCCCAACGCCACCCAGATCGGCTGGATCGCCGGCGCCCTGGCCGGCCTGATGACCGAGACCAACACCATCGCCTTCATCGGCGGCATGGAGCTGGACACCACCAAGGGCAAGTATGAGGGCTACAAGGAGGCCGCCGCTTACGTGGGCGCCCAGGAGGGCAAGGATGTCAAGACGCTGGACATCGTGTACTCCAACTCCTTCTCCGCCTCCGATAAGGGTATCGAGTTCGCCAAGGCTATGATGGACCAGGGCGCCGACGTGTTCTTCGGCGACGCCTCCGCCGTCGACTCCGGCGCACGGCAGGCCATCGACGAGGCCAACGCCGCCAAGGGCTCCGTGAAGGTCTTTGACATCGCCCAGCCCTCCGACTCTCTGGGCCAGAACGAGTGCATCATCTGCAGCCAGGTGACCGACAACTCCGGCCTGGTGGGTCTGAGCATGGAGGCCATTGAGAACGGCACCTTCGGCGGCGAGACCATCTACGGCACCCTGCAGAACGGCGTTCTGTCCGCCGGTGCCATCAGCGACCTGGTTCCCGCTGAGATCGCCGAGAAGTATCAGGGCTATCTGGATCAGATGACCAACGACACTTTCATGAAGTAAGCATCTACACAGTCAAGAAGCGGCCCCATCCAAACGGATGGGGCCGCTTCTTATCATGCCGTTATGATGGGACTATTTCTCACTTCTCCTGGTACAGCTCCAGAATGGCGCCGTCCTTCCAGACGAAAGCCAGCCGGTCGCCCTTCTCATTGGCTTCCATGGGGCCGCAGATGACGCTGTCGGCGTCGGCGACGTACTTCTCCAGGTCATCCACCTTGTAGGCCACATGGGGATTGCGGTGGATCTCCTCGGGGAAGGGGGTGCCTTCCTCGAATTTCAGGTACTCGATCTTGTAGTCGTAGTCATCCACATTGCTGTACCAGAACTTGGCGCCTTCGTTGTGGAGCATGCCGGGCTTGCGGTTGGTGATGGGGATACCGATGTGCATGTAAGTAGCGGACATAACAGTTCCTCCTCGTTATTTGCTGTTTTTGACTTCCTCGTAGACCTCAAAGGCCTGCTGGGCGGTGTAGCCCTCGTGGACCACCTTGCCGATGGCCTGGGCCATACCGGCGGGGCAGTCGGACTGGAAGATGTTCCGGCCCATATCCACGCCGTGGGCGCCCTCGGCAATGGCACGGTAGGCCATCTCCAGGGCCTCCAGTTCCGGCAGCTTCTTGCCGCCGGCGATGACGATAGGCACCGGGCAGGCGGCAGCCACCCGCTCAAAGCCCTCGCAGTAGTAGCTCTTGACGATGTTGGCGCCGTTTTCCGCCAGCACGCGGGTCGCAAGCTGGAAGAACTTCTCCGTCCGCTCCATCTGCTTGCCCACGGCCACCACGCCCAGGGTAGGGATGCCGTACTTCGTGCCGGCGTCGGCGGTGCGGCTCAGCAGCTCCAGGGAGCGGGACTCGCCGGGAGCGCCGATGAAGGTCTGGACCGCCATGCAGTCCGCGTTCATGCGGATGGCGTTCTCGATGTCGCAGGCGATGCCGCCGCCGTTGGACATCTCATCAAAGAGTACCGTGGTATCATAGGTCACCCGGACGCACTTCGCCACCTGGGCAGCGGGAGAGATGCAGGAGCGGATGACGCCCTTGGTGCCCATCAGCACGTTGACATAGGGCACCAGCGGGGGAATCACCACGTCGATGCGCTCCAGGCCGGCGGTGGGACCCATGATGTAGCCGTGGTCAAAGGCCAGCATAACGGTATTGCCGGACTTGGGATCAAACAGGCGGGCCATGCGGTTTTTCATGCCCCAGTCACAGTGGGAGGCTCCCTTGACAAAGAAGCCCTCCGTCACCGGGGCCACGTCCAGATGATAGTCATGGGCGGCCTTGTTGCCAATGTTGTCTGCCATGGCTTACTCCTTGCTGTACGCGGGAGTGTGGCAGGGCGTGTTCCACAGGCGGAGCGTCTCGTCGTCCCACTTGGCGATGTTCATCTGGAAGCCGCCGGCCTCCTGAACGGTGAGGATCTCGCCCACCATGCTGGCAACGACCTCCACGCCCTTGGCCTTCAGGAACTCCACAGTGTCCTTGAACAGCACCAGCATCTCCATCATGGTGGTGGCGCCGCAGCCGTTGATCATGACGAAAGCCTTGTCCCCGGCCTGCAAAGCCAGGTTCTTGCACAGAGCCTCAGCTACCAGAGCCACCGTCTCCTTGGCGGAGGCCATGGGCACCCGGATACCGCCGCCCTCGCCGTGCTGACCGGCGCCGATCTCCATCAGGTCGGTCTCGCCCAGGTCGCCGAAGGACATACCGTTCTGGGGGTGGGTGGCGTCGGTGGACTTGACGGTGATAGAGGCCATATTGTCGGCATAGTGCTGGGCGATCTCAGCCACCTCGTCCAGCGTCTTGCCCTCCCGGGCAGCGGCGGCGGCGATGTGATACAGGGCAATGGCGCCGGCCAGGCCGCGCTTGTTGTCCTCGCCGTTGGGATCATACTGGATTTCTTCGCCGGTAACGACCTGACGGACGTTGAGACCAGCCTTCTTCGCCAGCTTCATGGCCTGCTTACCGGCAAGCTGGTCGCCGGCATAGTTCAGGGTCAGCAGCAGCACGCCGTGGCCCTTGTCAGCCAGCTTCATGGCGTCAAACACCAGCTGGCCATTGGGAGCAGCGAAAATATCGCCCACGGCCTGCACGTCCAGCATACCCTTGCCCACGAAGCCCGCCTGGGCAGGCTCATGGCCGGAGCCACCGTAAGTAACGATGGTAACGCGGTCAGCGTCGGCCAAGTCCTTGCTGATGACCAGATGTCCGTCCACATCCAGAATGTCGGGATAGGCAAGGCCCAGGCCGGTCAGTTCCTCGTCGGTGATGGTCTCGGGGCCGTTGATAAACTTTTTCATTTTCATATGGAGTTCCTCCCATTTATAATCGGTGGTACTATGCTTAGGCCTGCGCCAGCCCGCGGAAGAAATACGCCATGGACGTAGCTCCGGCGTCCGGGGTCCCGATAGTCTGCGCACCATAGCTCTTGGCCCGGCCAAACTTGGACACGAAGTTCTTGGAATTTTCCGCGCCTTCGGCAGCCGCCTTGGCGGCAGCGGCGAACAGCTCGTCCTCGCTGTCGCCCTCGTAGGCCGCGATGGCCTCGCTGGCGGGAATGAGGGCGTCCATCATGGTCTTGTCGCCCACCTTGGCGCCGGACATATCGTCGATCTCCTCAAATGCCTTGGCGAAGATCGCCTTGATGCCTGCCACGTCGATCTCCTCCCCCTCGGGAGCCTCCTCCTGCATACCGTCCAGCCAGGTGTTCCACAGGGGGACGGCGCTGCCGCCGTTCAGGGACATGACGGCCATGGCCGCGTCGTCCAGCATGGACTGGATGCCGCCGTCCGCTGCTTCCGCGGCGGCGGAGATGGCCTTGGCGATCTTTGTCATGGTCAGGCCGTGATCGGCGTCACCGAACTTGGAGTCGATCTCTGTCAGCTCAGCCTCTGCCGCAATGACGGCCGCGCTGGCGTGCTTCAGCCGCTCAGCAAGTTCCTTTCTTGTCATAGGATGTCACCTCCTCTCACTGGCACATTCGTTACGTTTGTAAAATCATGCTATCTCATAAAGTTACAAAAGTCAATATATCAGAGTACTTTTCTCTATAATCGCTATGTATGCAGTCGCTTATTTGTAAATTACATGCAGCTAAAAAATCTCGCAGATGGAAAATCCATCTGCGAGATTACATATGTAACACGTTTAATCAAATAGCGTCTGCACAAGAGCGGCGCGGGCCACGATGTGGGTGAAAATCCCGGACCTGAGCGCCCCGTGCAGGGCCTTTACACTGGTATTGGCGGAGCAGACGCCGATGATATTAGGGCACCGCTTCAGCGTGTCTATGGGGACCTGGATGGCAAAGTCCTGGTCCGACTGGATGACCGTGCCCTCCTCATTGAAATAGTAGACCAGCATCCGCCCGCAGGCGTGCTGCTGCTGGAGCAAGCTGCCATACCGGACCAGCGAGGCGAAGTCAGGGCTGGAGGGGTAGTCTCCGATGTTGACCAGCGCGGTGTCGATCTGCTCCCATTGCTGATAAATTTGGCGGTAGACCTCCGTGGAGCACAGCAGATGCTTTTCCTCCAGATTATCCGGCAGGGCCGGGAGATAGAGGAAGTGGGGAGTAGCGCCCAGCTGCTGCGCCATCACCCGGACGTTTTCATTGGATTGGTAGTTGCGGGCGGGGATGCTGGCATTGCCCACCAGTGGGCAAATATCCGTGACCGTGCTGTTCGGCTGCGGGTTTTCCTCCAGCCATGTCACAAGCTGTCCGATCAGGTAGCCCCATCCTACCCCCAAGCGGCGGGCACCGATCTGCCGCAGCAGGTCCACAGCCCCTTGGGAGAGCAGCTGATTCGTCGCGTCGCCGTCTTCACCGTCCTCCACCAGCACACCGCCCTGAATGGCGTTGGACCGCCGCAGCCGCTCCAGCAGGTTGGCGGTCTTGGCTCCCGGCTCGTGTATCATGATCTCCACCACGCCCAGTTCCCGGGCCTCCCGCAGCATTCGGCTGATGAGAGGACGGGAGACGCCCAGCTCCTGCGCGATGTCGCTCTGCTTCCAGTCCTCCAGGTAATACCGCCGGGCCACATGGGCCAGCTTTCTCTGCTTTTCCAGGGTCAGACCCATGAATACGCCTCCCTTTTCGTTACATATGTTACTTATATCACAGAAGTGTTATAAATGCAACGAAAAAGGGCGGCCCCCGGCATGATTTTCGGGAAACCGTCCTTTTTGACAGGTGTTATGTCTTGGAATTATTCTTTTTCAGTTTCCGGCGGATGCTTTTGACCACAGGAGTCAGGATCAGTACCAGGAACACAGCCAGCAGAATTAGTTTCAAAGGTGTATCCACAAACACCCTCAGGCTGCCCTGGGAGGCAATAAATGCCTTGCGCATATTCTTCTCCAGCATGGGAGCCAGCACAAAGGCCAACAGCATCGGGGCGGTAGAGAATCCGTTTTTGTCCAGTAGATAGCCCACGATGCCGGAGATAAACATGACGAGGACGCCGTACATGGAGTTGCTGGTGGAGTAGGCGCCCACGATGCACACGCAGGTGATGATGGGGATCATGTACTTGACGGGCACGCTGAGTATCTTAATGAGGAAGGGGATCACCAGGATCGCCACCAACAGCGTGAAAATGTTTGCCACGTACATAGAGGAGATCAAACCCCAGCAGAACTCGGGATTGCTGTCAAACAGCAGGGGACCAGGGTTCAGGCCCCACATCATCAGACCGCCCAGCAGGACGGCGCCGGTGCCGGAGCCGGGGATGCCCAGAGCCAGCAGGGGAGCGAAGGCGCCGGCGGCGGCAGCGTTGTTGGCGGCCTCAGAGGCGGCAATGCCCTCGATGGCGCCGGTGCCCATGGGTTCCTCGCTCTTGAACTTCTTCTGCATGGCGTAGCCCATCATAGCACCGGTAGTGGCACCGGAGCCGGGCAGCACACCGATGAATGTACCGGCAACGCCGGAGCGGAGGATCGGCGGCAGGATGCGGCGCATCTCGTGAAGCGACAGCATAGAGCCCCGGATGGACAGCTTGGTTTGCTTGGCTTCCTCCCGCTCCCGCTTTTTCTCGTCGGCCTCCCGCTCGTTAATGAGCTTGATGACCTGGGCGAAGCCCACGCAGCCGATGATAAAGGGTGTGAAGGGCACGCCGCCCAGCAGGTACATGTTGCCGAACTCGAACCGGGGAGCGCCGGACAGGGTATCCATACCGATGGAAGCCACCAGGATGCCCAGCATGGTGATGACGATGCCCTTGATGGGATTCTCGCCGATCAGCCAGCTGATGGAGGTCATGGCTACCAAAAGCACCAGGGTCATCTCGGCATAGCCGAACATCAAACCGATCTTCGCCAGGCCTGAGGCGGTAAGCGTCAAGATCAGGATGCCGATGGTGCCGCCCAGAAAGCTGGCGGTATTGGCCGCCATCAAGGCCTTTCCGGGCTTTCCCTTTTTGGCCAGAGGATATCCGTCCAGAGCCGTGCAAATTGCGGGAGAGTCACCGGGGATATTCAGCAGAATGGCGCTGAAAGAGCCGCCGTACATATTGGAATAGTACAGGGCACCCAGCATGATGATGGCGGTAGTAGGGTTGAACTTGTAGGTCAGAGGCAGCAGCAGAGCGCAGCCAGCAAGGGAGCCGATACCGGGCATGGCGCCCACGATCAGGCCCAGGACGGCGCCCAGCAGGCAGGCTCCGATGTTCTCAGGGGCAAGAGCCACCTGAAAACCAGCCAGCAGAGAAGCGAAATTTTCCATGGTCAAGCCTCCTTACAGAATCAAGTCGCCCAGCAAGCCTATGGGGAAGCGGACCTGCAGCCAGCCAGTGAACACACCCAAAGCGATGGCGGCGATGATGAGCTCTGTGGTGATAACGACCTTCCAGGGGGCCCGCTCTATGAATTTGAGCCATAGGAAGATATACACCAGGCAGCTGGCTACCAGGCCGATGAGATATGTCCCCAGAATGATACCGGCGCCGCCCAGGATCACCAGCAGTTCATTTCGGTTGTAACGGACCTCTTTGACATCCTTGGTAGTGAATGTCTGAAACAGGCACACCAAGCTGGTGACCAGCAGCACCGCGGCAATGATGATGGGAAAGAAGCCGGGCGTAGGCTGGTTGCTCCAGAAGCCGTAATCGGCCACCCCTACCACTAAAAATACCAGCGCCAGAATGGCGGTGGTCAGGGGAATGGCAGCTTGGGTGCGGAGGGTCTTTTTGAATTCCATAAATTTCTCCTTTCAAATATAGCGTTCAGCCGTATGGTTTGGTTGTCCGAATATATAGCAAAAAACGCGCCAAAATCAGGCATTTCATCTCGATTTTCCAGGGAAAACGCAGTTTTTATACAGAACGACAGTTTTGAGCGCATTTTTTGGAACAATCAGACGAAACCACAAGATTCGTTCTTTTCAACCTCTTAACGGGCGAAAAATGAATCTTCACAGCGCCGAAATATGGAAATAATATCCATTTTTAGCGTGTGGAACGTGCAAAAACTCCCGGAAACGCCATATGTTTCAATTCGTTTCAATATGATTCATATTGTTTCAAAAAGCAAGTAAATGCGCCTGATTCCCATTGGAATCAGGCGCATCTGTTCGTGAATACCATTATTTTTTATTCGTCCCATCACTTTTACAGGCTCAGGAACCGCTGGGCGTCCCGGTTGCTCCCCAGGATAAAGATGGTCTCATCCGCCCGGAAGCAATGGGCGGGGCCGGGCAGGGGTTCCAACCTCCCATCGTGTTTGGTGGCCAGCACATTGATATGATACTTCTGGCGGACCGCCAGCTCCACAATGGTCTTTCCCACCCAAGAGGCGGGGACCGCTGTTTCAAAAATAGAGTGGTCGTCGGTCAGTTCGATGTAGTCAAAGATGTGGTCCGCGCTGTACCGCACCGCCGCCCAGGAGGCCATTTGCTTTTCGGGATAGATGACGTCGTCGGCGCCGTTGCGCAGCAGGAACTTGGCATGAACATCCCGGGCCGCCCGGGACAACACGAAGGGTGCGCCGTGCTCCTTTAGCAGTGCGGTGGTCTCCAGCGAGCTCTGGAAATCGTCGCCGATGGCCACAACGCACAGGTCAAAATTCCGAACGCCCAGAGAGGCGATGAACTGTTCGTTGGTACTGTCTCCGATCTGGGCGTTCGTCACCAGCGGGAGAATGTCATTGACACGCTGTTCGTCCCGGTCCACCGCCAGCACCTCATGGTGCAGCTCTCTCAGCTTTTGGGCCATATGCCGTCCAAAGCGTCCCAATCCGATCAAAAGTACAGACTTCATACATAGATCCCTTTCTCATCCTACGGTTACCGGTTCCTGGGGGAACTGAGATGCAGATGCTCTCCCGGCTGTAAAGGCGTAAATCATCGTCAGACCGCCCACACGGCCGAAATACATAAGGAAAATCAAAATCATTCTGGAGGCCGGGGAAAACCGTGCGGTCCCGCCCAGAGACAGTCCCACCGTGCCAATGGCAGACGCCGCCTCAAAAAGCGTATCCATCACCGGGACCTGGTCGATGCAGCAGATCAGGATACCGCCTGCGAGGAACAGCAGCATATACAGCCAAAAGATGGCGCAGGCGCTCTGCAGTACTCCCTCCTGGACCCGCCGTCCAAAGCACTGGGCACTGTGCTGCCGCCGGAAAACCGCCATCGCGCTTAAGGCCAGAACAGCGAAAGTGGTGGTCTTGAAGCCGCCGGCGGTGGAACCGGGAGAGCCTCCGGTGAGCATCAGCAAAATGGTGAGCAGCTTGCCCGGCTCTGACAGCTGTGCCATATCCACAGTATTGAAACCTGCCGTTCTGGGAGTGACGGACTGGAAGAGGGACGCCAGGAGCCGCTCCCCCAGCGTCATCCCCGCCCACTGGGGCAGTGCGAATTCATAGAGCAGAAAAAAGCCAAAGCCGAACAGCAGCAGTGCGGCGGTAGTGACCAGAATGAGCTTGCTCTGCAGGCGGTATTCCCGGAAATGAAGCCGGTGGGTGGAAACATCCTGCCAGGTGAGAAAGCCGATGCCGCCCACGACGATCAGCAGCATGATGGTCACATTCACCATCGGGTCGCCCACATAGCCCGTCAGGGAAGAATAGGGCTCCTCCCGCCCCATCAGGTCGAAGCCCGCGTTGCAGAAGGCGGAAACAGCATGGAAAACAGCGTACCAAAGCCCCTGCAGCAATCCGAGCCGGGGGCAAAACCGAATCGCCAGAAGCACAGCTCCCAGGCTCTCCAACATAAAGGCGGTTTTCACGATAAACCGGGTCTGCCGGACAATGCCGCCTACCTGGGGCGCGGAGATGGACTCCTGCATGACCCAGCGCTGCTTCAGGCCGATCCGCTTGCCGGAAAAGATGGAGATGGCGACTGCCATAGTGACGACACCCATACCCCCCACCTGGATCAGCAGCAGAACGACAAGCTGTCCGAAGGCGGACCAGTAGGTAGCCGTGTCATGGACAACAAGTCCCGTGACGCAGGTGGCGGAGGTGGCTGTGAACAGCGCGTCAAAAAAGGAAGCCCCGCCCCACTCCCGTGTAGAAAACGGCAGCATCAGCAGCGCGGTCCCCACCAAAATGAACAGCAGAAAGCCAAAAATGATAATACGGGCAGGCGATACCCTGCCGCTTTTCCATAAGGGCGCAAATACCGCCTGAATATGATCTTTGAGCACGCGGCACCGCCTTTCGGAAACGTGGAAAAGGAATGTATAAAGATTATAGCATGAAAAAAATGAGGACTTTATTAGAGTTCTTTACGGCGTATTAAAATTAGATAAAGATGGCCGGGATACCGCCCTTTTGAAGCAGGTTTTCCAACGGAGCTGGCCGCCCTCGCCCTCCGGCATTTATACAATCTTAATCTCCTGTGAAAAACGCAAATCTCACCCATAGGTGTTTCCGTTTATAATAAAAGCAGATAGGTTTGTCCGCGCTTTTGGAGGAGGGATTTGCGTGAAAGCATTTTTGCTGCTCGGCGGAGTCCTTTATACTGCCGTGATCGGGTGGTGGCTCATGGGTCGTCTGGGACATTTCCTGGACAAAGGCGGCATCTCCCCCTATTGGGACGAAGCAGAGAAACAGGCGGCGAAAAAAGAGATGCCTTCTGAAGCAGACATCCCCACCAGACCGGATCGTTGCAGCAAATACGATTCCAATATATAATGAACGAAAACCTCAGTCACAGAGAGGAGCCCTTTTCATGTTGGATGACCGCCGCCGCGATGCCGGGCTGCTGCGCAGCCTGCGTCAGGCCGAGGAACCGGCCGCAGGCCAGCTAAAAATATTTTTCGGCTATGCCGCCGGCGTTGGCAAGACCTACGCCATGCTGGAGGCCGCCCGCCGCGCCAAGGCCTCCGGCGTGGACGTGGTGGTAGGCCATATCGAGCCCCATACGTGCCCGGAAACTATGGCCCTTTTGGGTGGGCTGGAGCAGCTTCCCGTTAAAACCGTTTCATACAGGGGTATCCAACTGCGGGAATTTGACCTGGACGCGGCGCTGAAGCGGCATCCCCAGCTCCTTCTGGTGGACGAGCTGGCCCACACCAACGCCGAGGGCTGCCGCCACGTCAAGCGTTATCAGGATGTGCAGGAGCTGCTGCGGGCGGGCGTCAATGTCTATACCACCGTCAACGTTCAGCATCTGGAGAGCCTGAACGACAAGGTGGCCGCCATCACCGGCGTCTCTGTCGCCGAACGAATTCCGGACAGCGTGTTTGACTCCGCCGACCAGGTGGAGCTGGTGGACCTGGAACCCGCCGACCTGCTGGAGCGTCTGCGGGAGGGAAAGGTCTGTCGCCCCTTACAGGCCACCCAGGCCATAGAAAACTTTTTCACCGATAAGAACCTGGCCTCCCTCCGTGAGATCGCCCTGCGGCGCACGGCGGACCGGCTGGACGCGGCTCCCTGGTTCGAGGGGGATGAAAAACCGAAGGCGGGGGAGCATATCCTGACCTGCCTCTCCGCCTCTCCCTCCAACGCCAAGGTCATCCGCACCGCTGCCCGGATGGCGAAGGCGTTTCACGGCGCCTTTACCGCCCTTTTTGTGGAAACGCCTGGATTTTCCAGCCTGTCTGAAGCCGACCGAAAGCGCATCAGCGCCAATGTCCGGCTGGCGGAGGAGCTGGGCGCCAAGATCACCACCACCTATGGCGACGACCCGGCGGTGCAGATCGCGGAGTACGCCCGTATCAGCGGCATTTCCAAGGTCGTTCTGGGCCGCAGTCCCCATCGGGGCAGCCTCCGCCACACAAAAAACCTGGTGGACCGGCTGAACGACCTGGCCCCTGACCTGGACATCTATATCATTCCCGACCAGAAAGCCATCCGGCAGCCCCCGGACACGCCGAAGACCCGGCCCCGGCAGGAGCGTTTTTCCGCTGTTGACCTGCTGAAAATGCTGGGCGTCCTGACACTGTGCACCTTGGGCGGCTACTTTTTCTTCTTCCTCGGCATTGCGGATACCAACATTATCCTGCTGTACCTGTTGGGCGTCCTGGTGATCTCCATGGTCACCACGGGCCGGAGTTACAGCCTGCTTTCCTCGGTGCTGTCGGTGCTGCTGTTCAACTTCTTTTTCACAGACCCCTACTTCACGCTGCGAAGCGATCCCAGCTACATCGCAACCTTTGGCATCATGTTCCTGGTGGCCCTGCTCAGCAGCTCCCTGACCATCCGGGTCAAGACCCAGGCGAAAATAAACGCTGACAAGGCTTACCGGACAGCCATCCTGCTGGAATCCAGCCACAAGCTGCAAACGGCGGAGGGCGCGGAGGCCATCCTGACGGTGGCAGCCCAGCAGCTGGGGCATCTGCTGGAGCGGGACCTGGTGGTCTATCAGGCGGACGGTCAAGGCGGTTTTCTTCCCGCTATGTGCTTCCCCTTTGCCGAGGAGAGCGACCTCTCCCCGCTGCTGACGCCCGCCGAGAAAGCAGTGGCCGAGTGGGTGCTGAAAAACAACAAGCACGCCGGAGCCACCACCAACACCCTGCCGGGTGCCAAATGCCTGTATCTCTCCATTCGGGGCACCGGCGGGGCACTGGCAGTCGTCGGCATTTCCGCCGGGCAGCCGCTGCAGTCCTTTGAGAAAAACCTGATGGTAGCCCTGCTGGATGAATGTGGCCTGGCATTGGAAAAAGATCTCACCATGCGGGAGAAGCAAAAAGCGGAGGCCCAGGCGGATCAGGAGGCCTTGCGGGCCAATCTGCTGCGGGCCATTTCCCACGACCTGCGGACGCCGCTGACCAGCATTTCCGGCAACGCCAGCATCCTGATGGAGCGTTCGGAACAGCTGGAGCCGGAAAAGCGGCAAAGCCTGTTCGCCGCCATCTATGACGACGCCATGTGGCTGTATAACCTGGTGGAAAACCTGCTGTCCATCACCAAAATCGAGGGCAGCCGTGTCCACATGAATATGGAGCCGGAGCTGATCGAGGATATTTTCGCCGAGGCACTCTCCCATCTGGACCGCAACGCCTGCCGGCACCATATCGAGACGAACTTGGGCGACGATATGCTGATGGCGGACATGGACGCCCGCCTGATGGTGCAGGTGGTCATCAACATTGTCAACAACGCGGTCAAATACACGCCGGAGGGCTCCCGCATCATGCTCTCCGCCAGGCGGGACGGCCAGATGATCGTGGTGGAGATCGCCGACGACGGCCCCGGCATCCCTGACGAAGCCAAGGGCAAGCTCTTTGATATGTTCTATACCGCGGGCAACGAGCGGGGCGACGGACGGCGGGGCCTGGGGCTGGGCCTGGCTCTGTGCAAGTCCATCGTCACCGCTCACGGCGGCACCATCGAAGCCGCCGACAATCATCCCCAGGGGACCGTTTTCCGCTTCACCCTGCGGGCATCGGAGGTAACGACCTATGAATAAACCGCAAATCCTGTTTGTCGAGGACGACACTGCCGTGGGCAACCTTATTGCCACCACGCTGGAAACGCAGAACTACCAGTTCCACCGGGCCAAGAACGGTTCGCAGGCCGTGATAGACGCCCTGTCCTACCGGCCGGACGTGATGCTGCTGGACCTGGGCCTTCCCGACATCGACGGTATCGACATCATCAAAAAGATCCGCTCCTGGAGCAATATGCCCATTATCGTGGTGTCCGCCCGTTCCGATGACCGGGACAAGGTGGCGGCATTGGACGCTGGGGCGGACGACTACCTGACCAAGCCCTTTTCCGTGGACGAGCTGCTGGCCCGCCTGCGGGTGGCCCTGCGCCGGGTACGGTACGACAGTCAGAAGACCAGCGGGGAGGCTGCCCGCTACCAGAACGGCGGGCTCGTCATCGACTACGCCGCGGGCTGCGCCTACCGGGACGGCCAGGAGCTGCACCTGACACCCATCGAGTACAAACTCCTGTGCCTGCTGGCAAAAAACGCCGGCAAAGTCCTGACCCACAACTATATCATCAGCGAGATCTGGGGCGGTTCCTCTGAAAACGCCGCCGCGGAGCTGCCCTCCCTGCGGGTCTTCATGGCGACCCTGCGGAAAAAGCTGGAGGTGGACCAGAGCCACCCCCAGTATATCCAGACCCACATCGGCGTGGGCTACCGAATGATCCAGTGCGGCCGGGAGAGCGAAACCTGACTCCATACAGAAAAAAGCGGCTGATTTCAAAAAATCAGCCGCTTTTTTGATGTTTCGCGCAATATATGGAAAAGTCCCTCCCCTTATCAATTTGAAGAAACTGTAAACAATATGCAGATACTCCGTGAATTTTAGCACTCTCTGCTTGACAGTGCTAAAAGCCGCACTATAATAAGGGCTGAAAAATAAATCGTCCGGCCATATTGGCCCTTTGAATGGGAGGAAACGCTATGAGTACAGAAAAATATACGCAGAAAACGCTGGAGGCCATCCGGGACGCCCAGGCCCTGGCGCAGGAGAAAAACAACCAATATCTGACCCCGGAGCACCTGCTGTACGCCCTGCTGAATCAGGACGGCGGCCTCATCGGCTCCATTTTCAACCGGATGGGTGTGGACTGCGGCAGCCTGATGACAGAGCTGGAGGCCAAGATCAACGAGTTCCCCAAAGTTTCCGGCGGCAGCGGGGAGGTCTATGCATCTCCCGAGACGGGCAAGGTTCTCACCGTGGCGGAAAAGACGGCGGAAAAGCTCCACGACGAGTATATCTCCGTGGAGCACCTGATGCTGGGCATCTTTGCCGAGGGTGACCGCGAGCTCAAGCAGCTTTTGCAGGACCACGGCATCACCCGCAGCCGCTTCAGCGAGGAGCTGTCCAAGGTGAAGTCCAATCCCGTCACCTCCGACAACCCGGAGGATACCTACGACGCTTTGAAAAAGTACGGCACCGACCTGGTGGAGCGGGCGCGGAAGAAGGAGCTGGACCCGGTCATTGGCCGGGACAGCGAAATTCGCAACGTCATCCGCATCCTGTCCCGGAAGACGAAGAACAACCCAGTGCTCATTGGTGAGCCCGGCGTGGGCAAAACCGCCATCGCCGAGGGGCTGGCTCAGCGCATCGTCCGGGGCGACGTGCCGGACGGCTTGAAAGACCGCACCATCTTCTCCCTGGATATGGGCGCCCTTATCGCGGGCGCCAAGTACCGGGGCGAGTTTGAGGA
>JAGBDS010000091.1 GCA_017937405.1 Oscillibacter sp.
AATTTTTTAGCAGATGATCTCATCTGCTCTTTTGCCATGCCTATTTTCCCCTGTAAAAACCGGGCCCACCCCTATTTGAGGTGCGCCCGGTCCTGTCACTTTTGCCTGTTGTAACTCGCTGCGTTTATCTTAATGACATTGAGGAAGAAGGGCTCCTCTTTCGGCTTTGAAAGAGAAGCCCTTCTTCATAATATTACACGAATAAATATACAATACCATTGAATGAATGTAAATGCTGTGCATAGTTTTGATTGCCTAAATTACCCGGCTATTCGCGATAGAGTTGTATGTTGGCTAACCCTGAATTTTCACCTATTTGCGATGGAGTTGTGATATTCGCGATAATGTTGTATTTTTACAGGTATGTTTGGTAATTACAGGTGAAGGACCCGGTCACGAATTTCCTGGGTGCGGCCCTGGTTCCAGAACTGGGTGCCGATGTAGCCGCAGGTACGGCGGGCCACATTCATCTTGCTCTGGTCAGTGTTGCCACACTTGGGACACTTCCAGATCAGCTTACCGTTTTCCTCCACAATCTGGATCTCGCCGTCCCAGGCGCAGACCTGGCAGTAATCGCTCTTGGTGTTCAGCTCGGCGTAGATGATGTTGTCGTAGATAAACTTCATTACCTGGAGCACGGCGGGGATATTGTTCTGCATATCGGGGACTTCCACGTAGCTGATGGCACCGCCGGGGGAGAGGTGCTGGAACTGGGCCTCAAACTTCAGCTTGGTGAAGGCGTCGATCTCCTCGGTGACGTGGACGTGGTAGCTGTTGGTGATATAGCCCTTGTCGGTGATGCCGGGGATGATGCCGAAGCGCTTTTGCAGGCACTTGGCGAACTTGTAGGTGGTGGACTCCAGGGGCGTACCGTACAGGGAGTAGTCGATGTTCTCCGCGGTCTTCCACTCCTTGCACTTGTCGTTCATCTTCTGCATGATGCTCAGGGCGAAAGGCGTGGCGGAGGGGTCGGTGTGGCTCTTTCCGGTCATAAACTTCACGCACTCATACAGGCCCGCGTAGCCCAGGGAGATGGTGGAGTAGCCGTTATAGAGCAGCTTGTCGATGGGCTCACCCTTGCCCAGACGGGCCAGGGCACCGTACTGCCACAGGATGGGGGCCACGTCGGAGAGGGTGCCCTTCAGGCGGTCGTGGCGGCAGCGCAGGGCCCGGTGGCACAGCTCCAGGCGCTCTTCAAAAATGCTCCAGAACTTGTCCAGATTACCGCCGGAGGAAAGGGCCACGTCCGGCAGGTTGATGGTAACCACGCCCTGGTTGAAGCGGCCGTAATACTTATGCTTGCCCGGCTCGTAGTTGCCGGCGTTGGCGATGTTGCCGATGCCCGCGTCGGTGAAGCGGTCCGGAGTCAGGAAGGAGCGGCAGCCCATGCAGGTGTACACGTCGCCCTTGAGCTCCAGCATCTTCTTCTCGGAGATGTAGTCGGGGACCATGCGGCGGGCGGTGCACTTGGCGGCCAGCTCCGTCAGATACCAATAGGGAGTGTCTTCCTGGATGTTGTCCTCCTCCAGCACGTAGATGAGCTTGGGGAAGGCGGGGGTGATCCACACGCCGTCCTCGTTCTTCACGCCCTCGTACCGCTGGAGCAGGGTCTCCTCGATGATCATGGCTAGGTCCTTTTTCTCCTGCGCGCTCTTGGCCTCGTTCAGGTACATGAATACCGTGACGAAGGGAGCCTGGCCGTTGGTGGTCAGCAGGGTCAGGACCTGGTACTGGATGGTCTGGACGCCCCGGCGGACTTCGTCCCGCAGGCGGGTCTCCACCAGCTCAGAGAGCTTCTCCTCGCCGGGGTTCACGCCGATGGCGGCCATCTCCTGCTCCACCACCTTGCGCAGCTTCTTGCGGCTGACGTCCACGAAAGGCGCCAGGTGCGTCAGGGAGATGGACTGGCCGCCATACTGGTTGGAGGCCACCTGGGCGATGATCTGGGTGGCGATGTTGCAGGCGGTGGAGAAGCTGTGGGGCCGCTCGATCATGGTGCCGGTGATGACGGTGCCGTTCTGGAGCATGTCTTCCAGGTTCACCAGGTCGCAGTTGTGCATGTGCTGGGCGTAATAATCGGAGTCATGGAAGTGGATGATACCCTCCCGGTGGGCCTCCACGATGTCGGGAGGCAGCAGTAACCGCTCGGAGAGGTCACGGGAGACCTCGCCCGCCATATAGTCCCGCTGGGTGGAGTTCACGATGGGGTTCTTGTTGGAGTTCTCCTGCTTGGCTTCCTCGTTGCAGCACTCGATGAGGCTCAGAATCTTCTCATCGGTGGTGTTGCTCTTGCGGACCAGGGAGCGGGTGTAGCGGTAGGTGACGTAGTTTTTCGCCACCTCATAGGCGCCGTGGGCCATGATCTGGTACTCCACCAGGTCCTGGATCTCCTCCACAGAGGGAGAACGGTTCATTTTCAGGCAGCTCAGTTCCACGAATTCCGCGATACGCTTGACCTGCATCGCCGTCATGCGGGCGCCTTCCTCTACGCTCTCGTTGGCCTTGGTGATGGCGGCAATGATCTTGGTGATATCGAATACGACTTCGGTGCCATTGCGCTTGATGACTTTCATGCGTTATCCCTCCGTATAGTGTCTGTGCGCGAAAAGCGCACTATATCTATTGCAGTGAGCCTATTATACAACACAAGATATGGATGTGCGAGTGGCAAATGCCACTAAATGAAGAAAAATTTTTGCATGTGCCCACAAGGGCGGCACGAACGTAAGCGTCAAATGTAGCGGCGGATTGAAGATCACCCGCGAAAATGAGAGAATACCACCGTATAGAACGTAAAGTCCACGCACTATGCGTGAACTCTACGCGAAAAACGGAGGTAGATCACAATGGGAGAACTTCGGCAG
>JAGBDS010000092.1 GCA_017937405.1 Oscillibacter sp.
CCATTCGCCCTGGCCGAAGCAGACCTCGTAATGTAGCCGCCCAAAAAGCGGTGAGTTTCATCTATAGAATAGCATAATTTCTCTTCTGTGAGCAATTTTTTTAGCAGATGATCTCATCTGCTCTTTTCTCATGCC
The DNA here is from genome assembly GCA_017937405.1 of Oscillibacter sp. GTDB lineage: Bacteria > Bacillota > Clostridia > Oscillospirales > Oscillospiraceae > Oscillibacter. The sequence goes on from JAGBDS010000092.1 coordinate 136, forward strand.
CTTTTTCCCGTGAAATAACCGGGCCCACCCCTATTTGAGGTGCGCCCGGTCCTGTCACTTTTGCCTGTTGTAACTCGCTGCGTTTATCTTAATGACATTGCCGCCGCAGCGGGAGCTGTTTTTTAGCTTATGCACTTATGGATACAGGGAAAACGCGGCTCAATCCTCCTCGGGAGCCAACTCCGTGGACTTCACCTTGGGCGGGAAGATCTTGGAGAACACCAGGAAGAACACCAGGGCCACGACCAGGCCGGGGATGATGGGCTGAGACACCTTCATGCCGAACAGCACGCCGCCGGAGATCTTCTCCAGATACACCACGACGATGGAACCGGAGATCAGAGAGGCGATGGTGCCCGCCAGAGAGGCGCCGTTCCAGTAGTGACCCAGCACATAGGGGAAGAACGCGCCGGCGGCACGGAGGGTGAAGCAGAACATCAGCAGGTTCACCAGGCTGGAGGTGTTGAACAGAGCAATGAACATGGAAACCACGCCCACGATAGCCATGACGATCTTAGTGACCTTCATGACCTCCTCGCTGGTGGCATCAGGCTTCAGCACGGCACGGTAAATGTCGTTGGCGAAGATGGAACCGGCGCCCAGCAGGTCGGAGTCGGAGGAGGACATGGTAGCGGAGATGATACCGGCGAACAGCAGGCCGCAGATAATGGCGGGCATGGCCTCCATGGCCAGCACCGGCAGCGCGTAGCGGGCGCCCACGTCGGCGAAGTCCTCAGCGTTGAACTTGCCCATGTTGATGAGGGCCAGAGTGATGATGCCCAGAATGGCGGGGATGAAAGCATAAACAAAGTTGATAATAGCAGCCAAAATGGAACCCTGCTTGGCAGCCTTTCCGTCACGGGCGGCATAGTAGCGGGAAACGGCCTCCTGACCAACGGTGAAGGTCGCCACATACATGATGGTCAGGGAGATCACGGCCATGGGGCTGTAACCCTTGAACATATCAAAGGTCTCGGCAGGAACATTGGCCACCACATTGCCCCAGCCGCCGGCAAGGCGCATGGCGAAGGGCACGGCGATGATCATACCGATGATGATGAGGAACACCTGGATGAAGTCCGTCAGGGTAACACTCCACAATCCGCCCATGATGGAGTAGATGGTGACCACAACGGCCACGATGATAACGGCGGTCTTGTAGCTGATGCCCAGCATAGTGGACAGAATGACGGAGGAAGCGATGAACTGGCCGGCGGTCAGACCGATCAGGGGCAGCAGCATGATAATGGAGGTAATGAGGCCCGCGCTCTTGCCATACCGCCGCCGGAAATACTCAGGAACGGTCTTGACGGTGGCAGCCCGGAACTTGGGCGCCAGGAAGGTCAGGATCACAAAGGCAAAGCCCATGGTGATGATGTACCAGGCAGCGGAGATGCCGTGGTTCTGCATACCCTGCTGGACCACGCCCAGAGAGCTGCCGCCGCCGATCTCCGTGGCCGCCAGGGTGCCCGCCATCAGGAAGGGGCCCAGACGGCGGCCAGCCACCATAAAGTCCGTGTTGGACGTGATCTTCTTGGAAGAGTACCAGCCGATGAACAGCATCACCAGCAGGTATAGTACCACGATGACCGTTACTGTCAGGTTAAATTTCATATTTCTTCTCCTTTCTCACAACACATCAAACGCTTGTTTATCCTCTTTCTCCTCTCTCACCTCTCGCCAAAAATTCCCGCTCCGCAGCTATGCCGCCCAATTCTTAACGGTTTGTTTACATTTTACAAGAGTTTTTGTCAAAAGTAAAGTGCCGTTAGCGGAAAAACACAAAACCGGCACACGCCCCCAAGTATGGGGCGTGTGCCGGTTCCCTGTCAGCGCTTTAAAAATTCCTCCGGATCCACCGCGTCTCCATCCTTTGTCACGGAGAAATGCAGGTGGGGGCTCTGGCCGGATTCCGCCTTCGCGGTAGTCCCTACGGCGCCGATGATCTGTCCGGCGGACACTGTGTCTCCCGCCTCCACCGTGGGCCGGGACTGAAGACTGGCGTAAGTGGTCTGGTAGCCGCCGTCATGGCCGATGGTGACAGTAATCCCCATCATGGGGTCGTCTTCCACAGCCAGCACCGTCCCGGAACAGGCCGCCAGCACGGTGGTGCCGGGCTTGGCGGAGATGTCCACGCCGTCGTGGACCCGCCAGTCATCCATGGTCACGTCATACACCAGCTTGTCCACGGAAAAGGCCGTCAGCACCTGACCGTTGAGAGGCGATACCACCAGCCGGGGTGCCTGGACCACCACCGGGGTATCGTCCACCTCCACCTCCGGCATAGGCGGTGTCTCCTCTTCCACCGGCTGGGGCTGGATGGTCTCCACCACCGCCTGTTCCGGCTCTTCCTCCGTCACTTCCGGTGCGGGGGCGGAAACCTCCGGGACCAGGTCCTCCTCTACGATAGCAGGCTCCTTCCCCCGGTCCGACAGCAGCATCCAGCCGCTGAGCCCCACTACCAGCAGGCAAACCGCCAGCGTGATATAAAACCCGGCGCTGCCCCGCAGCGCCTCCCACTTTTTGTTGTCCATGTAAATTTTCCTCCCTTGCGTTTTGGGTTCAAGGGAAGTATGGACAGCTTTTCCAAACCTTATACACAGCATCAAAAAAGCGGCGCAAACGCGCCGCTTTCAGGAAAGTTATTTCACGATCAGGGTCTTTCCGTCCATCTCCTCGGGGCAGGCCAGGCCCATCACATCCAGGATAGTGGGGGCGATGTCCGCCAAACGGCCGCCGGTCCGCAGCTCCGTCCCGGCGCCGCAGAGGATAAAGGGCACGGGGTTGGTGGTATGGGCGGTCATGGGAGAGCCGTCGGCCTCCTCCATCTGTTCGGCGTTGCCGTGGTCGGCGGTGATCATGGCGATACCGCCCATCTTCAGCGTGGCGTCCACTACCCGGCCGACGCACTCGTCCACGGTCTCCACAGCCTTCACAGCGGCGTCGAACACGCCGGTGTGGCCCACCATGTCGCAGTTGGCGAAGTTCAGAATGATGACGTCATAAGCGCCGGACTCGATGCGCTCCACGCACTTGTCGCACACCTCGTAGGCGCTCATCTCCGGCTGCAGGTCGTAGGTCGCCACCTTGGGGGAGGCCACCAGCACCCGGTCCTCACCGGGAAACACGGTCTCGCTGCCGCCGTTGAAGAAGAAGGTCACATGGGCGTACTTCTCCGTCTCGGCGATGCGCAGCTGGGTCATGCCCATCTGGCTCAGGAACTCGCCCAGGCCGTTGCGCACGGTGATACGGGGGAAAGCCACCTCCACATTGGGCATAGTGGCGTCGTACTCCGTGTTGCACACGAAGGTGACGGGGAAATACTGGCGGGTAAAGCCGTCGAAATCCGGGTCCACCAGGGTCCGGGTGATCTCCCGGGCGCGGTCGGGCCGGTAGTTGAAGAAAATCACGCTGTCGTTGTCGGAGATGGTGCCCTCGGTGTCACACACCACGGGCTCCACGAACTCGTCGGTAACGCCGGCGGCATAGGAGTTCTTTACGGCGGCCACAGGCACGGGATTGAACACGGCGCTCTCGCCGTAGACCATGGCGTCATAGGCCTGCTCCACCCGGTCCCAGCGCTTGTCGCGGTCCATGGCGTAGTAGCGGCCCATCACCGTGGCGATCTTGCCCACGCCGATCTCCCGGCACTTTTCCACTGTCCGGGCCACGAAGTCGGCGCCGGAGGTGGGGGACACGTCCCGGCCGTCCAGGAAAGCGTGGATGTAGACCTTCTCCAGGCCCTTGTCCTTGGCCAGCTTCAGCAGGGCAAACAGGTGCTCCAGATGGGAGTGGACACCGCCGTCGCTCAGCAGACCTATTAGGTGAAGGGCGGTGCCCTTCTCCTTGCAGGAATCCATAGCGTGATTATACGCGGGATTGGTAAAAAAGTCCCCGTCGGCAATGGACTTGGTGATGCGGGGCAGGTCCTGGAACACCACCCGGCCGGCGCCGATGTTGGTGTGGCCCACCTCGCTGTTGCCCATCTGTCCGTCGGGCAGCCCCACGTCCAGCCCGGACGCGGACAGCTCCGTGTGGGCGAATTCCTGGAAGAACTGGTCCAGCCGGGGCGTTTTGGCGGTCTGCACAGCATTGCCCACGGTGCTACCGGGCGCCATGCCGAAGCCGTCCATAATAATTAAGGTAGTCGGTGTTTTGTTCATAAAAACCTCGTTTCGCTCAAGCCCGCTCCCCCATTTGCAAACAGCGGAGGGGGCTAGGGGGAACCGTGGGTTCCCCCAGTTCATTCGCCACCAGCGAATGAAGAAAATGAAATCATTTTTGTCAGGGCGCCCTCCAGAGGGGCTTCTCTTGCTCCTGCGGAGCAATTCACCTTCTGTACCTGACAAAAATACCTTTACCCCAGGCGCCCTGGGCGCCGGCACCAGTGACCGACGTCACTGGTGGAAACAGCCGAAGCGCCGCCAGTGGCGGATGAAGCGAGGCTGTTTCGAGGAAGCGGCACGATTGGCGGATACGAAGCATCCGGGAATCGTTATGCCGCGATGGTGTTGGGGGAGGTCGAGGGGGAGCAGGCTCCCCCTCGAAGGATTACTCCTGGTTGGCGGCGTTGATGATCTCCACGAACTGCTCGGGCTTCAGGGAAGCGCCGCCGATAAGGCCGCCGTCGATGTCGGGCTGGGCCAGCAGCTCGGCAGCGTTCTTGGGATTCATGGAACCGCCGTACTGAATGGTAACGGAGCGGGCGACACGGGCGCCGTACAGGGTGCGGATGGTGGCGCGGATGTTGGCGCAGACCTCACCAGCCTGCTCGGCGGTAGCGGTCTTGCCGGTGCCGATGGCCCAGATGGGCTCATAAGCGATGATGCAGCGGCGCAGCTTATCGGCGGGCACGCCGTACAGGGCGCTCTTGACCTGCAGGGCGATCCACTCGTTGGTGATGCCGGTCTCACGCTGCTCCAGACTCTCGCCCACGCAGATGATGGGATTCATACCGGCGTTCAGGACGGCGTGGACCTTCTTGTTCACGGTCTGGTCGGTCTCACAGAAGTACTGGCGGCGCTCGCTGTGGCCAACGATGACGTACTTCACGCCCAGGTCCTTCAGCATATCAGCGGAGACCTCGCCGGTGTAAGCGCCCTTCTCCTCGAAGTAGACGTTCTCGGCGCCCACGGAGATGCGCAGGTCCTTGAAAGCCTTGGCAGCGGTGGAAATGTTGCAGGCAGGGACGCAGATCAGGGTCTCGCACCACTTGGCGCGGGGCATGATCTTCTTCATTTCCTCAGCGAACTTCTTGGTCTCGGTAGCGGTCATGTTCATCTTCCAGTTACCGGCGATGACGGTCTTGCGGTATCTGCGGTTCATCTTGCATGTCTCCTTTATGTGTATATCATATTCCGGGTCTGCCCCATTGATGTGCGAATTGAAAAACCTATTATTTTATAACGAAAAAAGGGATGATTGTCAAGCATTTAGTCACATTTTTTGTAGAAATATGCGTCGTGCCGACGTCTGCGAGGAGGTGGGAGCCTCTGCTCCCGCCAAAATTTGATTTGCCGGGGCAAACCAAAGCATTTCAATCATTTTTGTCAAGACACCCTCCAGAGGGGCTTCTCTTGCTCCTGCGGAGCAATTCACCTTCTGTGCCTGACAAAAATCCCCCGACCCAGCCGCCCTTGTACCCGCAAGAGGTATGCGATATCCGTAAGGCGCTGAAGCGCCAACGACTATCCAAGGGCGCACACACCAGTGAAGAACGCTTCACTGGTGAGGGGGATTTAAAGGGGAACCTGTTCCCCCTTTAATAAATTCCGCGTCCAGCAGGCATGCGACGCCCGGCAGCTCTTTGCCTTCCAGGAACTCCAGCGATGCGCCGCCACCTCGTCGGAGCCCGTTCCATATCCCTCGCTTCCGCCTCCCGGCGGAAGTTCGCTCATTTCGCGGCTCCTCCTCTCCCCACCGAAACCACTTCGTTGGGTTTCGGCGGGGACCCCTCTGGGATGATCTCCACCGTCGCCGGCGCAAAAGTCATCCTCACGCGTCCAGCAGACACGCGACGCCCGGCAGCTCTTTGCCTTCCAGGAACTCCAGCGATGCGCCGCCACCTCGTCGGAGCCCGTTCCATATCCCTCGCTTCCGCCTCCCGGCGGAAGTTCGCTCATTTC
>JAGBDS010000029.1 GCA_017937405.1 Oscillibacter sp.
GAAGTTAAATCTGTCCTAGCTCCTTGATGTTTCATGGCATCCAGCTTCATCTTGTAGGCAAATGCTCTTTCACTGGGGAGCAGACTTTCCCTCTGTAAGTTGCTGTCAACCATAATAATCGTGGCGGCATCATCGTCCAGAGCACGCACAATGACCGGCATGGTCTCCTTTTCGGCCAACTCACTGGCCCGGTGCCGCCTGTGTCCGGCAACCAGCTCATACCCTCCGTTGGGGTCTGGGCGGGCAATCGCAGGAACCAGCACACCATAAAAAGCGGCGTCAAGGAGGCGTTCTGCCTCCTTGCGCCGACTATGATTGGAGGTTTCATACAAATGACGGAAAACAATGCGCGAATCATCCCTACGATCAATGCGGTAGACAACTTCAACCCTGCGGACTTTACACGGCAGTTGCCCAATGAGGATGGCACTATGAGTCTTTATTTGGATGTCAAGTACCGGCTCCTTTGGTTCCGGCTCCACAGACCCAACGGGAAGATCGACTCCGAGATCATCCATGTGGATGATAAATCGGCGGTGGTCTGCTGCAAGCTGTATGCGGATCGAGGCGATGCCCTGGATCAGTATGTGGCGAAGTCCAGTGCCCAGAGATTTGTGACCCAGGAACGCTTTGGTGACCGCTATCTTGAAACGGCGGAAACCGCAGCGATGGGCCGAGTGCTTGCCGCTGCCGGATACGGTACGCAGTTCTGCGGCGCTGCTGATATGTTTGGCGATATTATGGTGGATGCGCCTGTGGATCTCGGTGCAGTTGAAGAAGACTGTTCCGAAGAGCCGGGAGTGGCAAGCCAGGTCAAACATGAAACGAAGCAGACCGGAACTGCTCAAACGGCTGCCACGGTTTCTATGCCGCAGCCGGCACCTGCTACTGCCCCAGCCCCTGCTGCTGCTCCTAAAAAGCAGGAGCCTGTCACGCTGGAGGACTATCTGAACTCCATGACGCTGGAAGAGGCAAAGAATGTGCGTATTGATGTTGGCTATCTAACTGAAGGTGTCATGAAGGCAGATATTGCTCAGTATCTATCGAATGCACTTGGCCAACCCAGATGCTTTATTGGCCTAACTGGAGTGGGCAATATCAATCAGTTCCGTAGACTGCTCAAGGAATTGGCCACCGTTCATATCAACCGGATCATTGTCGCTTTCGACATGGATGCCCTGATCAATGAAAATGTGCGGAATGCACGACAGCGGGTATTACAGGAAGGCAGCGATGCCGGATTTGAGATGACACCAATTGCCTGGGATGAAAAATACAAAGGGATTGATGACCTGCTGCTCTCTTTCAAGGAGGCAAGGGCATCATAAAATCAGTAAGGTCGCTGTTGCACTTCATGAGCAACGGCGACCTTTTTGCGGAGATGACGACTGATATGACTGTGAAAGATATATTAAGCTTCCCAAGCGGGCTCTACACCAGCGGTGATCTTGTGATTATGCGCCAGAAAGGAATAGGCTTCTTGATCATGGAAGAGACACATCATAACTGGGTGGAGTTACGCAGATATGATGAAGCTGGTCTATTGACCGAGGTAACTTATGAACGAGCGTGAAAGGAATTGATGGAATGAATACGAAAATCAACTATTTATATCGTGACGCTGATAACTACAAAGTCCACAATGAGTGCGTTGTCCAAGGAACTATTTCCGCTGAACAAATCGCTGTTATCCTGGAATGTTTGGATGAAGGAGAATACTTTATCCCCCATCTGGTGGGCCTGCCGGAGAAACGGTTTGATACCTTTGATCCGCAGGTCGATCATCCGTATTTTGAGTTGTCGGAGGATAGCTTTGCGGAAACGATGGAGTCGGAAACTGTCGAAGTTCAGGTAGATGAACTCGTATCAGCGTTTTTGTGCTGCAAGGGGAAATGGGAGCAAATTGACCCGGATCGGACGATGGAATTGCTGAACATACTCATTGATGAAAAAGTCAATGATGAAGGCGGCCATGGATATCGGGTTGTTGAGAGATTAGTGGAACTAGGCTTCTCCAAAAAGGAACTCATGGTTCTGAAGTTTGCTGAGAGCGACATCGACCGCGCAATGCAGGAGGGCAAAGAAAATGTTTGAAATCTACTTTTCTGACCTGACACCGGAGGCACAAGAGCGTTTCTTGGCCTCCTGTGGCCTTTCCAACGCTGCTGAGGGCAATTATGATGTGTTCCCGATAACAGCCATCCCCACTCCGGAAATGGACAGGGAGAGCGCAGGAACAAGCGAAAACGGGGCCTGTAATGAGGAATCTACCAAAGCCTCAGATATTGTGGAATGGGAGGAACCCTGGCATGAATGAAGTCAAACACGAGCGATTTCGGCGTATTGTCGAAAAGAGAATGACGGGCATCATCAAGGATCTAAAGAAACTCGGGAATTGCGCTGAGCCAGCATCGTATGAGTACACGGAAAGAGAAGCAGAGCAAATAATTGCGGAGCTTGAATTACAGATTTTTCACCTCCGGGAGCGGTTCGCCGGCAGAAAGCGGTTCTCGTTGAGAAACGAGGACAATACAGCCAACGACACACCAGATAACGCGGCTTCCTTTGAAGTTGATTGCGGGGTTGGCGTTATTGTAGTTGATGAACTCCTGAGCGGCCCCCATCCTGGAGTAAGAGTATTCTTCAAACTCCCTGATTGTAACCGTCCCGAAGAAAACTAATTTGAACTTATTTGCCATTAGGGGGTTTCATTTGCCCCACCTTTTTCTCCATTTATAGTGAAGGGGCATTTGCCCACAAATCCATTTTTTTGAAGGAGCAAATTACGATGGAACTGTTTAACCGAAGAGAGACGGCAGCCATTCTTGGAGTATCGCTAACTACCTTGGATAAAATGCGTGAGAACAAGAAAATCGGATACTATCAGTCCTGCCCAGGCGGTAAGGTTCAGTTTACCAGAAAACACATTGAACAATACTGGGAGCGGATTGAGAGTGAGCCGCGAGAGAAGTATGCGAGGAAGCCTAAGAAGGCAAAACTGATTTTTTAATGGAGTGGGCCGTTGCAGAATGCCAAATTCTGCAACGGCCCTTTTTCTGCGCTCAAATTCTGTTTTCAGATGGGGGACGATCATTCGAGATTCAGAGCGAAGAACAAACCATTGCTCATTATCCATAGAACGCAGGATGAAGAAAAACAGAGTCGTGATTAGATGTGCGGATACCAATTTCTGGGCGGTTTTCCCACCGCAAATTTAACCTCAAACCCTCAAAAAAAGGCTTCCCACCGCAAATTTAACCTCAAAAATTGTGCTATAAAAGGTTACGCACCACAATATATTGTGGTGTGCTTTTTGAAAAAATAGACCCCTTAGATTTAGGTATCGTAACTTTTGACATAAGAAAACCCCGGAAAACCGAAGTTTTCCGGGGTAACTGATAACAAAATCAGCGCTTGGAGAACTGGGGAGCACGACGGGCGGCTTTCAGGCCGTACTTCTTACGCTCCTTCATACGAGGATCGCGGGTCAGGAAACCGGCCTTCTTCAGGATGGGACGGTTGTCCTCGCTGGCCAGCAGCAGGGCACGGGAGATGCCGTGGCGCAGGGCGCCGGCCTGACCGGAGACGCCGCCGCCGGTGACGGTGGCAACGATGTCCATCTTGCCGGTGTTGCCGGTGGCCTCCAGAGGCTGACGGACGACCATCTTCAGGGTATCCAGACCGAAGTAATCGTCGATGTCACGGCCGTTGATGGTGATGGAACCGGTGCCGTTGGGGAACAGATGGACGCGGGCCACGGAGGACTTCCGGCGGCCGGTGCCATACAGATAGGGCTTCTTAGACTGATACATTCTCTTACTCCTCCTTATTCGACGTCCAGAGCGACGGGCTTCTGGGCCTGCTGCTCGTAGTTGGCGTCAGCATAGATGTGCAGGCGCTTCAGAGAATCCTTGGAAACGGTGTTCCGGGGCATCATGCCGCGGATAGCGACGCGCATGGCGACGTCGGGCTTCTCCTGCATCAGGATGCGGTAGGGGGTCTCCTTCAGGCCGCCGACCCAACCGGAGTGGGTGCGGTAGATCTTCTGGGTGCCCTTCTTGCCGGTCAGGACAGCCTTGCCGGCGTTGATGATGATGACGTTGTCGCCGCAGTCAGCGTGGGGAGTGTAGGTGACTTTGCCTTTGCCGCGCAGCAGGTCAGCAGCCCGGACAGCGGTCTTGCCCAGGGGCTTACCGGCGGCGTCCAGGATGTACCACTTACGCTCAATGTTGGCCTTGTTTGCCATAAAAGTGGACATGGTGTTTCCTCCGTATCATATATTTGCATGTGCTTTACAAATCAAGTGCTCCGGGGTAAAATCGGAGCAAGGATACTTATACCACAGGGGACAAAGGATGTCAATAAGAATTTGATTTACTCCGTGGAAAGCTCTTGATTTCTTTGAATATCTTCGTTTATCTCGCAAATACTCACAATTTACTTTCGGAATTTTAAGGAACAAAAAATCGGAGGGAGAATCCTCCCTCCGCACTATGTAACTATAATACCCATTGTACCAACAGCAGCAGCACGAATCCCGGCAGACCAAGCACGCCGATGACCAGGGCGTTCCACAGGTTCAGCCCCAGTGCAATGCCGGTGAAGCCGGAGGTCATGCTGACCACCCACAGGGCCAGGAAGCCCAGCAGGGTGTTGCACAGCAGCTTCAGCGCCAGCCGCAGTGGGGTGCGGAATACCCGGATGAGGGCGATGAGGAAAAAGCCGCCCAGCAGGACGGCGATGACGGTTTGATTCAGGTCCATAGGGCATCTCCTTCCTCGTCCTCGCCGCGGGTGCGGCGGCTCATGGCGCGGCTGAGGGCTGCCGCAGTCTCTGGTTCCCGGGCTTTGATGGCCCGGATGAGATAGTTGCACCGGGCTTTGACGGCGCTGATCTGATAGACGCAGGATTCCACCAGCTCTGGGTCCAGGGCCTGGTCGAAGCGGCGGTAGGCCAAGGATAATTCACCCTGCGCCTCCTGTAATTCGGCTTTCAGTGCCAGTAATTCGGGGTCAGGTTTTGATTTCTTGGAAAAAATGGTTCTCATGGATGTCCCTCCCAGTGATACAGCTTATGGGAAGTTTGGACAAATATGCCAGCTTTTATGCAGCAGGAGGAAACACGATGCGGCAGGAACAGTATATGAAAGAGGCGCTTGCTCTGGCCCGGGAGGCTGCGGCGGCGGGAGAGGTGCCCGTGGGCTGCGTCATCGTCCGGGAGGGCGAGATCGTGGGCCGGGGCCGGAACCGCCGGGAGGAGAAGCAGGCCACCGCCTCCCACGCGGAGATGGAGGCCATCGCCCAGGCAAATGAACGCCTCGGCACCTGGCGGCTGGATGACTGCGAGCTGTATGTGACGCTGGAGCCCTGCCCCATGTGCGCAGGAGCCATCCTGAACGCCCGCATCTGCCGGGTGTGGTATGGCGCCCGGGATGAGGCCATGGGGGCCTGCGGCGGCGTGACGAACTTGTTCATGGAGCAATTCCCCAACCGGCCCGCCCTGGTGGGCGGCATTCTGGGAGACGAATGCCGGACGGTGCTGGCGGATTTTTTCACGGTGCTGCGGCGGGAAAAATAAGTTGACATAAAAATATTGCCCGATTTAAAACTTTTGTAACAATTAGTGCTGGTTTGGTTAACAACTCTCCTGTATCTTAATACTTGCAAGAGACAAAACTTCTTTTCATCCAATCTTCCAAAAAATAGCCAACAGGCCAACCTTCGGGTTGGCCTGTTGGCTATTTTTTGGAAGCCTTCCCATTTCAGCCCACAGGGCTGAAATGGGCCCGGCGCTTCGCACCGGGTTTGATCAAAAAGAAAGGGAAACCCGCTAAGGTTTCCCTTTTAAACTATCCCTTCCTTGCGATGACAAGGAGCCATTCCGTGTCGATATGTTGTTCTTATGAGATCCTTTCAACGGTATTTTGGAAAAATTCCTTAAATTGCGATGCATTTAAAAGACTTTTCTGCACGATTCTTGTCGGCGCCTGTCGAAAAACAGGTGGCCCTTATTCTCCGCTTGTGCTATGATGGACCTCGCAGTTGTCAGGGCGGCACAGACGCAGCAGCAGAAATCCCAGCAGGGTCAGCGCACCGCCCAGATACAGCAGAGGGGCGGAAAGATTTGATGCACTGGTATCCGCCAGCGCTGCCAGAGACAGCACCGTAGCGGGAGCCGCGTACAGGGCGAAGCGCCGGGTACGGCCTGCCTGGAAGGCGAAGGCGGACAGGCGGTAAAAGCCCAGCGTCAGGAATACCAGAGCCAGCAGCTCGACATAATATGCCTCCAGGGCGGGATTGATGGACTCTGCCCGGTAGGTCAGCACCAGCCGGATCACCAGCGCCGCCGGGGCGACGAGCAGGATCGTTCCGGGAACGGGCTTGCGGCCCTCCCGGGGGCGGCAGGCCGTCACGGTCAGGAGCAGTCCGGCGGCGGAGGCCAGGGACAGCAGACCCATCAGCAGCATGGCTTTCTGGGAGAAGACGGGGCCGGGGACCCAAACCTCCATGTCAGCGGTCAGCACGTAGGCGTCACCCAGACCCGGTGCGCCGGGCAGGGCGATGCCCAGCCCCTGGGCCAGGTCCGTCAGACCGGACAGGGCAATGAGCAGTACGCCCATTACCGGCAGCATCAGCAGCTTGGGCTCGGTGGTGGAAAAGTCTGCGGGAAAGGCGGGGCCGGGGTCCTGCTCCTTGGGCAGTTTTCCCGCCAGGACGCACAGTGCCGCCGCCAGAAGCACCAGCAGGACGACCAATATAAGTCCGGGGATATTGCCGGGAATGGGCAGGCCGGTGTCCGGCTCGAAGCCGGTGCGGTTTTGCAGCAGCCGCAGGAGGAACGCCGCGGCGCCGCCCAAAACGGACAGCGCGGGCAGGACGAGATTTTTTTTCATATCAAAACGACCCTTTCGGATAATCAATGCGGCTAACAGTATAGCATGATTCCCGGCGTTTGTCCATGCCGGGGCGTATTTTCCGCCGGGACGGCGCATAGAGTGGAGGGACAACCTGTGCGAAAGAGGAGGAGACCTATGAAACGAGGTGTCAGGGAGAGCATTGCCGTGTCGGCGGTGCTTCTGGCGGCGCTGTTTATCCTGCCGCTGCTGGTCATCGTGCCTTTCCGCTCGGAGCTGCTGACCCGGGAGCCGCCGATGGATGAGACGGAGGGGGAACCCTTTGTCAGCGGCGATCTGGACAGCCGGACGGTGTTGAAGGTCAAAAACGGGGATACCGTGGAGGAGATGGACCTGGGGACTTACCTGGTGGGGGTGGTGCGTGCGGAGATGCCCGCGTCCTTTGCGGAGGAGGCCCTGAGGGCCCAGGCGGTGGCTGCCCGGACCTATACCATTTATAAATTACAGACCGGGGGCAATCACGGCAGCGAGGCGGACATCTGCACGGACTCCACCTGCTGCCAGGCCTATATCAGCGAGGAGCGGGCCCGGGCCAACTGGAGGAAAAACGCCAACGATTACGAGAAGAAGGTGGAAAACGCCGTGACTGCCACCGACGGCGAGACCATCCTCTACGGCGGTGTGCCCATCCTGGCGGTGTTCCATTCCTCCTCCGCCGGGCTGACGCGGGCGGCGGGACAGGTGTGGCTGAACGACTTGCCCTACCTCCAGGCGGTGGACTCCCCGGAGGAAGGGGACACCATCCCCAACTATTACAGTCGGGCGGAGTTCACGGCGGCAGAGTTTAAGGAGAAAATGCTGGCGGCCTTCCCGGAGGCGGATTTCTCCGGCCCGGTGGACCGCTGGCTGAAAAATGCCGTCACCGACAGCGCGGGCAGTGTGGAGACGGTGGAGGTAGGCGGCGTTACCGTAAAAGGGACTCAGGTGCGGGCGGCTCTGGCCCTTCGCTCCGCCTGCTTTGAGTGGGAGGTGCAGGGAGAGAAGCTGGTATTTTACGTCACCGGCTACGGCCACGGCGTGGGTCTGAGCCAGTACGGCGCCAACCAGATGGCCGCCGACGGCGCGGACTACAAGGAGATCCTGACCCACTATTATACAGGGGTCACCGTAGAGCCGTACAGCTTTGCCCTCCCTGGCTGAGACTTTACAAAAAAGGCGGAAATATGGTAAAATAAATTATTAAAATCTTAGGGGAAAGGGGGCCGCGGAAGTGAAAAAGAAGAGATGGGCGGCACTGGTGCTGTGCCTGCTGTTGGTGTTCCAGCTTGCGGCCCCATGGGCGAATGCGGCCGGGAGCGTCTATTTTGTGGCGGCGGGCAACGAGGTCCTGCCCCTGTCCGACGAGACCATGCCCTTCTGGTCCGGCGGCTACCTGTACATCGCGGCGTCGACCTTCAGCGGTTCGAGCCGGAGAGCCCTGGGCGTTTCCTACATGGGCTCCGGCCAGACGGCGGTCTTGTATAACAGCAGCGGCGACCATTCCCTGATTTTTGACCTCAGCAAGGACTATACCCAGGACCGGGAGGGAAATATCAGCTATCCCGGCGCCCTCCGGCGGGGCGGTGTGGTGTTTGTGCCCGCCTATCTGGTGGCCAAGTATTTCAACTTGATGTATTCGGTGATGGAAGTGGAGTACGGCCATCTGGTATGGCTGCGCCAGCCCAACGTCAGCATGACGGACAAGCAATTTGCCAATGCGGCGGTCTATCCCTGTGCCATCAGCTACACGGAGTACATGAAAAAGAAAAAGGAGGCCCAGACTGAGGAACCGTCCCCACCGTCGGCCTCCGGTACGGAGATCGACGGCAAGAGTGTTTACCTGTGCCTGGAGGCGGGGGACAATACCTCCGCGCTGCTGGATGCGCTGGACCGCTATGATGCCCAGGCGGCCTTCTTCTGCACACCGGAGTTCCTGGCAAGTCAAGGGGGCCTGCTGCGCCGGATGACCGCCGGCGGCAGCAGCATCGGCATTCTGGTGGACGCGGCGGATACATCCCGGACGGTGGAGGAGCAGCTGGCGGCAGGCAATCAATCGCTGCGGAAAGCCACCTGCGGCGGCACCCGGCTGGTTATGATCCGGGGCGGGAAAGAGGAGGACCTCCAGGCGGCCCGGGAGGCGGGCTACCGCTGCGTGGAGCCGACAGTGGACAGGACCGCCTATGAGCTGAAAAGCGCCTCCAATGCTCAGAGCCTGCTGAAGCGGGTTTCGGGAGTGCGGGGCAATGTGAGCGTCTGGCTGGGGGACACCGTCGGCGTGACGGGCCTGCGGTCCTTCCTGGCAGCCATTGAGGACGCCGACGGCCGCTGCCTGGCTCTGACGGAGACGTCTTGAATGGTACTATTTACAGAAAATTCAACATCCCGGCCCCGAAGCGGGTATAATGGGAAGTAAAGCAACAGAATCGTCAGACTGGGAGGGAATGCCATGGGGCGCAACATTTTGGTGGTAGAGGACGATCATAATATTTCCGACCTCATCCATATGTATCTGGTGAAGGAGGGCTTTGACGTCCGCATCGCCGGAGACGGCGGAAAAGCCATCGAGGAATTTCAAAAGGAAGTGCCGGACCTGATCCTGCTGGACATCATGCTGCCCGTGATGGACGGCTGGGCGGTGTGCGCCAAAATTCGGGAGACTAGCAAGGTCCCCATCATCATGCTCACCGCCAAGAGCGAGGTATTTGACCGCATCCAGGGCCTGGAAATGGGCGCGGATGATTACATCGTCAAGCCATTCGAGATGAAGGAACTCATCGCCCGCATCAACGCCGTCCTGCGGCGGACGGAAATTCCCAACGATACCAGCAAGCGCCTGACCTTCGACAAGCTGGTCATCGACCTGGACTCCTATGAGCTGATCGTGGACGGGAAAAAGGTGGATACGCCGCCCAAGGAGCTGGAGCTTCTGTACCATCTGGCCTCCACCCCCAACCGGGTCTATACCCGCAACCAGCTTCTGGACGAGGTGTGGGGCTTCGACTATTTCGGTGACAGCCGCACCGTGGATGTCCACATCAAGCGCCTGCGGGAAAAAGTGGAGAACGTCTCCGACCAGTGGGCGCTGAAGACGGTGTGGGGCGTTGGCTATAAGTTCGAGCTGGCGGGCGCCAAGCAGGCGGAGAAGGCGGAAGGATGAAGCAGAAAAACCACCGGTTCCGGGGCCTGTACTGGCGGCAGATGTTCGTCACCGTGGGCATGGTGCTGTTGACACTGTTGCTGCTGGGTGTTTCCTTCTTCTGCCTGAGCTATAACTATGCCCGGAACCAGAAAAGCGAGGAGATCGGCAGCCGGGCTGCCGTGATGAGCCGCTTGTCCGTCAGCTATCTGGAGAGCGGACGGTATCTCTCCATGGAGGAGCTGCGGGACGACCGGGATTTTCAGGAGCTGGTGTCCTTCGCCGCCACGGTGTCCGACCTGCAGTTCCTGATCTGTGACGAGGAGGGCCATGTGCTGCTGTCCACGGACGGGGAGCTGGAGGGCATGGTGGTCACCATGCCGGAGGCTATGACCCGGGAGATTATGGAAAAAGGCTCCACCGCCCACCGGGACGATTTGAATGGGCTGTATCAAAACAAGCGGTTCGTGGTAGGTGTGCCCGCTGTGAACCCTGAAAGCGGCGAGACGGTGGGCGAGGTGTTCGCCGTGTCCACCACCTCCTCCCTGAATTCCATGTGGCAGGGCTTTATCGGATTGTTCTTTATGACGGCCCTGGTGGTGCTGATGATCTCCTTCATGGCGTCCTCCGTCACCACCATGCGGCAGATACAGCCCATCCGGGAAATGGCGGCGGCTACCCGGCAGTATGCCGAGGGCAATTTTGACATCCGCATGAACGACTACGGCCGGGACGATGAGATCGGCGAGTTGGCGGCCTCCTTCAATAATATGGCGGAGAGCCTCCAGCAGACGGAGCGCCAGCGCCGGGAGTTCATCGCCAATATCTCCCACGAGCTGAAGACCCCCATGACCACCATCGCCGGGTATACCGACGGTATTCTGGACGGCACCATCCCGCCGGAAAACGAGCGGCAATATCTTCAAATCATCTCTAACGAAAGCCGCCGCCTCAGCCGCATGGTGCGGCGGATGCTGGACGTCAGCCAGCTCCAGGCCATTGACCCCCTGCGCGGCGGCGGCCATTTCGACATCTGCGAGAGTATGCGCCGGGTGCTGATCTCCATGGAGAAGAAGATCAACGACCGGCACCTGGATGTGGACGCGGACATTCCCGAAGAGCCCATCCTGGTCCTGGGTGACAACGATATGATCACCCAGGTCATCTACAACCTGCTGGAAAACGCGGCCAAATTCGCCCGGGAGGGTTCCACCCTGTACCTGGGCGTGGCGAATATCGACGGCAAGGCCCGTGTCACCGTGCGGAACGTGGGCGATACCATCCCCGCCGAGGAGCTGCCCTTGCTGTTCGAACGGTTCCACAAGAGCGACAAGTCCCGCAGCGAGGACAAGGACGGTGTGGGCCTGGGCCTGTACATCGTCAAAACCATCCTGGAGCAGCACCGGGAACACATCAATGTGACCAGCGAGAACGGCGTGACGACCTTCTCCTTCTCTCTGACCACGGAATGAGGCACTATGAACGAACGTGAGGAAAACCGGCGCCTGTCCGGCGAAGTGGTGGAGACCTACTGCCGCCCGGACCCCCGGGAGGTGGTGGAGGTCTACACCCGGCCCCTGCCCGGCGTCCGGCAGACGGAGCGGCGGGAAGCTCCGCCGCCCGCCAAACGGAAGAAGCGCAAAGGCCTGTGGATATTTATGGGCTGTCTCTGCGTGGCGGTGGTGCTGGCGGCAGCGGCCTTTGTGCTGTACTGGATATGGAACGATACCGACGACTACCGGCATGACCGCTTTGAGGAGTATTACGGCGAGATCATCGACGAACTGGAACCGGAGGAGATCACCATGGAGACCTGGCCCACCGGCCAGGGTGTGAAGCTGGATGTCCTGCGGGACCACGGTGAGTCCCTGACCGCCCAGGAGGTCTACCGGAAGGTGAACCCCTCGGTGGTGCAGGTGATGGTACAGGTGGGAGGTAAAGTGTCTCTCGGTACCGGTGTCATCTTCACGGAGGACGGCTACATCCTCACCAACTACCATGTGGTGGAGGGCGGCTCCGACTGCTATATCGCCCTGAATACCGGGGCGGGTTATCCGGCTTCCTATGTGGCCGGAGACCCGGTGAACGACCTGGCGGTGCTGAAGGTGGACGGACAGAATTTGCCCGCCGCTGAATTCGGCGACTCCGGCCTGCTGACCGTGGGCGACCCGGTGTACGCCATCGGTAACCCGCTGGGCTATGAGCTGTGGGGCACCATGACCGACGGCATCGTCTCCGCCGTGGACCGGGATGTCCGGGTGGATGACCGCACCATGACCCTCATCCAGACCAACGCCGCCCTGAACTCCGGCAACTCCGGCGGCCCTCTCATCAACGAGTATGGCCAGGTGGTGGGCCTGAACGTCATCAAAATGAGCTCCAGTTCTTTCAGTATCGAGGGTTTGGGATTTGCCATCCCCTCCGCCACTATGGACCGGGTGGTGGACGACCTGCTGGCGGTGGGAGAAGTTTTGCCCCAGCCTGTTCTGGGCCTGTCCGTCCGGCTGGAGGCCACCCAGCTCTCCGACACGGACCGAGGTCTGGAGGTCGTGGAGGTCACGCCCGGCGGCGCCTCTGACCGTGCCGGTATCCGGGTGGGGGACTATGCGACCTCCGCCGGGGGCCATCCCCTGGAGACCAGCGGCGACCTGTTGTGGGTCCGTCGCCAGAAGCGATTGGGCGACGAGTTGACCATGACACTTTGGCGGGACGGGGAGACGGTGGAAGTGACCCTCTTCCTGCGGGAATCCCTGGAAGAAACTGAATAAGCAGCAAGCCTGCCGCCAACGCGGCAGGCTTGTTTCATTTCTCCTTCCGGGGCCAGACCAGGCTGACGCCGGAGAGCAGGAGGTAGACGCCAAAGGGCTTTCGCAGGACCTCCACATCCAGGGTAGTGGCGACCCAGGCCCCCAGCAGGGCGGCGAGGACGGCCCAGGGCACGGCGCTTTTCAGCGTGGGCTTGTCCAGATAGCCGCCCCGCCAGTGACAGAC
The DNA here is from genome assembly GCA_017937405.1 of Oscillibacter sp. GTDB lineage: Bacteria > Bacillota > Clostridia > Oscillospirales > Oscillospiraceae > Oscillibacter. The sequence goes on from JAGBDS010000029.1 coordinate 13,020, forward strand.
CAGGGCGCTGGCGGCGGTGGGGAGGAAAAACAGCAGGTTCACGCCCTGGGCGGTCCGCTGGTCCACCCCCAGGAACAGCGTCATCACCAGCAGCAGCAGGGTGCCGCCGCCCACGCCCCAGGCGGAAATGACGCTGGCCCCCAGGCCGCAGAGAAAGGGAAGGAGCCATTCCGTCACAGCAGATACTTCACCCCCGCGTAGAAAAGAAAGGCGGCGAACAGCCATTTTAGGAGCCTTGTGGATACCTTTCCGTACAGCTTTCCGCCTAAGGCTCCGCCGATAAGGCCCCCCGCCAGATAGGGCAGGGCGGTGCCCCAGGATACGCCGCCCCGCCAGAGGTACACCCCGGCGGACACGGCGCACACCGGGAAGATGACCCCCACGCAGGTGGCATACAGCTTCCGCTGCTCCAGCTTGCCGAAGCGGGAAAGGATAGGCAGGAACACCATGCCGCCTCCGCCCCCGAACAGCCCGTTGGCCAGCCCCGCCGCCCCTCCGGCGATCCGGGCGGGAAATTTAGAATCCACAGCGCCACCTCCCCCAAAATATGTAGGGAACGGCCTGAGCCGTTCCTCCGGGCAAGGGCTTTTATTTCAGCTTGAAGCTCTCGCAGTCGGTGCACTTGATCTCGGTGGGGTTGGTTTCGTGGGTGCCGACCTGGATGGTGTCCAGGCCGCAGTAGTTGGAATCCTGGCAGTGGTGGGCGCAGTTGTTCACGGTGCACTTGATGCTCTGATTGGGGGTGCAGTCGCAGCCGCTGTTGGTGCAGTCCTTCATCATGGTTAAAGACCTCCCGGTTGAAAGAATTTTGGCTTTCGCCGGTAGCTAGTGTGCGCCGCGGCGGGGAAACTATGTATCCGATTCCCGGGGAGAAAATTTTTCACAGGCGGGATGATTTTGCTTTCGGACTTTGATGAGCGGGTAAACACAGTGACCGAAGGCGGATAAGTAGTAGCCGTCCTCCAGCTTGATATAGTGCTGGCGGAAGTGTTCGCAGCTTTGGCAGGTATTATTTCCCATAATTCGCCTCTTTTATGTGATATAAAAATATAACATAAAATATAACATAAAATATAACATATATTATAGCTAAAAAGCAAGCATAAAATATGTTATAGAGGTGAGCGTTATGGGAAAACTAATTATTGGCCCCCAAAGAAAAAGAGGGGACGATGGTTATCATACTTTCTCTGTTCGGATAAAAGAGGAGACTGTGGAAAAATTAGACAGGATTGCAAAAGAAACTGGCAGAACCCGTAATAATTTGATCGGATTACTTTTGGAATATGCCGTGGATAATTGCGTAATAGAAAAAAACGAGGAGCCGTAAGCTCCTCGTTTCAGACTGTCGATAAACCCGGAAATCTTGCGCGACGGGAAGGAAGATAGTTACGAAAGAAACCCAGGAGGGGGGTCTTTCGTTTTCAATCATAAGTTTTTCTGAACTTTTTAAGTTCAGAAAAACTTGTAGCGGCTTGTCGAAAAGACTTTTTCGACAAGCTGAAACGAGGAGCCGTAAGCTCCTCGTTTTTTCATCTTAAATTCCCAGCAGCAGCGTTGCGAACCGGAAGTAGATCAGCAGGGACAGGGAGTCCACAATGGTGGAGATAAAGGGCGAGGCCATTACCGCCGGGTCGAAGCCCACCTTTTCTGCCAGAATGGGCAAGGTGCAGCCCACCAGCTTGGCGCAGACCACCGTGCCCACCAGCGTGGCACAGACCACCAGTGCCACCATGGGCGTCACGGCGGGGTTGTGCATCAGCCAGCGGTCGATCAGCATCATTTTGCCGAAGTTGGCTGCGGCCAGGCACAGGCCGCAGCAGATGGACACCCGGAACTCCTTCCACAGCACCTGGAGGGAATCGGAGAACCGCACTTCTCCCAGAGACAGGGCACGAATGATGGCGGTGGAGGCCTGGGTGCCGCTGTTGCCGCCGGTACCGGACAGCATGGGCACGAAGGAGGTCAGGATGGCGCAGGACATGAGGGCGTCCTCGAAATGGGTGAGGATGATGCCGGTGAAGGTGGCGGAGAGCATTAGGATCATCAGCCAGGGGGTGCGGGCCTTCCAGGTCTCGAACACGCCGGTCTTGAGGTAGGGCTTGTCGGAGGGCAGCATAGCCGCCATCAGCTCGATATCCTCGGTGGTCTCCTCCTCGATAACGTCCATGGCGTCGTCAACGGTGACGATACCCACCAGCCGGTTTTCCGTGTCCACCACCGGCAGGGCCAGGAAGTCATATTTGCTCAGGGCCTGGGCGGTGGTCTCCTGGTCGTCCAGGGTCTGGACGGAGATGAAGTTCCGCTCCATGATGTCGCCGATGATGTCATCGTCCTCTGCCAGCAGCAGCGTCCGGATGGACAGCAGGCCGATGAGATGGCGGCGGTCGTCAATGACGTAGCAGAGGTTGATGGTCTCCTTGTCGGGGCCGGTGCGGCGGATGCGCTTGAAGGCGTCCTCCACCGTCATGGTCTCCTTCAAGTCTACGAACTCCGTGGTCATGATGCTGCCGGTGGAATCATCGGGATATTTTAAAATTTCGTTGATGCTCTTCCGGGTCTCAGGGTCGGAGTGCTTCAAAATGCGCTTCACCACGTTGGCGGGCATTTCCTCCACGATGTCCACGGTATCGTCCAGATACAGCTCGTCCAGCACCTCTTTCAGCTCGGTATTGGAAAAGCCCCGGATCAGCATTTCCTGTTCGTCGGAGTCCAGCTCCACGAACACCTCCGCCGCCAGCTCCTTGGGCAGCAGGCGGAACACCAGAGGCAGCCGCTCCTCGTCCAGTTCTCCGAAAAGGGAGGCGATGTCCGCCGCCTCCAGCGGCAGCAGCAAGTCCCGCAGCGGGGCATACCGTTTTCGCTGGATCATCTCCTCGATTTGCTCCAACAGCTCCGTCCGTTCGTTTTCCAGTTCAAACACAGTGCGGGACCTCCTTCCCTGTCATGATCAAAAAACAAAGCTCTCCAATCGTCCCGTCCGGTACGAATGGAGAACCCTTCCTTGCCGGAAAGCGGCGCACCGCTTTCCCAACCGTTCAAGCTTTAGCATCACAAGGCAGTGTAGTTGCGTTAGATGATACCTTCGTGTTCGATATCGCCTGTTCAAACCATCTTGTGATGTCTCCATCACTTCGCGGCAGCAACCCGTATCCTTGTGGTAGCCTTACCTACCGGACATGTTTAGTTTTTCATATCTTCTTATTTATATTATGCCAATTTTTTCACTGTGTCAACCCGTGGGTACGGATTTTCGACAGCGGGGAGGGACCCGGACGAGTATCGCTTTTTGTTTGGAAAATATCGAACAAACGTTGCATTTTTCCGCCGAGGGTGGTATCATAAAAAAGTTAGAATTGCAAAAATACCTTGTGGGGAAATGTAGTTCCGTGATATAATACAATATTCCGAAAATCACGCGGCACCAGGCCGGAGGGGGAGTTTCTGGTGGGTATCCATGACGGACACAGAGAGAAGATGCGGCAGCGCTTTTTGAAAAGCGGCCTGGACGCCTTCGCGGACCACGAGGCCCTGGAGCTGCTGCTGTACTACGCTATCCCCCGGAAGGACACTAACCCCATCGCCCACGCCCTGATGGAGCGGTACGGCTCCCTGTCCGCCGTCCTCACAGCCCCGGTGGAAGACCTGAAAAAGGTGGAGGGCATCGGGGAGAGCGCCGCTGTTTTGCTGAAGCTGGCGCCCCAACTCTACCGCAAAGCCAAGCTGTCCGACGCGGAGCAGGAGACGGTGATGAACTCTGTGGAGCGGGTGGGAGCCTATCTGCTGGAACGGTTCGCGGGGGAGAAAAACGAGGTGGTCTACCAGCTCTGCCTGGACCGCAAGGGCAAGCTCCTGGCCTGCAAAAAGCTGGGCGAGGGCGGCGTGGCTTCGGCGGACCTGGACATCCGCCGCCTGGTGGAGAACGCCCTCCTCACCGGCGCCGGTTCTGTTGTCCTGGCGCATAACCACCCCAGCGGCGTGGCGTTGCCCTCCCAGGATGACTATGCCGCCACAGACCGGGCAAAGGCGGCCTTGCATGTGGTGGGCGTGGCGCTGACAGACCATATCATCGTGGCCGACGGGGATTTTGTATCCATGTCGGACTCGGGTTATCTCACGGATTGATGGAGAACAGTATGCCAAAATTTGAAGTTGTTTCTGAATGTCAGACCTCCGGCGAGCCCCACAAAAGCTGCGCTTTTGCGGGGACCCCATGATTGAACTCAAATGGGCAGGCAAAGCCCGCCCATTTCAAGGTTTTGGCTGCGCCAAAACGCTTGACGCCGCTTCCGCGGCGGCGGACCTTTGGTCCGCTGGCTGGCCGCCGGATGAAATTTGCAGGAGAGTGCGGAGAATTGAGTTATGCCGAAATTTGAAGTTGTTTCTGAATACCAGCCTAGTGGCGACCAGCCCGAGGCCATTGCCGCCCTGGCGGAGGGCATCGAGAACGGGCTGAAGGAGCAGGTGCTGCTGGGCGTCACCGGCTCCGGTAAGACTTTCACCATGGCTAAGGTCATTGAGCAGGTCCAGCGCCCCACCCTGGTGCTGGCTCACAACAAGACCCTGGCGGCCCAGCTCTGCGCGGAGTTCAAGGAGTTTTTCCCCAACAACGCCGTGGAATATTTCGTCTCCTACTACGACTACTACCAGCCCGAGGCCTATATCCCCCATACCGATACCTATATCGCCAAGGACGCCTCCACCAACGAGGAGATCGACCGCCTGCGGCTCTCCGCCACCTGCGCCCTGCTGGAGCGGCGGGACGTGATCGTGGTGTCCTCCGTCTCCTGTATCTACGGCCTGGGCGAGCCGGATGACTTCGCCAAGCTGGTGGTCTCCCTCCGGGTGGGTGCCGAGTGGGAGAGGGACGAGCTGCTGCGCCGCCTGGTGGAGATCCGCTACGAGAGGAACGACATCGCCTTTGAGCGGAATATGTTCCGGGTCCGGGGCGACACGGTGGAGATTTACCCCGCCTATTACAAGGACCACGCCATCCGGGTGGAGTTTTTTGGCGATGAGATCGACCGTATTTCCGACTTCAATCCTATCACCGGTTCCGTGAACCGGGTGCTGAATCACATTGCCATCTACCCTGCCAGCCATTACGTCACCACCAAGGACAAGATGGACAAAGCCATCTCCGAGATTCGGCGGGAAATGGAGGAGCAGGTCAAGGTCTTTACGGACAATGACCAGCTGGTGGAGGCCCAGCGCATCCGCCAGCGCACCGAATACGACATGGAGATGATGGCGGAGCTGGGCTATTGCTCCGGCATCGAGAATTACTCCCGCATTATCTCCGACCGCCCCGCAGGGTCGGCTCCCATGACCCTGCTGGACTTTTTCCCCGACGATTTCCTGCTGTTTGTGGACGAGAGCCATGTCACGCTGCCCCAGGTCCGGGCCATGTACAACGGCGACCACGCCCGGAAGGACAGCTTAGTCAAGTACGGCTTCCGCCTGCCCTGTGCCTACGACAACCGCCCCCTGAAATTCGAGGAATTCGAGGAGCGCATCGGTCAGGCGGTGTTCGTCTCCGCCACCCCCGGCCCCTACGAGCGGGAGCGGGCGGACCAGGTGGTGGAGCAGGTCATCCGTCCCACCGGCCTGCTGGACCCCAGAGTGGAGGTCCGGCCCGTCACGGGACAAATTGACGACCTGATGGACGAAATTCGTGCCCGCGCTGCCAAAAACGAACGGGTGCTGGTCACCACCCTCACCAAGAAAATGGCGGAGGACCTGACGGAGTTCTTCAAAAACGCGGGCATTCGGGTGCGGTATATGCACTCCGATGTCCAGACCATCGAGCGGATGGAGATCATCCGGGACTTGCGTTTGGGCGAGTTCGACGTGCTGGTGGGCATCAATCTCCTGCGGGAGGGCCTGGACCTGCCGGAGGTGTCCCTTGTCGCCATTCTGGATGCCGACAAGGAGGGCTTCCTCCGCTCCGAGACCTCTCTCATTCAGACCATCGGCCGCGCCGCCCGAAACGCCGAGGGCCTCGTTATCATGTACGCCGACGAGATTACGCCCTCCATGCGGGCGGCCATCGACGAGACGGCCCGCCGCCGCTGCCTTCAGGACAACTTCAATAAAGAGCACGGCATCGTGCCCAAGACCATCATCAAGGGCGTCCGGGAGGTGCTGGAGATCTCCAAGACGGCGGAGGGCGATACCAGCGGCAAGGGCAAGAAGCGCAAGCTCTCGGACCAGGAGCGCGCCGCCGAGATCGCCAAACTGGAAAAGGAAATGCGGGAGGCCAGCAAGATGCTGGAATTCGAATACGCGGCAGTGCTGCGTGACCGCATCATCGAATTGCGAGGAGAGAAATAATGCGTTACGAATGGTTGGATAGTTACCTCCTGTCCCTCCCCGGCACGGAAAAGGACTACAAGCCCGAGTGGGGCTGGTTCCGGTATATGCTCCGGGGCAAGCTGTTCGCCGCCGTCTGTTCTCCCGGCCCGGAGCACAAGATCTACGGCGGACACGACATTATCAACCTGAAATGCGACCCCGCCAAGGCAGAGTTGCTCCGGGCCGAATACCCGGACATTCTGCCGGGCTTTTACAGCGACAAGCGCACCTGGATCGCCTGTTTCCTGGACGGAGAGCTGCCGGACGAGCTCCTGCGGGAGTTGTGCGCGGACTCCCACCGTCTGGTACTGGAGAAGCTGCCGAAGTATGTGCAGCGGGAGATTTTAGCGACAAGAGAGGATTGAACCTATGGCTTTCAGCAGCATGACCTTCCTGTTCGGTTTCCTTCCTGCGGTGCTGGTGGTCTACTTTCTCCTGTCCGCCCGGTGCCGGAGGGGCCGGAACGCCGTCCTGCTGCTGTTTTCCCTGGCCTTTTACGCCTGGGGCGGCATCCGGCTGCTGCCGGCGCTGCTGGCCTCCTGCGTCCTGAACTGGGCGAGTGCCCTGCTGGCGGCCCCTGGAAAGCCGCACCGTAAAGCGGCCTTTGGGCTCACCCTGGCTCTGAACATCGCCATGCTGGGGTACTTCAAATATACCGGCTTTCTGGTGACGAACCTGAACGCCCTGGGGGCGAGTCTGACCGTCCCCTCCATCGCCCTCCCGGCAGGCATCTCCTTTTTCGCCTTCCAGGCCATCGCCTACCTGACGGACGTCTACCGGGGCGACATCCCGGCGGAGCGGAGCCTGGGCCGGGTGACGCTGTTCATGGCCTTCTTTCCCCAGCTGTTACAGGGCCCCATCCTGCGCTACGGTGCGTTCGCCCCGTCCCTGACGGACCGCCGGGAGACCGCTGCGGACGCGGCGGAGGGTGCCGTTCGCTTCTGCTTCGGCCTTGGCAAAAAGGTGCTGCTGGCGGACGCCCTGGGCCAGATCGCCAATGGAGCCTTCAGCGCCGGGGACCGCCTGACCGTCTCCCTGGCCTGGCTGGGGGCCATCGCCTACACCCTCCAGTTGTACTTCGATTTTTCCGGCTACACGGATATGGCCATCGGCCTGGGCCGGGTGTTCGGCTTCTCCTTGCCGGAGAATTTCGACTATCCCTATACCGCCCGCTCCGCCTCGGAATTCTGGCGGCGCTGGCACCGGACCTTATCCTTCTGGTTCCGGGACTATGTGTATATCCCCCTGGGCGGCAGCCGCTGCACCGTGCACCGCCAGCTTTTGAACCTGCTGGCGGTGTGGCTGCTGACGGGCCTGTGGCACGGCGCGGCCTGGAATTTCGTGCTGTGGGGCCTCTACTACGCTGCCCTGCTGATAGGCGAGCGGTTTCTCTGGGGCAAGGTGCTGGAACGCCTGCCCGCCGCCCTCCGCCACGCCTACGCCCTGGTGCTGGTCACCATTGGCTGGGTGCTGTTCCGCTCCTCCGGTCTGGTTCAGGTGGGGGAGATGCTCTCCGCTATGTTCGGCTTCGCCCCCGGCGGCGTCTGGAGCGGTGAGACCGTCTATTACCTCCGCCAGTATGGCTGGGAAATGCTGGTCGCCATTCCCGCCGCTATGCCGGTGAAGCGCTGGCTCCAGACGGCTCTGACCGAACGTCAGCGCCTGGGCAGCCGCCCCGCCGCCGTGACGCTGGCGCTGGCGCCTAAGGTCCTGGCGGTGGTGTTGTTGGGCACCTCCGTGGTGCGGCTCCTCAGCTCCACCTTCCGTTCCTTTCTGTATTTCCAGTTTTAAAGGAGGCCCTATCCGTGAATAAATGGCTGAACAGGGCTTTCCTGGCGGGCCTTCTAGCGCTGCTGCTGGCGGTGCCCGTCGGCACCGCCCTGTGGGGCGCGGGCAAAACCACCGCCTACTATGAAAACCGTACCCTGGTGGAGCGGCCCGCCCTGACCTGGACTTCCCTGTGGGACGGCACCTTCGGCACCGCCCTGGAAAGCTGGCTTTCCGACCACTTTCCCGGCCGCGCCACTCTTTTGAAAGGGGATACCGCCGTGCAGATGCAGCTCCGCCCGGTGGTGAACGGCGCCGTGCTGGGAGGCGAGGTGCTACTGCCTTTCCGGGATTACGATACCTGGTCGTCGGAGGAGCAGTCCGCCCAAGCGGCAGAGCGGGGAGAAGCCTTTGCCGCCCTGAACGATTATATCAAAGAAAATAGCGGCACGTTCCTGTTTGTGGGTTTCCCAGAGCAGCGGACGTACTTTGACGGCCAATACCCGGATTACCTGAACAGCTGCGCCGAGGAGACCGCCTCCGCCAGCCGCCTGTTCCGGGCGGCGCTGGAGGACCGGGGCGTGCCTTTTCTGGACATGGGAGAGGTCTACGACGCCCAGGGCCACCCTGCTTCCTATTACGCCGCTGTGGACCACCACTATACCTATTACGGCGCTTACGCCGCCTACCGGGAGATCATGGACACCCTCAACGGTTCCGGTTTCAGCCTGTCCGTGCTGACGGAGGAGGACCTGGATTTTCAGGTGTTGCCCAATCCCTGTATCGGCTCCCGAAACCGGAAGCTGTACAACCTCTGGCCCAACGGCGACCACATCGTGCTGGGCATCCAGAAGGAGCCGGTGGCCTTTGACCGCCGGGACAACGGCCAGCCCTCATCCCTGCCTCTGTTTGTCACGCCGTCCTCTGCGGCGGAGCCCGCCACCTACGGCATCTACATGGGCGGCGACTACGGCGAAACGGTGCTGGAGACCCACCGCCCGGAGCTGCCCAAGCTGCTGATCTTCGGGGACTCTTTCACCAACGCCCTGGAGACGCTGCTGTACGCCTCCTTTGACGAGACCCGCAGCCTGGACCTGCGGCACTACAAGGGCGGCAGTCTGAAGGACTATCTTGCGGACTACCAGCCGGATATCGTGCTGTGCGTCCTGAACGATTCATTTTATTACACCATCACCGGCAACGGCGCGGTGTGGGGAGATTGATGATGGAAGAAACGCAGAAAAAAGCCCCTCCAGGGGCGTATGCCGGCATCCTGCTGGCAGCGGCTCTCTGGGGCATCATTGGATTATGGAACCGCCGCCTGATGGCGGGGGGCTTTTCCCCCACGGATATTGTGGTGGTGCGGAATTTCGGCGGCATGGTGCTCCTGGCGCTCATCTTCGCCGTCAAGGACCGCTCCGTGTTCCGCGTGAGGTGGGAGCACCTGAAATACTTCTTCGGCACTGGCGTCATCAGCGTGGTGCTGTTTACCGTCTGTTATTTTTCCTGCCAGAAGGTGTGCTCTCTGGCGGTGGCATCCATCCTACTGTATACCGCTCCATCGTTCGTCGTCCTTCTGTCCGCCGTTTTGTGGAAGGAGCCGGTGACGAAGCGAAAGCTGCTGGCCCTGTTGCTGACGCTGGTGGGCTGTGCTCTGGTATGCGGCGTGTTTTCCGGCGGACTGACAGTGACGCTGGGCGGCATCCTGCTGGGGCTGGGGGCTGGGTTCTTCTACGCGCTGTACAGCATCTTTGGCCGCTATGCCCTGGCTTATTACGGCTCCATGACCGTCACGGTCTGGACGTTTCTGTTCGCGGGGCCCGCGTCCCTGGTACTGGTCCCCGGTTCCAAAACCCTGGGCCCGGCCCTGTCCCAGCCGGGAATGTGGCTGACGGCGGCGGGACTGGTGGTGTTCTCTACCGTTCTGCCCTACATCTTTTACACAAAGGGCCTGAGCCGGGTGGAGCCGGGGAAGGCCTCCATCATGGCCAGCCTGGAGCCGGTGGTGGCCGCCCTGGCGGGCATCCTGGCTTTCGGCGAGCCGGTAAACGCCGTCACCATTATCGGCATCATCTGTGTGCTGGTCGGCGTTGTGATCTTGAGGTGAGAAACATGGCAAAGAAAAAAGAGGAAAAGACCAATGTGATGCGGGTGCTGGAGCAGCAGGGCATCCCCTACACGCCCCATACCTACCCGGCGGACGGCCCCATCGACGGCGTCAGCGTGGCGGGTTATCTGGGGCAGGATGTGGAGCAGGTGTTCAAGACCCTGGTGACAAAGGGTGCCAGCGGCAGCTATTATGTATTTGATGTCCCCGTTGCGGAAAACCTGGATTTGAAAAAAGCCGCCAAAGCGGTAGGGGAGAAGTCCATCGCCATGATCCACCAAAAGGAGCTGCTGCCCCTGACCGGATACGTCCACGGCGGCTGCAGCCCGGTGGGCATGAAAAAGCAGTTCCCCACGGTGTTCCATGAGACGGTGGTGCTGTTCGATACCATCTGCGTCTCCGCTGGAAAGATCGGCGCCCAGGTGGAGGTGCCGCCCCAGGCCCTGCTGGACCTGCTGGGAGCGACCACGGCGGACATTGTTGTGGAAGGATGAATGTGCCAATGCAGGAGACAGAAGTAAGACAGCTGCTGGAAGAAGCGTTCTCTGCGGAAATTGGAATTCTGGGCGATACGTTTTCAACTCATCGCAACAGCCGAAATGGTGCCTTGAGAAGCTATGGCAAAACGAAAGTGACATCAGAGCGTTCTTATGCAAAGACGGATAAAAATCTTTATCCGACTGCGTGGGAGTTGTTAACCAGGCAGATACGCTGCGCATCGGTTTTGGAAGAAGAAAATCATCTGATCATTGTAGCCGGCAGCGGAGCCATGCAGATGAATCCGGCTGTGGTGGAACTGCGATTCAGCGGTACTGGTGTGGAAATGACGGCCTGGGCAAAAGAGGGCCTGATCAAGCAGCATACGGCGCAAAAAGCAATTCAGGCTTGCGCAAAGGCCTTGGGCCTGACGCAGCAATGATAAAATAAGGAGTATCACCCCATGCAGGATAAAATCATTGTCAAAGGCGCCCGCGCCAACAATCTGAAAAATATCGACGTCACCATCCCCCGGGACAAGCTGGTGGTGATGACGGGCCTCTCCGGCTCCGGCAAGTCCTCCCTGGCTTTCGATACCATTTACGCCGAGGGTCAGCGCCGCTACGTGGAGAGCCTTAGTTCCTACGCCCGGATGTTCCTGGGCCAGATGGACAAGCCCGACGTGGACTATATCGAGGGCCTTTCCCCGGCCATCTCCATCGACCAGAAGACTACCAGCAAGAACCCCCGCTCCACTGTGGGCACGGTGACGGAAATTTACGACTACCTCCGCCTTCTCTGGGCCCGGGTGGGCACGCCCCACTGCCCCAAGTGCGGCAAGGAGATCCGCCAGCAGACCATCGACCAGATCATCGACCAGGTGCTGGCCCTGCCGGAGGGCACCCGCATCCAGGTCATGGCCCCCGTCATCCGGGGGAAAAAGGGCGAGCATACCAAGGTGTTCGAGGACGCCAAGCGCTCCGGCTATGTCCGTGTCCGGGCCGACGGCAACCTGTATGACCTGGACGAAGAGATCAGGCTGGAGAAGAATAAAAAGCATAACATCGAGGTCATCGTGGACCGCCTCATCATCCGGGAGGGCCTCCAGCAGCGGCTGACGGACTCCGTGGAGACTGCCGCCGCCCTCTCCGGCGGCCTGGTGGTCATCAACCTCCTGCGGGAGGAAAAAGACCTTGTGTTCTCCCAGAATTACGCCTGCGAGGACTGCGGCATCTCCATCGAGGAGCTGACGCCCCGGATGTTCTCCTTCAACAATCCCTTCGGCGCCTGCCCCGCCTGCACGGGCCTGGGCAGCCAGTTAAAGGTGGACCCCGCCCTGGTAGTGCCGGATGAAAAGCTCAGCATTCTGGACGGCGCCATCCAGGCCAGCGGCTGGGGCAACATCCGCTCCGACGGCATTTCCCGGATGTACTTCGACGCTCTGGCCAAAAAGTACCATTTTTCTCTGACAGAGCCCTGGAAGGACCTGACCGACGAGGTGAAGAACATCATCCTCTACGGCACCGGCGGCGAAAAGCTGGAGCTGCACTACGACCAGCCCCGGGGCAAGGGCGTGCTGTACCAGCCCTTCGAGGGCGTCTGCAACAACGTCCGCCGCCGCTATGAGGAGACTCAGAGCGACGCCAGCAAGCGGGAACTGGAGGAGATGATGGCGGAGTGCCCATGCCCGGAGTGCAAGGGGATGCGGCTGAAAAAGGAATCCCTGGCCGTCACCGTGGGGAATCAGAATATCCACGACTTCACCACATTGTCTGTGGTGGACGAGCTGGACTGGGTGGAGAAGCTGGAGCTGACGAATCAGCAGCACCTCATTGCGGACCGCATTTTGAAGGAAATACGCTCCCGCCTGGGCTTTTTGAAGTCCGTGGGCCTGGGTTACCTGACACTGAGCCGGGCTGCCGGGACCCTCTCCGGCGGCGAGAGCCAGCGCATCCGCCTGGCAACACAAATTGGATCCAGCCTGATGGGCGTCCTCTATATCCTGGACGAGCCTTCCATCGGCCTCCACCAGCGGGATAACGACAAGCTCCTTGCCACCCTTTGCGAGCTGCGGGACATGGGCAACACCCTGCTGGTGGTAGAGCACGACGAGGACACCATGCGCTCCGCCGACTACCTTATCGACATCGGCCCCGGCGCAGGCATCCACGGCGGCGAAGTGGTGGCTGCCGGCACCCCGGAGGAGGTTATGGCGAATCCCAACTCCCTGACAGGGCAATACCTGTCCGGCAAGAAGAAAATTCCCGTCCCTGCCCAGCGCCGCCCCGGCAACGGAAAATTCCTGCGGGTCATCGGCGCGGCGGAGAACAATCTCCGCCATGTGGATGTGGACTTCCCCCTGGGCACCTTTACCGCCGTTACGGGCGTCTCCGGCAGCGGCAAGTCCTCTCTGGTGAACGAGATATTGTTCAAGCGGCTGGGGGCTGACCTGATGCGCATGAAGGTCCACCCCGGCAAGTGCGACGCGATCCAGGGCATCGAGTACCTGGACAAGGTGGTCAATATCGACCAGAGCCCCATCGGCCGCACGCCCCGGTCCAACCCTGCTACCTATACGGGGCTGTTCAACGACATCCGGGACCTCTTCTCCTCCACCCAGGAGGCCAAGAGCCGGGGTTATGGCCCGGGCCGGTTCAGCTTCAACGTCCGGGGTGGACGGTGCGAGGCCTGCTCCGGCGACGGTGTGCTGAAAATTGAGATGCACTTCCTGCCGGACATCTTCGTCCCCTGCGAGGTCTGCAAGGGCAAGCGGTACAACCGGGAGACCCTGGAGGTCCATTATAAGGGCAAGAACATCGCGGAAGTGCTGGACATGACGGTGGACGAGGCGCTGGAGTTCTTCTCCGCCCTGCCGAAGATCCGCAAGAAGCTGCAGACGCTGCAGGACGTGGGCCTGGGCTATGTGAAGCTGGGCCAGCCCTCCACGGAGCTGTCCGGCGGCGAGGCTCAGCGGGTGAAGCTGGCCACGGAGCTTTCCAAACAGGCCACCGGCAGGACCATCTATATCCTGGACGAGCCCACCACGGGCCTCCACACCGACGATGTGCGGAAGCTCCTGGAGGTCCTCCAGCGGCTGGTGGACACCGGCAACACCGTGGTTGTCATCGAGCACAATCTGGATGTCATCAAGTGCGCCGATTGGCTCATCGACCTGGGCCCCGAAGGCGGCGACGGCGGCGGCACCATCGTCTGCACGGGCACGCCGGAGACTGTGGCTGCCTGCCCGGAAAGCTATACGGGACAGTATCTGAAAAGGATGCTGAAGTGACGCAGAGGATGGGCTTCTCTGTCGTGTGACCCGGTGCCCCCACCGGGACGGGGGAGAAGGGGACATTTCTCTTTTGAAAAGAGAAGTGTCCCCCCACGCCCCCCAAAAAGAGAAACCCGGGGGGATTTCGATTTCCCACCGGACCCCCTTGAAACGACACAAAGAGGAGGGGCCGCGGCCCCTCCCCTTTGGAAACCCCACCCCGGAATGGCAGCGGCAGCGGAAAGAGAAGCTGGTCCATTCGATGACCACCCCGAAAGCAAGTCTGCAGTTCCGACTTGCGGCGGCGGGGTATCTCTGTGCCGCTAATGTTAGGCGCACCCGGTAGGAGACTATCAAATGACGTGGGACCGGCCATGACGACTCCCGTTTTGCGCAAAAAGGCGCCAAAGGTGCCGGTTTTGCGGATGAACGCCTTTTCCTTTGGACCGTGCACGGCCCGTTTCCTTTTCGGCGCCGTCGAAAAGGAAATGGGGGGTGCATCCCTGCCCGGCGAAGCCGGGTATCCCCCGTCCCCCGAAGGGGGACATCCAAATCTATTGCTTAACATGAAAGAAAGTTGAGGATCACCTATGTCTGACATCAAAAACGTCGCCATGATCACTGTCTGCGGCCGCCCCAACGTGGGCAAATCCAGCCTGACCAACGCATTGGTGGGCGAAAAAGTCGCCATCGTCTCCAACAAGGCCCAGACCACCCGAAACCGCATCTACGGCGTGGTGAACCGGGACGACACCCAGTATATTTTGCTGGACACTCCCGGCCTCCACAAGCCCAAGTCCGCCCTGGGGGACTATATGGTGAAGGTGGTCACCTCCAGCCTCTCCGACGTGGACTGCGCCCTGCTGCTGGTGGAGCCTATCGCCCATGTGGGCGGCCCGGAACTGGCGCTCATTGAACGCATCAAGGAGGAGCACCTGCCCGCCATCCTCTGCATCAACAAGATCGACACCGTGGAGCCCGCCGCACTGCTGCCTGTCATCGCCGCCTACAACGAGGCCTGGGACGGCTTCGACGCCATCATTCCCATCTCTGCCCATACCGGCAGCGGCCTGGATGATTTGATGAAGGAACTGCGGAAGTACGCCACGGAGGGCCCTCAGCTGTTCCCCGACGGCCAGACCAGCGACCAGCCGGAGCGGCAGGTGGTGGGCGAGATCGTCCGGGAGAAACTGCTGCTGTGCCTGGATAAGGAAATTCCCCACGGCACCGCCGTGGAGATCACGAAATTCTCCGAGCGGGACTCCGGCGTCATCGACGTGGACGCCACCATCTACTGTGAAAAGGCCAGCCACAAGGGCATCATCATCGGCAAGCAGGGGGCCATGCTGAAGAAGATCAGCACCCTGGCCCGCCAAGACATCGAAAAATTCATGGGCACCAAGGTCTATCTGGAGACCTGGGTCAAGGTCAAGGAAAACTGGCGGGACAATGTGAACTACGTGCGGTCTTTCGGCTACAACGACGACTGATATTTCCAGCTATAAGGTTTCGACTTTTTTCGCAGACTATCCGTAAAGGAGGTCTGCGTGATGGAGTCCGAACCGTTTTGGGAACTGTTCTGCATGACCGGGGAGCCTCTGGCCTATATGCTCTACCGGAGGCTGGAAGGGGCAGAGGACGAACTGCCTCCCATCCTGTGAACAGCGGGGGCCTTGCCCCCATACATAAGGTGGTGAGCGCATGGCGGGAACGCCGCACATTGTGACAAAGGGCATCGTCCTCCGGGAGACGGAGACGAAGGAAGCGGATAAGATTTTGACGCTCCTGACCCAGGACCAGGGAAAAATCTCCGTGATCGCCCGGGGCGCCCGGCGGAAGAACTGCAAGTATGCTGCCTGTGCCCAGTCCCTGGTCTGGTCCGAATGGACCCTCTACCAAAAGGGCGACTGGTACTACGCCAATGAGGGTTCCACGCTGGAACTGTTCTCTGGCCTGCGGAGCGACCTGGAGGCCCTGTCTCTGGGCTTCTACCTGGCGGAGCTGACGGAGGCGGTCACCACGGAGAACACCCCGGCGCCGGAACTGCTGCGCCACCTGCTGAACGGCCTGTATGCCCTCTCTACTTTACACAAGCCCCCGGCGCTGGTAAAGCCCGCCTTCGAGGTGAAACTCCTGTGCCTTGCGGGCTACGAGCCCCTGGCGGACAGCTGCGCCTACTGCGGCTGTCCCGACCCGGAGCGGCCCATGCTGGACGTGGTCCAGGGCGTCCTGCGGTGCGGGACCTGCGGCGCAAAGGAAAGCACCCTGTCCATGCCTTTGTGCCCGGGATCTCTGGCCGCCCTGCGGCATATCGTGTACGGCACCCCCAAGCGGCTCTATTCCTTTACCTTGGGCGGAGACGCCCTCCGGCGGCTCTCCGCCGCCGCGGAGGCATTTGCCGCGGCTCAGTTGGAGCGGGGCTTCCGCTCCCTGGACTTCTATAAGAGCTTGCAGACAGTGGAAATACCGTCGAATTAGGGATACATTCTGTATAATTCAAAAGAGATTATACAAAGAGGAACGAATATGAGCGAATTGTTTGACAAATCCATCCGCACCCTGGAACTGCCCCGGGTGCTGGAAAGGCTGGCCGACCAGGCCGTCAGCGCCGAAGCCAAGGAGCGGGCCTTGCGGCTCCGCCCCGAAACGGAGACGGAGGAGGTCCTCCACCTGCTGGACCAGACCGACGCCGCCCGGCAGATGATCGGTCTCCATGGCAGCCCGTCCTTCTCTGGCGTCAAGCCGGTGGCGGAGGCCCTGGACCGGGCGGACCGGGGCGGCAGCCTGAACACCCGGGAGCTGCTGACCATCGCGGGACTGCTGACCGCCGCCCGCCGGGCACGGGAGTATTTCAACGACGAGGCAGCGGAAAAAACGGCCATCGACCACCTGTTTTTATCCCTCCACGGCAACCGCTTCTTAGAGGAGAAGATCAACCGCTGCATCGTGGACGAGGACACCATCGCCGATGCCGCCAGCACGGAATTGGCGGACATCCGCCGCCATATGCGGGCGGCCCAGGCAAAAAGCCGCTCGATCCTGCAGAAGATCATTTCCTCTCCCAGCTACGCCAAAATTCTGCAGGAGACCATCATCACCCAGCGGGATGGCCGCTTCGTGGTGCCGGTGAAAGCGGAGCACAAGGGGGATATGCCTGGCCTGGTCCACGACATTTCCTCCACCGGCGCCACGCTGTTCATCGAGCCCATCGGCGTCGTCCAGGCCAACAACGAGTATATTGAGCTGGAGGCCAAGGAGCAGAAGGAGATCGAGCGCATCCTGGCGGAGCTGTCCGCGGAAAGCGCGGCCCACCGGGAGGACATCCAATGGGATTACGACACCATGGTCCATCTGGACCTCATTTTCGCCCGGGGCCAGCTTAGCTATAAAATGGATGCCATCCGGCCGGAGGTCCGGCGGGACGGCGCCATCCACCTCCGCAAGGCCCGCCACCCGCTGCTGGACGCGAAGAAGGCGGTGCCCATCGACATTGAGCTGGGGGACACCTTTGACACTCTGGTCATCACCGGCCCTAACACCGGCGGCAAGACGGTCTCTCTCAAGACCCTGGGCCTGCTGACGCTGATGGCCCAGTGCGGCCTCCACATTCCGGCGGCGGACCGGAGCGCTGTCTCCGTCTATGGCCGGGTGCTGGCGGACATCGGCGACGAGCAGAGTATTGAACAGAACTTGTCCACTTTCTCGGCGCATATGACCAATATCGTGGCCATTTTAGAGGAAGCGGACCGCCACAGCCTCATTCTGTTCGACGAATTGGGCGCCGGTACCGACCCGGTGGAGGGCGCGGCGCTGGCCATCTCCGTCATACAGCACGTCCGCCAGCTGGGGGCCAAAGTGGCGGCTACCACCCATTACGCGGAGCTCAAGACCTTCGCCATGACCACCGCCGGGGTGGAAAATGCCTCCTGCGAGTTCGACGTGGATACCCTCAGCCCCACCTACCGGCTCCTCATCGGTATCCCCGGCAAGTCCAACGCCTTTGCTATTTCCAAGCGGCTGGGCCTGCCGGATGAGGTCATCGAAAGTGCCAAGGCCCAGATGAGCGGCGAGAGTGTCCGTTTCGAGGATGTCCTCACCCAGCTGGAGGCCAAGCGCCAGGCGCTGGAGAAGCGGGAGCAGGAGGCCAACCGCCTGTACGCACAGCGGGAGGAGGACGCCCGCAAGGCGAGAGAGTTCCGGGAACAGATGGAGCGGGCCAAGGAGAACGCCCGTGGCCGGGGCGAGGCGGAGGCCAAGCGCATCCTGCGGGATGCCCGGGCTGCCGCCGACCAGGTGTTCGCGGAGCTGGCGGAGATGCGGAAGCAGCAGGCCAAGGCCGAGCGGACGATGAACGCCAACGAAGCCCGTGCCGAGCTGCGGCGAAAGCTGAACGAGGCGGAGGATGCCATTTCCAAGCGTGACGCCCGGCAGGAGCCCATCCCCAAGCCCAGCCGCCCCATCCGGGCGGGAGACTTGGTGGAGATCCCCGGTGTCCGCCAGAACGCGGAGGTAGTGTCCGTGGGCAGCGACGGCACCTTGCAGCTCAAGGCTGGCGTGCTGAAAATGAAAGCCAAAGCCGACGAAGTCCGTCTCATTGAGGAGGACGAGCGGGCGGCTCAGAAGAAAAAGCCCACCGTGTCTATCCGCCAGAACGCGGACCGTGCCCCCCGGGCTTCCGCCAGCCGGGAGCTGGATATCCGGGGTATGGAGACGCTGGAGGCCGAAAGCGTGGTGGAGAACTTTATCTCCGCTGCCGTCATGGGCCGCCTGGATACCGTTACCATCATCCACGGCAAGGGTACCGGCGCATTGCGGAAAGCCGTCCATGACATCCTGCGGCGGAACAAGGCGGTGAAAACCTTCCGCCTGGGCGTTTACGGCGAGGGTGAGAGCGGCGTGACTGTGGTGACGCTGAAATGAGGTGCCTGTGATGGAATTGACCTTCCGCTTCGCGGTTGAGCAGGATACCCCTTTGATTCTGCGCTTCATCAAGGGACTGGCGGACTACGAGCATATGCTGGACCAGGTGGTGGCGGACGAGGCCACGCTGGGGGACCAGCTCTTCCACAAGAAGAACGCCGAAGTCCTTTTTGCCCTGGAAAACGGCGAAGAAGTGGGTTTTGCCCTGTTCTTCCACAACTTTTCCACCTTCCTGGGCCGTTCCGGATTGTACCTGGAGGACTTGTTCGTCCTGCCGGAGCACCGGGGCAAGGGCTATGGCAGGGCCATTCTGCAAAAGCTGGCAGCCATCGCTGTGGAGCGGGGCTGCGGGCGGCTGGAGTGGTGGTGCCTGGACTGGAACAAGCCCAGCATTGACTTTTACCGCTCCCTGGGGGCGGAGCCTATGTCCGACTGGACAGTCTACCGTCTGACGGGAGATACCCTGAAAAACCTGGCGGAGACGCCGCAAATCTGAAGAGTGAGGTGGCTGTTATGCAAAAACTGGAGAAGCAATTCCACATCCATTGCGCCCCCGGCGACGTGGGCCGCTACTGCATCCTGCCCGGCGACCCGGGCCGGGTCCCGGCCATTGCCGACCTGTTTGACGAGGCAAAGCAAGTGGCCTGCAACCGGGAATTTAATGTATGGACCGGCTACTTGATGGGCGAGAAGGTCACCGCCTGCTCTACCGGCATCGGCGGCCCCTCCGCCGCCATCGCCATGGAGGAGCTTCACAACTGCGGCGCGGACACCTTTATCCGCACCGGCACCTGCGGCGGTATCGACCTGAACGTCCAGTCCGGCGACATCGTGGTAGCCACTGGCGCCATCCGCTTTGAGCACACCAGTTTGGAATACGCCCCCATCGAGTTCCCGGCGGTGCCGGACCTGGGCGTCACGAACTGTTTGGCTCAGGCGGCGAAAGCCCTGGGTCTGCCCTTACATACCGGTGTGGTCCAGTGCAAGGACAGCTTTTACGGTCAGCACAGCCCGGACGCATCTCCGGTGTATTACGAGCTGAAGGCCAAGTGGGAGAGCTGGAAGCGCCTGGGCGTCAAGGCCAGCGAAATGGAGTCCGCGGCTCTGTTCGTGGTGGCGGCATCTCTGGGCTGCCGCTGCGGGTCCTGCTTCCACGTCATCTGGAACCAGGAGCGGGAGGCCGCGGGCCTGGACCAGAAGATGAACGAGAACACCTCTAATTCCGTTAAAGTAGCGGTGGAGGCGTTGAAACTGCTGATCGAGGAAGACCGGAAAGCCAAGCGGTAAACTGGTCTGAAAAAGGAAGGATAAACATGAGAAAAAGTGAATTGGGCGCCAGCGGCATCCAGGTGTCGGGCCTGGCTCTGGGCACCTGGGCCTACTCCGGTGCCAACGTCTGGGGCGCCAGCGATGACCGGGCGGCCATCGACACCATCCACTGCGCTCTGGACCACGGCGTGAACCTCATCGACACGGCGGAGCGGTACGGAAACGGGAGGTCCGAGGAGATCGTGGGGCAGGCGCTGGAGGGCCGCCGGGGCCAGGCGGTGGTAGCCACCAAGGTCTACACCGGGAACCTCCACTATGACGACGTGATCGCCCATTGCGAAGCCAGCCTGAAGCGCCTGCGGACAGACTACATCGACCTCTATCAAATTCACTGGCCCAACCCGGACATTCCCATCGAGGAGACCTTCGCTGCCTTTGAGGACCTGAAAAAAGCGGGAAAAATTCGGATGGCAAGTATGTGCAACGCAGGCGTGGGCTGTATCGCCAGTCTGGCCGGGCAGGAGGTAGCCATGAACCAGCTGCCCTACTCCCTGATTTGGCGGGTGGCGGAGAAGCAGATCATCCCCGCCAGCGAACAGGCGGGTATCCCGGTGTGCGCCTATTCACCCTTGGCCCAGGGCTTGCTCACCGGCAAGTTCCGCCGCATCGAGGACGTGCCCGTTGGCCGGCGGGAGACCCGGTTCTATAAAAGCACCTGGACGCCCTGCCGCCACACGGAAGACGGCTTTGAGGACGAGATTTTCGCCTTTATCGACGTGCTGATGGATTTCTGCCAGCGAAACGGGCTGGCCCCCGCTGAGGTGGCCATGAACTTCCTGAAACGGCGGCCCTATGTCAAGACCGTTCTGGCGGGCGCCCGTTCGGTGAAGCAGCTGGAGCAGAATATCGCCGCCTATGAAAAGGAGATCCCCGACAGCCTGATGGATGAGATCGAGGCCGCTTCCGAATCCCTGAAAGCTATCATGGGTGACAATGCCGACCTGTGGGTAGGCAACGGCGGCCGTTTCTATTGAACATATAAAAAGTACAGGTTTCCGAGGAAACCTGTACTTTTTATATCATCAGTCATCGGTGCGGATACCCTTTTCGATATCCCGGATGTCATAAGGCGAGGTCTGGTACACGCAGTAGTTCAGCCAGTTGGCATACAGCAGGTGCGCGCAGCTCCGCCAGTTCATCACTGGCTTCTTGCTGGGGTCATCGCCGGGGAAGTAGTGCTGGGGCATCTGGATGTCCACCCCGGCGGCCAGGTCCCGCATATATTCCTTTCGCAGGGTGTCCCGGTCGTATTCCGCGTGGCCCATCAGGAACACCTGACGGCCCTGGTCGGTCTTGACGGCGTAGACGCCCGCCTCCGGGGAGGCGGCTAAGATTTTCAGCTCCGGAACGGCCTCGATATCCGCCCGGCTAACTGTGGTATTCCGGGAGTGGGGGACCCAGAAGGTGTCGTCAAAGCCCCGGAAGAGGATGTAGTTGGGGTCCTCTACCGTGTGCTGGAAGACGCCGAACAGCTTGTGGTCCAGCACCCGCTTGGGGATGCCGTAGTGGTAGTAGAGGCCCGCCTGGGCGCCCCAGCAGATGTGCAGAGTGGAGTGGACATGGGTCTTGCTCCACTCCATGATCTCGCACAGCTCCGACCAGTAGTCCACCTCCTCGAAGTCCATCAGCTCCACCGGCGCGCCGGTGATGACGAGGCCGTCGAAGGTGCGGTCCTTCACCTCTGCGAAGGACTTATAGAACGCTAGCATATGGGCCTGGGAGGTGTTCTTGGACACATGGTCCGACGGGGCGATAAGCTCCAGCTCGATCTGGAGAGGTGTATTGCCCAGCACCCGGGCCAGTTGGGTCTCGGTGTCCACCTTGGTGGGCATCAGGTTCAGAAGGAGAATCTGCAGAGGGCGGATATCCTGGGTGATAGCCCGGGTCTCCGTCATCACGAAGATGTTCTCCCGGGATAAGGTCTCCGTGGCGGGCAGTTGGTTGGGAATTTTAATGGGCATATCAGATTTCCTCCAATGCCTGGGCAATGTCCTCGATGAGGTCCTCCTTGCTCTCCAGACCGCAGCTCATGCGGACCAGACCGGCGGGGACACCGGCGGCCTTGAACTGCTCCTCGGTCATCTGGCGGTGGGTGGAGGTGGCGGGATTCAGGCAGCAGGTCCGGGCGTCGGCCACATGGGTCTCGATAGCCGCCAGCTTCAGATGCTTCATGAACACCTCAGCGGCGGGACGGCCACCCTTCAGCTCAAAGGACACCACGCCGCAGGAGCCGTTGGGCAGGTACTTTTTGGCGACCTCGTGGTAGGGGTCCCCGGGCAGGCCGCAGTAGTGGACGATCTCCACCTTGGGATGGGAAGCCAGGAACTCGGCCACGGCCTGTCCGTTCTCGCAGTGGCGGGCCATGCGGACATGGAGACTCTCCAGGCCCAGATTCAGATAGAAAGCGCTCTGGGGGGAGGGGGTGGAGCCGAAGTCCCGCATGAGCTGGGCAGTGCATTTTGTGATAAAAGCGCCCTCCTTGCCGAACTTCTCAGCGTAGGTGATGCCGTGATAGCTGTCATCGGGGGTGCACAGGCCGGGGAACTTGTCGGCGTGGGCCATCCAGTCGAACTTGCCGGAGTCCACGATGGCGCCGCCCACGGCGGCGCCGTGGCCGTCCATGTACTTGGTGGTGGAGTGGGTCACGATATCGGCTCCCCATTCAAAGGGACGGCAGCCCACGGGGGTGGCGAAGGTGTTGTCCACGATGAGGGGCACGCCGTGGTCATGGGCAGCCTTGGCGAACTTCTCAATGTCCAGCACCGTTAGGGCGGGATTGGCGATGGTCTCGCCGAAGACGCACTTGGTGTTGGGCCGGAAAGCGGCATTCAGCTCCTCTTCAGAGCAGTCAGGTGCCACGAAGGTGGTCTCCACGCCCATCTTCGCCATGGTGACGGAAATAAGGTTGAAGGTGCCGCCGTAGATGCTGGAGGACGCCACAATGTGGTCGCCGCAGGAGGCGATGTTGAACAAGGCGAAGAAGTTGGCCGCCTGACCGGAGGAGGTCAGCATGGCCGCTGTGCCGCCCTCCAGGGCGCAGATCTTGGCGGCCACGTAGTCGCAGGTGGGGTTCTGGAGGCGGGAGTAGAAATAGCCGTTGGCCTCCAGGTCGAACAGCTTGCCCATGTCCTCGCTGGTGGCATACTTGAAGGTGGTGGACTGGACGATGGGGATCTGCCGGGGCTCACCGTTGCCGGGGGTGTACCCGCCCTGTACGCAGATGGTTTCCGGGCGATAGTTGCTCATTTATATCAGTTCCTTTCAGCGGGGTTCAGCCCCGGTTTTCAACGATGTGGACGTTCAGGTGGTCGTAGGTCATCTCCACGCCGTGGTCAGCGAAGGCGGGGCGGAGGTTTTCACTGAGACCGAACTTCACGGCCAGGAAATCCGCCGCGTTGGCCCAGCAGTAGATGGTGTATTCAATGGAGCTCTCGCCGTAATTGGTGACGTACACGGCAGGGGCGGGGTCCGCCAAAATCTTGTCTGTCCGGTCCAGAGCCTGGCGGCAGGCGGCCTTCACATCTTCGGCGGGGGCGTCGTAGGAGGCGGTGATGACCTGGGTGATCCGGCGTCGGCCCAGGGCGGTGTAGTTGGTCATCTGGGAATCCGCCAGGGACTTGTTGGGCAGCATCACCAGATGGCCGTCAGGCGTCACCAGCTTTGTGTAGTTCAGAGTGATCTCCTCCACGGTGCCGGCGGTGCCGGACACCTCAATGTAGTCCCCGATGGTAAAGGGATGGGCGGACAGGATGACCAGGCCGCCGGCCACATTGGCCAGAATATCCTCGGCGGCCAAGGTGACACCCAGGGAGGCCACGGATAGCAGGGCTACCAGAGAAGAGGTGTCCACCGCGTCAAAGCAGCCGATTACGGTGATGGCGGCGATGACATACAGCACCAGCTTGACGCCGGAGGCCAGGTATTTCTGTACCCGGTTGTCCAGCTTGGAGCGGGAGAGGAGCTTCCGCGTCAGCTTCAGCACCACCCGGATGACCACCAGGCACAGCAGCAGTGTGACGGCGGCCGTCAGCACGTCCCCCAGGGAGATCTTGCCGATGGATTGGTTCAAGACGGAGGTAAGGTCGAGCATAACGGGATATCATCCTTTCATGAAAGAAAAATGCAAGAAAATCATAGCGGAAACCGGGAAAAAAGTCAATGATTCCTGAAAATTCGGTTGCCAATCCATGGGAGGTACTGGTATAATCAAACAAATAGCCACTGCGAAAGAGAAAGAGGAGGATTTATACCATGAACCGAGATTTGAGAAAGCGGGGCAGCGGATTGGCCCTGCTTCCATTTTTGCTGTTTATCGTCATTTACCTGGGCGCCGGACTGCTGCTGCAAGCCAAAGGAGAGGAGATGGCTTTCTACCAGTTCCCCTCCGTCACCGCCATGTTCATCGCCGTCCTGGCGGCTTTCTGCATGGGGAAGGAGAGCATCAACGAAAAATTCTCCATCTTTGCCCGTGGCGCCGCCAATGAAAACGTGCTGACCATGCTGATGATCTACATTCTGGCCGGTGCCTTCTCCACCGTGGCCAAGGCCATGGGCGGCGTGGACTCCACGGTGAACCTGGGCCTCAGCATCATTCCCGTTCACTTTTTGGCGGCAGGCGTGTTCGTCATCTCCGCCTTCATGGGCACCGCCACCGGCACCTCCATGGGTACCATCACCACCATCGTCCCCATCGTGGTGGGCGTGGCGGACAAGAGCGGCCTGAGCATCCCGCTGCTGCTGGGCGCCTGCGTGGGCGGCGCTATGTTCGGCGATAACCTGTCCATGATCTCCGACACCACCATCGCCGCCACCCGTACCCAGGGCTGCGAGCTGCGGGACAAGTTCCGGGTGAACTTCTTCATCGCCCTGCCCGCCGCCCTCATCACCATCGTCGTCCTGCTGCTGGTGGGACGGCCGGAGACGGCGGCCTCCATGGGGGACCTCAGCTTCAGCATCGTGAAGGTCCTGCCCTATGTGGCGGTGCTGGCTCTGGCGCTGGTCGGCGTCAACGTGTTCCTGACTCTGACGATCGGCATTTTCTCCGCCGGCATCATCGGCATGATCGGCGGCGAGCTGACGGTGTTCACCTTTGCCCAGGCCATCTGGAACGGCTTCACCGGCATGAGCGAAATTTTCTTCCTGGCTTTGTTCTGCGGCGGACTGTCGGAGATGATCGCCCATAACGGCGGCATTGTCTGGCTCATTGAGAAGCTGCGGGGCATGATGCACGGCAACAAGTCCGCCCAGGTGGGCATTGCCGCCCTGGTGTCCCTGGCGGACTGCGCCACGGCCAACAACACCGTCGCCATCATTGTCAGCGGCACCGTGGCCCGGGACATGAGCCGGGAGTACAAGGTGGACCCCCGCTGCACAGCGTCTCTGCTGGACGTGTTTTCCTGCGTGTTCCAGGGCGTCATTCCCTACGGTGCCCAACTGCTGACGGCGGCGACCCTCACCACCCTGAATTACAACATCCCCATGAGCCCCGTGGAAATCGTGCCCTATATGTGGTACTGCTGGATTTTGGCGGCCTTCGGCCTGCTGTCCATCTTCATCCCCTATGCCGACGGTGTCTGCCGTAAAGACCCCTGGAACTGGGAGTACGACGTAGCGGAGTCCGGCGCGGCGGAGAAAAAAGCCCGGCTGGAAAAGAGCGAATAAGGAAAAAGCGCCGGGTTTAACCCGGCGCTTTTTGTGTCAGGGAACGGTGCAGCTCCTGGGTAAAGCGGATGGAATCCGCCACGGACTGCTCCAGCAGCCCAATAAAATGCTCCGCCAGGGGAGACAGCCTGCCGCCCCGGGGCACGATCCAGCCGATGCGGAAGCTGGCCTGGCCCGCCAGCGGTACCGTCACCACCGCCTGGCTGATGAAGCTCTCCACCAGAAGCCCGCTGCCAGTGGTGAAGGCGTCGGTCCGGGAGAGGATGTTCATCATGGTGGCCCGGTCGTTGACAGTGATGCAGCGGTCGGGCCGCTTCATGGACATCATCTGGTATTCCTCGGACAGGTCCGCCGCCACGCCCTGGGCGTGCTCAAAGGATACATAGGGGAACCCTTCCAAATCCTCCTCCCGTACCGCGTCCCGTCCCGCCAGGGGGTGGTCCTTGTGGACGTAGATGCAGGGGGGCACGGCGGCCACCTCGTGGAACTCCAGGTCCCGGGCGTCCAACAGGCGGCGGATCATCTTCTCCGTCAGGTCCGTCAGAAAGATGACGCCGATGTCGGACCGGCGGTCATACACGTCCTCAATGACGGCGTCCATGCCCGTCTCCTTGATGGCATAGCGGTAGCGGCTGTCCGCCCCGTCCCGCAGCAGCCGCAGAAAGGCGTCCTCGGTGAAGGGATAGCGCTGGGTGGACACGGAGAACCGGACTGGCGCGGCAGCGTTCCGCCCCTCGCCGTAGAGTTGTTCGATGCGCCGCTTCTGCTCCAGCAGGGAAATGGCGTAGCTTAAAAATTCCTCGCCCTCGGGGGTGAACTCCACGCCCCGGTTGCTGCGGACAAAGAACTGGATGCCCAGCTCTTCCTCCAGCTCCCGCACGGCGGTGGAGATGCCGGACTGGGACAGCACCAGCTTGTGGGCGGCCTTGTTGATAGACCCGCATTTGAAGATCTCCACCACATAGGTCAGCTGCTGAAAGGTCATATCGATTGCCTCCTGTGTCCGTTATCGTTTTTTATTATAGCCGGGGAGGGAGCGAATGTCAAATTCTGATACCTGAATAATTTATTTTTTAACAATATTTTTGAAGGGGATTTGAATTTTTGTACATCTTTACGCGAATTTTAAAGAAAAACTATGAAATTTATAAATTATCAGAACATTTGCGGAAAAATTCTCCCTCACCACACCATAGTTCTCATAATCAACCTCACACTCCTTCCTCATATTGACTGCGTCTGACGGGGCTGTTAACATGGCCTTACAGCCAGTTACACGATAAAAGGGAGGAGAATCAGCCATGACTTACACAGAACTGTTTGAAGCGGAGCTCAGAAGAAAGCTGGACCATATGATCCTGCCCTACAAGGATATCGTTTCAGGAGAGCTTCACCGCGAGGTGGGCGGCTACCCTGCCCGCAGCCACCATATGCCCCAGTGCTGTCAGGCCATGTACAATATGATGGCGGGAGACGATGAGGTGCTGGAGGCTCCGCCCAGCGGCAAGGGGGCCTATGTGAAGGTCCGGTACTACAAGAAAAACCACTGCAAGTAAAATCAGGCCTTTCCGGATCGCAGAGAAACTTGAAAAAGAGAGACATCCAAAGGATGTCTCTCTTTTTTGGTGCACGAGGCGGGACAGCGTCGCCGCAGGTTGCGTATCCCTCGCTTCCGCCTGACGGCGAAAGCTCCCTCACTCCGCAGCGGATCCTTTCCCCACGCGAACCGCTTCGCTGGGTTCGCGCGGGGGCCCCGCAAAAAGGCGGGTTCTTCACACCCCCACGAGCCAAAAAGAAAGACAGGCAAAAGCCTGTCTTTCTTTTTGGTGCGCGAGGCGGGACTTGAACCCGCACGTCCGTAATGGACACTAGAACCTGAATCTAGCGAGTCTGCCAATTCCACCACTCGCGCGTACAATATGTAATTAGACCCCGAAGGGACCCACCGGAGACCGGAGCCTCCGGTGGGATTTGGTGCGCGAGGCGGGACTTGAACCCGCACGTCCGTAATGGACACTAGAACCTGAATCTAGCGAGTCTGCCAATTCCACCACTCGCGCATATGGCAGGGACAAAAGGGTAATGGTGCGGCTGACGGGACTTGAACCCACACGTCGATACGACACCAGCACCTCAAGCTGGCCTGTCTACCAGTTCCAGCACAGCCGCAAATTTGATTGCCCCCCCGGAAAAGACTGCTTGATTATTATAGCCAGAACTTTCCCAATTGTCAACACCTAATTTCAGATTTTTCGAAAAAACCCGGATGGGGTCGGCCATCCGGGTTTTTTGCCGTTTTTTGCAGG
Source organism: Oscillibacter sp. (assembly GCA_017937405.1). Taxonomy (GTDB): domain Bacteria; phylum Bacillota; class Clostridia; order Oscillospirales; family Oscillospiraceae; genus Oscillibacter. The sequence goes on from JAGBDS010000029.1 coordinate 41,212, forward strand.
TTTACCGCTGTTCCATGGGCGTGAAAGAGCGGTGCTCCTCCACACACTCGTACCGGGGACGGATCAACTTGCCGCCTGCGGTCAGCTCCTCCATGCGGTGAGCGCTCCAGCCCGCGATACGGGCCACGGCAAAGAGGGGGGTGTACAGCTCCATGGGTAGGCCCAGCATCTCGTAGACGAAGCCGCTGTAAAAATCGATGTTGGTGGAGAGGGCGTCCTTGTGCCGCCGCTCCATCAGCAGCTCCTTGCCCACCTTTTCCACGTTGCTGTACAGCGCCAGCTCTTGGTCCCGGCCCTTTTCGGCGGCCAGCTGGTGGACGTAGTCCCGGAACACCTCACACCGGGGGTCGGAGCGGGTGTAAACGGCGTGGCCCAGACCGTAGATGAGGCCGCTGCGGTCGAAAGCGTCCTTATCCAGAATTTTGGTCAGATAATCCGCCACGCAGCCCTGGTCGTTCCAGTCCTTTACATGGGTCTTGATGTCGTCCATCATCTCCATGACCTTGCTGTTGGCGCCGCCGTGGCGGGGACCCTTCAAAGAGGCCATGGCCGCCGCGATGGCGGAATAGGTGTCCGTACCGGAGGAGGTGACGACGTGGTTGGTGAAGGTGGAGTTGTTGCCGCCGCCGTGGTCGGCGTGGAGCACCAGAGCCACGTCCAGGGTCCGGGCCTCCAGCTCCGTATAGCTGCGGTCCTCCCGCAGCAGCCGCAGGAAGTTCTCGGCGGTGGAAAGCTCCGGCTTGGGCATATGGATGAACAAACTCTCTCCGGGCAGGCTGTACCGCCACGCCTGATAGGCGTAGATGGCCAGAACCGGCATGTTGGCGGTGAGCTGGAGGCACTGGCGCAGCACGTTCTCCAGGCCGATGTCGTTGGGCTTGTCGTCGTAGCAGAACAGCGTCAGGATGGCCCGCTGCATGGTGTTCATCAGGTCACGGGAGGGCGCCTTCATAATGACGTCCCGGAAGAAGTTGGAGGGCAGGGTCCGGTAGGACGCCAGCTGGACGCAGAAGTCCTGGAGCTGCTCCGCCGTGGGTAGCTCTCCGAACAGCAGCAGGTAAGCGGCCTCCTCGAAGGCGAACCGGCCCCGCTGGGCGGAACCCTTGACGATCTCCCGGCAGTCAATGCCGCGGTAGTACAGGATACCGTCGGCAGGGGTGATGTACTCCCGGTCGGCGGCGTCGGTGACCACGTTGTAGGACTGGATCTCCGCCACGCGGGTCAGGCCGGTCAGCACGCCCCGGCCATCCTCATCGCGCAGGCCCCGCTTTACGTTGTACTCCTTGTAAAGGCGGGGGTCGATGTAATTCTTCTTCTCCCACTGCTCCTTCAGCGCAAGAATGGCAGGGGTGATCTCGCAGTAGGCGTTCTCCCGGTTTTCTTTCCAGATCATGGCAGGGTCTCCTCTCCGCTTTAAACAGATGATAATGCAATATTAACACGGTACACTTTCATTTTCAATGGGGAAACCCATAAAAATCAAGAAATTTTTCGGAATTTTTGCATGATATAGACAATCTCTTGCAAATAAAGGGTAGACCTTTGTAAAAAACGACGCCTCCCGCCATCGGAAAGCGTCGTTTTGTGGCGTACATTTGTCGTTTTGTACAAAGACTTACAACTGGCCCAGCACTTCCCCGATGGGGTCTGTGATGACCAGCCCGGCGGCCAGGTCCCGTGCCACCGCCGACTTATTGATGAGCACCAGCTTGTTGCCCCGGTAGTAGTTGATAAGTCCGGCGGCGGGGTAGACGTTCAAGGAGGTGCCGCCGATGATGAGTATATCGGCCTCCGCAATAGCCCGGACGGAATCGTTCAGGGTCTTCTGGTCCAGTCCCTCCTCATAGAGCACCACGTCCGGCTTGACGATGCCGCCGCATTCGCACCGGGGAACGCCGCTGCTGTGGAGCATGAAGTCAAAGTCGTGGAATTTGCCGCACTTTTCACAGTAGTTCCGGTGGACGCTGCCGTGGAGCTCCAGCACGCGCTTACTCCCAGCAGCCTGGTGGAGCCCGTCGATGTTCTGGGTGATGACGGCCTTCAGCTTTCCGGCCTTCTCCCATTCTGCCAGCTTGTAGTGGGCGGCGTTGGGCTTTGCGTCGGGGGCCAGGAGCTTCGTCCGGTAGAAGCGGAAAAATTCTTCGGGGTTGCTTTCGTAGAACGTATGGCTTAAAATCGTCTCAGGCGGATACCGCCATTCCTGGTGGTACAGTCCGTCGGTGCTGCGGAAATCCGGGATGCCGCTCTCGGTGGATACCCCGGCCCCGCCGAAGAATACGATGTTGCCGGAGCCGTCCACCAGTTCCTTCAGCCGTTTCACAGTTTCGGTCATGCTGACCCCTCCATTCTGAAATCAAGGAGACTTTTCCTATGAATATCCAGATCTTCGGCTCCTCCAAGTCCTTCGACACGAAGAAGGCGGAACGCTGGTTCAAGGAGCGCCGCATCAAGTACCAGTATATCGACGTTCCCTCAAAGGGATTATCCCCCCGGGAGTACCAGTCCGTCAAGCAGAAAGTTGGCTTCGAGGCCCTGGTGAACACGAAATGCCGGGCTTACGAGGACCTGTTCATGGCCTATATCACCCCTGACGCCCAGGAGGTAAAGCTGCTGGAGCACCCGGAGCTGTTCCAGACACCCATCGTCCGCAACGGCAAAGAGGCCACCGTTGGGTATTGTCCCGATATCTGGGCAAAGTGGGAGTAAGCGAAGGGTGCTCCCGCGCCAAATGGCGCGTCCAAGCGTTTTGCTGTCAGGCAAAACCTTGAACTGGGAGGGCTCTGCCTGCCCAGTTGAGTCCAATGCGGGGTCCCCGCTGCGCCTGCGAAGCAGGCGTGGTGGGGTGCGCCCCCGGAGCTGTTCCAGACGCCCATCGTCCGCAACGGCAAAGAAGCGACTGTGGGTTACTGCCCCGATATCTGGGCAAAATGGGAGTAAACAGGAAAGACAGGAGGCCTATCCGGTGAAGCAATTTTCTCCTCCGAAAAACCCGTTTTTCCGCGCCGTCTATCTGTTGGCCCGGCGCTTTCTGCGGCATAACGTGGGGGCACAGAGCGCGGCGCTGGCCTTTTACCTGCTGTTCATGCTGTTCCCGTTCCTGATCTTTATCAGCGCCCTGCTGGGCCTGCTGCACCTGGATGTGGCGGGTATTCTGGCGGCTCTGGCGGAGTTCCTGCCAGCCCAGGTGGTGGATGTGGTGGAGGTTTACCTGACCTATGTGGGCAGCAGCCCCAGCCCCCAGCTGCTGGTGTTCGGCCTGGTGTTCTCCATTTATTTTCCCATGCGGGCCACCAACGCCCTCATGCGCTCCGTGCGGACGGCCTATCACCTGGGGCCGGCCCACGGCGTGATCCAGGTGCTCAAGACGCTGCTGTACACGGTGCTGCTTATCGCGGCCATCGCCCTGACCCTGGTACTGATGAGCGTTAGTGACCGCATCCTGGCCTACTGCGTGGCGAACTTCGGCCTTCCAGCCTTCGTCGCGGAGCTGTGGGCGCGGCTGCGCTTTCCCGTGGCGGCGGTGGTGGGGTACTTCGCCCTGTTCTTCCTGTACGCCCTGGCCCAGGACAGCCGCCAGCCCTGGCGGAATATCTGGCCGGGGACGCTGGCGGCCCTGGCGGGCTGGCTGTGCCTGAGCTGGCTCTACGCCTGGTATGTGGAGCATATCGCCCATTACTCCCTGCTGTACGGCTCCATCGGAACGGTCATCGTCCTGCTGATCTGGCTGAATATGAGCGCCATGGTCCTCATCATGGGCGCGGAGCTGAACGGTATGCTGATGAGCCTGCGAAAGGACCGGTTGGAGAAGGCAGAAGCGCCTTGAATTTCAAACAAGCCGGAGAGGAAGCTCTCCGGCTTTTTGTGTCCAAACCGTGAAATTTCCAGGAATCGCCGTCCTTTTCTTTACTTTGGAGGTAAGATGCTCTAAAATAGCACATATTAGAAAAAACACTGCGAAAGGATGAATGATTTCATGGATGAAAAACTGCGGGAATATGCCTCTCTGCTGGTGCGGGTGGGCCTGAACGTCCAGAAGGGCCAACGACTGGTGATCTCCTCCCCAGTGGAGTGTGCCTACTTCGCCCGGATGTGCGCCCAGGAGGCCTATGATATCGGCTGCAAAGAAGTAGTCATGAACTGGCACGACGATGCTATGGCCCGGATGAAGTACCTCCAGGCCGACGACGAAATTTTCGATGAAGTCGCCCTGTGGCGCCGCCATTTCTTCAACGATTACGCCCTGGAGGGCGCGGCCTACCTCGCCATTTCCGCCTCTGACCCGGAGAATTTCAAGGGTGTGGACTCTAAGCGCATCGTCCGTGCCCAGCAGGCCAGCGGCAAGGCGTTGAAGGATTTTGACCGTCTGCAGATGTGCGGCGGCTTCCCCTGGTGCATCGCCTCCATCCCCATCCCCAGTTGGGCCAAAACCGTGTTCCCGGAGGATAGCGAGGACGAGGCCATGGAAAAGCTGTGGGACGCCATTTTCAAAGCCGTCCGCATCAGCGGCGACGGCAAAGCGGTGGAAAAGTGGGAGACTCACCTGTCCACCCTCCATGAGCGGATGGAGAAGCTGAACGCCCTGAACTTCAAGTCCCTGCACTATACCAACTCCCTGGGCACCGACCTGACGGTGGAGCTGCCCGAGGGCCATATCTGGGAGGCGGGCAACGACGTCACGTTGTCCGGCCAGGAGTATATCGCCAACATCCCCACGGAAGAGCTGTTCACCTCCCCCCTCAAGACCGGCATCAACGGCGTGGTGTACTCCGCCATGCCCCTGGTGAATGACGGCACCATCATCGACAAGTTCCACTTCGTGGTGAAGGACGGCAAGATCGTGGAGGCCCATGCCGAGAAGGGCGAGGAGGCGTTGAGGGCCGCCATTTCCGTGGACGAGGGCGCCAGCTACTTCGGTGAGGTGGCCCTGGTGCCTTATGACAGCCCCATCTCCAACCAGAAGATTTTGTTCTACAATACCTTGTTCGACGAGAACGCCGCCTGCCACATCGCCTTCGGTGAGGCGTATCCCTGCCTGAAGGGCGGCCAGCAGATGACGAAAGACGAACTGAAGGCCCGGGGCCTGAACGACTCCATCACCCATGTGGACTTCATGGTGGGTACGCCGGACCTCTCCATCGTGGGTACCACCCACGACGGGAAAGAGATTCCTGTGTTCGTAGATGGTAACTTTGCCCCGGATATTTGAAAAGGAGAGAGAAACCATGGCATACAAGCTGAGAGAGACTGACGAAAACGTTCTGATCTGCGACGGCGCCCGGGTGGCCGGGGACGTGACCCTGTCCAAGGGCGTCAGCGTATGGTATAACGCCGTCCTCCGGGGGGACGAGGGCGCCATCACCGTAGGCGAGGATACCAATATCCAGGACGGCGCCGTCATGCATGAGGAGACGGTGGTAGGCAAGGGCTGCACCATCGGCCATAACGCCATCGTCCACGGCTGCACCGTGGGGGACAACGTGCTCATCGGCATGGGCGCGGTGGTGCTGAATGGTGCACGCATCGGTAACAACTGCATCGTGGGCGCCGGGGCCCTGGTCACCGGCAAGATGGATGCCCCCGCAGGCTCTATGATCTTAGGCAGCCCCGCCAAGGTGGTCCGCCCCTTGACGGAGGCGGAGATCGAGGGCAACCGGGAGTCCGCCCGGGGCTACCTCCATGCGGCGGAGCTGTACCGCAAGGGCTGAAAACGACTGAAAGGCAAGGGGAGAACGGCGGTTTTTTCGGTAAAACCTCCACTTGCAACGAATGGCGAACATGATATACTGGCTTCCGACCTAAACGATTACCTCGGCAAAAGGAGCCATTTTTATGAAGCCGTCTGCCTCTCCCCAGACCCGCCGGGTCTTTTTCCTGTCCCTGCCCATTTTTGCGGAGCTGCTTCTGCAGCTTCTGGTGGGCAATGTGGACCAGTTCATGCTCTCCCATGTGGGCACCGCCGCCGTGTCCGCCGTGGGCAACGGCAACCAGGTGATGCATGTCATCGTCATCGTGCTGGAGACCGTGTCCTCCGCCACTACCATCCTGTTGACCCAGAATCTGGGCGCGGGCAAGGCGGGGGAGAAGTGCGGCGAGATCGCCACGGTGGGCGTGGCGCTGGGTGCCATATTCAGCATCCTTGTGGGCCTTGTGACATTGTTTTTGCCCCATGTGTTGTTCACTGTCCTGCGGACCCCGGCGGAGGCCTTTGACGGCGCCTGCCTGTACCTCCGTATCGTGGGCGGCACGGTGCTCATCCAGGGACTGTACATCGAGCTGTGCGCCGTCCTGCGGAGCCGCACCCTTTTAAAAGAGGTTGTGGTGGCCTCCGTGGTGATGAACTGCCTGAACGTGGCTGGCAACGCCGTCCTCATCAACGGCTGGCTGGGCCTGCCCCGGATGGGCGTGGCCGGGGCTGCCATAGCCACCGTGCTTTCCAAGGCAGTGGGGCTGGCACTGGTAGTCTGGCTGATGTGGCGGAAGTGCGACATTCGCCTTTCCCTCCGCCATCTGCGGACTTTCCCGGCGGAAACTTGTAAGAGCCTCCTGTCCATCGCCCTGCCTTCCGGCACGGAGGCGCTGTCCTATAACATTTCCCAGACCTTCATCCTGCGGTTCATCAACCTGATGGGCACCACGGTCATTGCCACCAAGGTCTATGCCAGTATGCTGGCCAACGTGGCTTACGTGTACGCCATCGCCGTGGCCCAGGCCACACAGATTTTGATCGGCTATATGCTGGGTGCCCGGAAGCTGGACGAGGTGGAGCGCCGGGTGTGGTCCACTGTCCGCATCGCCCTGCTGGTGTCGGAGCTGCTGACCCTGCTGATCTTCCTGTTCTGCGACCCGGTTTACTCGGTTTTCACCCCGGACCCCGCCATTCATGCCCTGGGCCGGCAGATATTGATGGTGGAATTTTTCCTGGAGATCGGCCGGGGCCTCAACATTGTGATGACCCGTGTTCTGACCACCGCCGGAGACGTGTGGTATCCGGTGATCGTGGGTATCATCAGTATGTGGCTGGTGTCGGTCATCGGCGGTTGGCTGCTGGGCCACGGTCTGGCCCTGGGCCTGGTAGGTATCTGGATCGCCATGGCCTGCGACGAGTGTATCCGGGGTGCGCTGTTTGTGCGGCGCTTCCGCAGGGGAGGCTGGCGGCAGCGGCGTCTGGTGCAATAAATCCGCACATTTTGGAAAGGAACCGCTTATGGAATGGAACAAAGAAAACCTGAAGGGCTTGCTGCTGGTCGTCTGCGGCGGCGTGGCGTTCTACTGCGCCCTGCAGAATCTCCCGGCAGTGGCGGCGGCCTGCGGCTGGCTGCTGGGCATTTTGGCCCCCTTCCTGCTGGGAGCCGCCATTGCCTTTATCCTGAACGTGCCCATGCGGGCCATTGAGCGGCACCTATACCCAAATGCGAGGCGGGGCGCGGCCCTGCGCCGCCCCCTGGCCCTGGTGCTGACCCTGGTGGCGGTCATCGGCGTGCTGGTGCTGGCAGGCGGCGTCATCGGCCCCGGCGTCAGGGACGCGGTCAAGTCCATCGCCAGCCAGGTGCCCGCCGCCTTTGACCGGCTGTATGACTGGCTGCTGGGCTTGGAGAAATACCTGCCCCAGATCGAGGGCATCGTCAACAGTCTGGAAATCGACTGGAAGAGCCTTTCCCAGAAGGCCATCCAACTGGCCCAGTCCTGGGGCGGCAGCCTTCTGTCCTCCGGCGGGGGGCTCATCGGGGGCGTGGTCAGCGGCGTCAGCACCTTCGTCATCGGCTTGATTTTCTCGTTCTACATCCTGCTGCAAAAGGAGAAGCTGTCCCGCCAGGGCCGCCAGGTGCTCTACGGCTTGCTGCCCATAAAGCGGGCGGACCGGGCGCTGGAGGTCCTGCGTCTGGCAAACCGTACCTTCTCCAGCTTCCTCTCCGGCCAGTGCACGGAGGCGGTCATCCTGGGTACGCTGTTTGTCATCGCCATGTCCCTCTTCCGCCTGCCCTACGCCGTGCTGGTGGGCGTGCTCATCGCCTTGACGGCGCTCATTCCTATCGTGGGCGCTTTCATCGGCTGCGGCGTGGGCGCGCTGCTCATCGCCGTCACGGACCCCTGGAAGGCGGTGGTGTTTGTCATTTTGTTCCTGGTGCTCCAGCAGATTGAGGGCAACCTCATCTATCCCCATGTGGTGGGCTCCTCCGTGGGTCTGCCGTCCGTCTGGGTGCTGGCCGCCGTGACACTGGGCGGCAAGCTGATGGGCGTGGCGGGTATGCTGTTCTTCATCCCCCTCTGCTCCGTGCTGTACGCCCTGTTCCGGGACTTTGTGAAAGGCCGTCTGACGGAAAAGCAGGTGCCTGCGAAAAAGTGGCGGGACCCGCCTCCGAAAAAGTGAACGCAAAAATCTCCGGGAAAATTCCCCAATGTCATTAAGATAAGAGGATCGAGGCTTCTCGAAAGAGAGGCCTTGATTTTTTTGCCAAAAATTTAAGAAATTGCTTGACACAAGAACAAAATTGTGCGGCCGCTTTCACTGACTTTTGTCAGCGAAAGCGGCCC
>JAGBDS010000030.1 GCA_017937405.1 Oscillibacter sp.
CATCGACGCTCTGGTCCACGCCACTGAGTCCTTCCTGAGCCCCCACCGCAAGACCATCACCTCCGAGCTGTTCAGCGAGAAGGCCATGGACATGATCCTGAAGGGCTTCAAGCTGCTGGACGAGAAGGGCCCCGACGCCCGCTTCGAGTACATGGACCAGTTCGTCACCGCTTCCTTCTACGCCGGCATCGCCTTCCTGAAGGCCGGCTGCGGCCCTGTCCACGGCATGAGCTTCCCCCTGGGCGGCACCTATCACGTGCCTCACGGCGAGTCCAACTACATGCTGTTCGGCGCCATCATGGACTACTATGATGAGAAGAACCCCGACGGCGAGATCATGAAGTTCAAGAACCTGGTGGCTGGCATTCTGGGCTGCGAGGCCAAGGACGCCATCCCCGAGATGAACGCCCTGCTGCAGCGCATCCTGCCCCTGCGTCCCCTGCGTGACTGCGGCTTCACCGAGGCCGACTTCAAGGCCTTCCCCCAGTCCGTGGAGACCAACCAGCAGCGCCTGATGACCAACGCCTACTATCCCTTCGATTTGGAGAGCGAAGAGGCCATCTACCGCAAGTGCTATTAACTTCACCAACTCTCTTTTCTCCAAAGGCAGAGGCCGGACACATTGCCATGTGTCCGGCCTCTGCCTCAAATATGTAGATACCCGCCAAGCATCACACTTGACGGGTATCTCTTATGATTGTCCCTTCTGTGCTTCAAAATGCTTTGCCAGCTCGTTGCCAAAGCCCTTGATATGCAGGAACATATAGGCTCCCGCGCTGGACTCCTCATGCGCTTTCAGATAGCCGAAAATATTCCTGTGCTGAGCGATCAGCTCATCCAGAGAAAACTCGGTAATGAGGGCGCATATATATGTCCACTCCGCCATGCGCAATACCTTCCACGCTCGCTTTAAGGCAGGACTTCCCGCGGCATCTATCACCAGTCCGTGAAATTCCATGTCCAGATGAACAAATACCACCATATCCTGGTCTTTATCCCGCTCCATCTGCTGGAGAATTTCTTCCATCTCAGCCAGCTGTTCATCCGTTACACGCTTGGCCGCCCGTTTGGCCGCATATTCCTCAATGAAAGCCCGGATATCAAAAATATCCTCGATTTCCGCCACGCTCAGATTACGAACATAAGTCCCGGAATAGGGCCGCTCCTCCAGCAGTCCCATGGCGGCAAGCTCCAGCATAGCCTCCCACACCGGGGCCTGGGATACATTCAGTTCCTTTGCCAGACGAGTCTCCACAATTCGGTCCCCTGGCTTGTACACACCTTCCGCAATTTGCTTTTGGATATAATCCCGTATGTTGCTCCGCAGCGTCTCCTTTGCCGGCAGCCGTTTTCCCATTGCTTTTTCCCGCATGGCACTCACCCTTCGATCTGTCTTGCATCTCCAAATACTTGCGATTATTCTCCCACATTTTTCTGGAGAAAGCAAACATTTTTATTGGAAGGGTCTGCAGTTAACAGGATATTTTTCATTTTTAAACAGGAGGCTGACCGGATCATCCGGCCAACCTCCTGTTCATTTACTCCTCAGCGTTCGTTTGTGCCAAAATATCCCGAACCAATTCCATCGCCCGCTCCACAAATACGGTACAGCTGCGATACATTCCCTCAGACCTCAAGGCGTGCTCTTTCACAAAGACAGCCTGCAATTCCCGGCAATTCAAGGTACCAAAGGAATTCTCAAATTCCCGCAGAAATGCACGGACAGCTTTTGCGGAAGGTTCCCGGGCCTGCTCCGGCTCTGTACGTCCGGTCGCCCATCCCAGGGCGGCCACAGCGCCAACCACGGCCCCACAGGTCGTCCCCCGCTGCATCCCGCCGCCAAATCCAGTCATCATCCGAACTGTCTCAGGTGGCGCATCGATCACGCCCTCCTCGATCAGACAGCGCAGCGTTGCTTCCGCGCAGTTTAAACCGCCTTTGTAAAAATACGTTTCTGCTACCACCCGGAGCACCCCTTTTCCACTGATATCCCGCATATTCAGCGGCCCGTGCGAAGCAGGATCTCGCGCATTTCGTCAGCACCTATTTTCACAAAACCGCCGATCGGGAACGCTCCCGGTTTTTCCAGCCGATGCTCAATCATGGTTGGGATATCTTCCGTTCTTCCCCCTAAGTCTTTCAGCGTCATCGGCATTCCCAGGCTGCGGTGGAAAAAGTTGCGCAGGACTCTGATGCCCTCCTGTCCTGTTCGTTCCGGCTGTGCGTAATCCATCTGACAGCCAAACACTTCTACCGCAAAACGGGCAAAGCGCATGGGATCATGAGGCAGAACAAACTCCATCCATGCTGGCAGCACCACCGCAAGGCCCGCCCCATGGGCACAGTCATACAGTGCAGACAGCTCATGCTCGATCATATGGCTGGCCCAATCCTGTTCCCGGCCCACACCACACGTATTATTGTGCGCCAGCATACCGGCCCACATCAAGTCTGACCTTGCGGCATAATCCGTCGGGTCCGCAATGGCACGGGGCGCTGCCTCCACAATGGTTTTCAGCAGTGCTTCACACAGGCGGTCTGTCAACTGAACATCCGGTGTGTTGGTAAAATACCGCTCGCAGATATGCGCGAACATATCTACCGTCCCGCAGGCAGTCTGATAAGGAGGCAGCGAACAGGTCAGCTTTGGATCCAGCACAGAGAACTTGGGCCGAATCAAATCCGATTGAGGACACCCCCATTTCAGATTCCCTTTTTCCTGCGTGATCACGCAGTTCCCAGAGCCTTCACTTCCCGCCGCCGCAATGGTCAGCACAACGCCCACAGGCAAGGACCGCTCGACTTTGTGCCTCCCTGCAAAAATGTCCCAGAAGTCACCGTCGTAGGGAACGCCCATTCCGATGGCTTTGGCCGTATCAATGACACTGCCGCCGCCCAGGGCAACCAGGAAATCCACCTTCTCTTTCCGAGCAAGTTCGATTCCCTCATAGACCTTTCCGCTGCGGGGATTTGCCTGGATACCCGACAACTCCACATAAGAGATTCCAGCGTTCTGCAACGATTGGGTCACGGCATCAAAGGCGCCGTTCCGTTTTACGCTGCCGCCGCCGTAAATCAGCAGTACGCGGGTTCCTCCAAAACGACGGATCAGTTCTCCGGTGTGTTCCTCTTGTCCATCACCAAAGGCAAACAGGGTGGGCGAATAGAAAGTAAAATTTTTCATCAATCTTTCCTCGATAGCCTTATGCGTTGTTGGTATGATTCGGGTCCAGTCGCTCCGCAGCCAGCATAATCGCGTCCGCAATGCGGGCGTAGCCGGTGCAGCGGCAGATATTGCCTTCCATCTCCTTACGGATCTGTTCTCTCGTGGGGTGCGGATACAGGTTCAGCAGCGCAATGCCGGAAAGAAGCATTCCCGGCGTGCAGTAGCCGCACTGGACTGCGCCCACCTCCAAAAATGCCTCCTGTAACGGGTGAAGACGGCCATCCGTGGCCAGTCCCTCCACCGTCAAAACGTGCTTACCGTCCAGCTCCGCCGCCAGCACCAGGCAGGAATTCATGGGATGGCCCTCCACCAGGACGGTGCAGGCGCCGCACTCTCCCTCGTCGCAGCCCTCCTTGGTGCCCGTCAGCTGCAATTCCTCACGCAGGAACTGCAGCAGTGTCGTGTTGGCGGGGACTGTGCGGATATATACCTCATCATTGACCGTGATTTGAATGGTAACTTGCTGCATCGATCAGCCCTCCTTTGCCAGTGCGATGGCCTGTTCCAGCGCCTGAACGGTCAGTTCCTCCAGAAGCGCCAGACGGAATTCCGCGCTGGAACGCCAGCTGGAACGGGGATGGCTCTCCTGCAGGACGGTCTTTCCGGCTTCTGCCAGCAGCTCCGGTGCAGCGGTCTTTCCCGTCAGCAGTGCCTCAGTCTTTTCCGCGCGGATGGGGGTGGGAGCCGCAGTGGTCAGCGCGATCCGCACCGTTTTCATCACGTCACCCTCCAGCTCCACATAGGCGGACATGCCCAGCAGCGCCAGGTCCATGGCGTTGCGGCGGGTATATTTGATATAAAAGCTGCCGGAATGTGCCGGGGGCGCAGGGATGCGGATGCGCTTCAGCAGCTCATCCGGCCCCATGTCCAGCTTTTTCAGAGCCAGGTAAAAGTCCTTCAGCGGCACCTCCCGCTCTCCGGAAGGTCCGGCCACAACGACCCTTGCGTCATGGACCAGCATGGGGCCGATGCTGTCCGCTGAAGGAGCGCCGTTGCAGATATTGCCGCCCAAGGTGCCCCGGGTGCGTATCTGCACAGAACCCACGCGGGAACAGCCTTCAAACATAGCCCGGTAATGCTGCTTGATGACATCCCACAGTTCGATCTCCCGGTGGGTCGTCAGCGCCCCCAGGTCCAGGCCGGTCACAGGGTCAAAGGTATGGCCCTGCAGCTCCGGGACGTTCTTTACATCCACCACCCGGGCGGAGCGGTCCTTTCCGCCGTGCATATTGACAAATACATCCGTACCGCCGGCTACTACCTCGGCTCCCTCACCTTTCAGGCGGCAGGCCTCCGACAGGTCGGTAGGCATATACAGTTCAAATTTGGGAAGCATCGCCGCGCTCCTTTCTGAACAGGATGTGTTCCGGCTTGATGGGAATGGACGTAAAGTCCGCATTGCAGGCGTGGCACACCGCATTGACGATGGCGGCGGCAGTGGGGGCCAGGCCCGGCTCGCCGATACCCTTGACGCCATAGGGTCCCTCCGGGTGTGCCTGCTCCACCAGGGTGATCTTCATCTCCACGTCGGAGTCCATGAAGGTCGGCACCTTATAGTCCACCATGTTGCCATTGCGGAGCTTGCCGTCCTCATAGATCATCTCCTCCATCAGCGCATGGCCCAGGCCCATGATGATAGAGCCCTCGATCTGCTGGAGACAGCCTGTGGGGTTGATGGCCTTGCCCACGTCATGGGCGGCGCCCACCTTTTTCACCTGTACCCGGCCGGTCTTGGGATTGACTGCCACGATGGCCGCCTGGGCGCCGTGCATCCACATGACCGTGGGGCGCTTGGACTGACGCCCGTCCACCGGGGGCGGGTCGAAAATATCAGAGGTGCCGTACCGTCCGATGGCGGCCACCGGCGCCTGCTCATGCAGGATGCCGGACTTGCCCACATCATTGATGTGGATGCGCTTGTCCGGGTCTGTTCTGCACTGGATGTATCCCTCAGCCGTGTATTCCACCTCAGCCGCGTCCACCTTGAATTTCAGGGCCGCCAGACGGCAAAGCTGGTTCTTGATGTCCGCGCAGGCCTCCAGCACCGCGTTGCCGGAGTGGAAGGTGGAGCGGGAAGACGTCGTTGTCTTATCGTAAGGCGTGATGGCGGTATCCACCGGCGCCACACTGATCTTTTCCAGATCCATACCCAGCGCCTGGGCCGCGATCTGAGGCAGCGTGGTGGTAACGCCCTGTCCCATCTCCGTGCTGGCAGACATGATGTACAAAGAGCCGTTCTCGTTCATCTTCACCAGAACGGACGTAGTGGAGGGAGTTCCTGTCAGCTTATTGAAGCAGGCGATGCCCTTGCCGCAGAGGTTACCCTCCTCATCCACCCAGCGGTCAGGCAGGGCGTTCCACTCCACATTGGCAGCAGCGCCTTCCAGACACTCCGCCACCGCCATGGTCTGCATGGTCTCGCCGGTGATGCCGGTATCTCCGTTTCGCAGCACGTTTTTCAGACGCAGCTCCAGCGGGTCCATCCCCAGCCGCTCCGCGATCAGGTCCATCTGACGCTCGTGAGCCGTGGCGACTTCCGTGACGCCGAAGCCGCGGTAAGCGGTGCCCAGCGTCTTGTTGGTCATGTACACATAGCCGTCCACCTGGGCGTTGGGCAGCTTATAGGGGCCGTTGGCGGCAAAGCCCGCGTTGTAGTCCACCCGGGGATTGGTGGTCACATAGGCGCCGGCGTCCCACTCGATGGTCACCTGCTGCGCCGTCAGCGTGCCGTCCCGCTTCACGCCGGTTTTGATATGCATATGGACGGGAGAGCGGCAGACGGTGGCGGCAAACTCCTCGTCTCGCCGGTAAGTCAGCTTCACCGGGCGGCCCTTAGCCTTCAAGGACAGGGCGATGGCAATGGGCTCGCAGCGAGCCTCATATTTACCGCCAAAACCGCCGCCGATCTCCGTGACGGTGAGCCGCACCTTCTCCAGAGGCACATGGAAGGTCTTGGCCAGCAGGCCCCGGATGCTGAAGGGGGACTGGCTGGGCGACCAAATATGGATCTCCCCGGACACCGGGTCCGCCTTGGCAGTAGCGGTGTGTGTCTCGATGGTGGTGTGCTGCAGCATCCCGCAGGAAAAATCGCTCTCCACGATCTCATCCGCCTCGGCAAAGCCCTGTTCCACGTCTCCCTTTTTCAGGTGATACTGGTCTCCGATATTCGTTCCCTGCTGGGGGAAGCAGGCACTGCTGCAGTCATACCGGCTCCAATCCTCATGGATGAGGACCTCGTTTTTCATGGAGGTCTCCAGGTCATTCACCACCGGCAGCGGCTCGTATTCCACCTCGATGAGCCGCACAGCCTCATGGGCCAGTTCCTCCGTGTCGGCAGCCACCGCCGCCACCGGCTCGCCCTGATAGCGCACCTTTTCCTGCGCCACGACGGGCTGGTCGGCAATGAAGGACCCGTAAAGGGTGGGGAAATCCGAACCGACGACCACAGCACGAACGCCGGGCAGGGCCTGGGCCTTTTCCGTATTGACGTGCAAAATCCGGGCGTGGGCATAAGGGCTGTGAAGAACAGCGCCATAGAGCTGTCCCGGCTGGTCCACATCCGCACCGAACTGGGCGGTACCGGTGACCTTGGCAATGCCGCCCTTGCGGATCTGCGTATGTCCAATGACGGCTTCTTCTCCTGTGGTATCTTTGCGGCTGACGACCAAACGGTCCCAGTCGCGGCCTTCCTGCATCATAGGAGGCTCCTTTCCTCGAAATCATCCAGCGTCAGCGGCGCTCCACCGGTCTTGGCGAAGTAGCGCTTCAGCTCGTCTCCGAAATTTTTGATATGTAAAAACATGTATGCGCCGACTGTATGGTCCGCGTGTTTTTTCAGCATGCGGTAGATCTCCCAGTGCTGTTTCGCCAGCTCCGACAAAGAGTTCTGCGTTACAGCTGCGGACAGCCCTGTCCACTCCACCAGGCGAAGGCCATCCCACATCCGCTTCAGCGCCGGACTGCCAGCCGCATCCACCACCAGACCATGGAAGATGATGTCCATTTCCACAAACTCGTGGATATCCTTTGCCGCGTCCATCCGGTGCAGCAGTGCTTCCATCTCTGCCAGCCGTTCCTCTGTAATGCGCTTGGCCGCCTGCCGGGCCGCATACTCGTCGATAAACGCACGGGTATTATAGATGTCCTCTATATCCGCTGCAGTAAGCTGCCGGACAAAGGAGCCGGAATACGGCCGCTCCTCCAGAAGCCCCATCGCCGCCAGTTCCAATATGGCTTCCCGCACAGGAGCCTGAGACACATTCAATTCTTTTGCCAGCTGCGTCTCAACGATCCGGTCTCCAGCTTTGAACCGTCCGCTTGCGATCTGCTCTTGAATGTAGGTCCGAATCTCCTTTCTAAGTGTGCCTTTCGCGATATCGTTTCTGGCCATAGGCATCCATCCTCCTGCAAGCGTTCTCGTCTATTATAATCGATTATCGTTTTTATACTATCTGATAAAATACGGTTTGTCAATCCGTGATTGCCGCAAGGCGCTGTTTTCTCTCTTTCAGATAAGCGTCAAACCGTTCTTTTGTCAGATTTACGATCAATTCCTGCGGGAAATCCAGCTCCTCCAGCAGCGTCATCAGCGGCGTCACGCTGCCCACCATGGTATAAAAATGGGCGTCGCTGGCTACGCACACCCGTTGCCGGCGTTCCTTGCAGCAGAGGATATATCGCTTCAGAGAAGGCAGGCTGCCCGGACGGTGGGCGGTGGTGGAGTTGTTGTTCAGCTCCAGCAGCTTTCCATGGGCCTGCGCCGCCTGCACCATCGCTTCAAAGTCGCAGGGTACGGAGGGGTCGTCCGCATGACCGATGATGTCGATATATGGATTTTTCAAGATATTGCAATAGGTTGCCGTGTTGGCCTCCGCCATATCGCGCTCAGGAAACATGTGGGTGTGAATGCTGGCAATGGCAAATTCACAGAACTTTAAATATTCAGACGGGATATCCAAATGGTCTTCGTGATCCAGGATGTTGGCCTCCACACCTTTATAGACCCGGATGCCCTCCACCACCTCCGGCAGCATCCTTTGACTGTGGGGAATATAAGAAGGTGCGCCGCATTCGATAGCCGGACCGTGCTCGGTCAGGCACAGGCCCTTCATTCCCTTTTCCCTTGCGGCACGGCAGTTTTCGCTGAGGGTGGACCATGCGTGGCCGGAGAGAATGGTATGGGTATGGGTGTCCACTTCCGGGATCATTTTGCTTAATTGCATAAAATTCAGCGCTCCTTTTTAGTCAGTATTTTGCCTAAAATTTGCGATTTCCGTCTTGACTTTCTGTGCAAATTTGTTTACGATTTAACTGTCAATAATCGATTATCGAATTTTAGCAAGTTCAACTGCATCCTTTCTGTTTTTGAGCATAACATCCAATTTGCTCAAAATCAACCGTTATTCAAGCATTTTCTTAGTTTTCTCGCATTTATTTGCTCCTCGGTTATTGACCGCCCCTTATTCCTCTTATCTGCTACAATCGATTTTCGATAGTTTGATTGGGCAGACCTTATCTGAGAAGCAGTTCCCATCTTTTGGCACACAAAAAAAGAAAAGGAGAATCATCATGAGTGACACTTCCAAGATCCTTGCCACAAAGTTCACGGACGACCGCTTCCCCATCGAATGGAAAGACGAGCAGGAAAAGAGCCTGATGTGGTTCTACGACGACCTGCACTGCCCCAACCCCATCTCCCCCCTGTACTTTGACGTCGGCGGCTGGTGGGACTGCGACGGACGCTGGGGTTCCGACTGCACCTATATGTATCAGCGGTTCGGCGCTCCCATCGGTAAGGCGTGGATTGCCAAGAATATCGGCGGCTATGTCTATTCCGCCGTCGTTCCCCCCGAGATGGACGCCGACAAGATCGGCCCCATGTTCGACTACTATGTCAAGGTCATGCCCATCTACGCCGACACCTTCCTGGACCGTTGGCACAAGATGTACATCCCCCGCCTGAAGGAAATCCAGAACGCTATGCTGGACTGCGATTTCGAGCACAAGTCCCTGCCCGAGATCATGATCCACATGGAGGACATGCTGGACATGAAGTCCGAGGCCTTCCGCATCCACTGGATCATCAACCTGGCCCAGTTCCAGGCCTCCACCGACTTCACCAACGCCGCCAAGGCTGCCGGCGCTGACGATGTCCTCATCGGCAAGATCAACGTCTCCCCCGCCGACCGCAACTGGGACTCCCTGAAGGCCCTGTGGGAGATGAAGGAAGAGGTCTGCCGTGTTCCCGCCCTGAAGGGGCTGTTCCTCTCCACCACCGATAACGCCGAGATCATGGCCAAGGTCGCCGACGTCCCCGGCAGCGAGAAGTTCCTGGAGATGATGGAGGCTTACCGCACCGAGTACGGCTTCAAGGCCATGTACACCCACGAGTTCATCTACAAGACCTGGTACGAAGACCCCACCCCCGCTTACGAGGCCGTCCGCACCTATGTCAACAACAACTACGATTACAACGCCGAGTACGATGCCTGCATGCAGTCCCAGAAGGAGGCTATCGAGCAGCTCTACTCCATGGTCAGCGATCCCGAGGAGCTGGCAAAGCTCAAGCACTATCTGGAGCTGTGCGTGAAGATGGCTCCCATCACCCCCGACCATCACTTCTACATCGACCAGGGCGTCTACTCTCACATGCGCGTCGCTTTCGTCCAGATCGGCAAGGCCATGGTCCGCGAGGGTATTCTGGACGACGCCGAGGATATCTTCATGCTGAAGTATGACGAGATCCGCTGCGCCTGCTGCTCCGACTACCCCGTCAAGGAGCTGGTCAAGACCCGCCGCGCCGAGATGGAGGAAGCCCGCAAGCGTCATCCCCAGGAGTGGTACGGCACCGCTACCGAATGGCAGGTCTACAACGAGCCTTACAAGAGCCTGTGGGGCTATCCCCAGAAGTTCGAGGCCGAGCAGAAGGAGCAGGCTGAGAAGACCGAGATCAGCAAGACCGTCCTGAAGGGCATCCCTGGCTGCCCCGGCATCCAGGAAGGCATTGCCCACCTGGTGTATGACCCCTCCGAGCTGGATTCCGTCAAGGACGGCGAGGTCCTGGTCTGCAAGATGACCAACCCCGCCTGGGTCGTCTCCTTCTCCAAGATCTCCGCTCTGGTCACCGATACCGGCGGCGCCCTGTCCCACCCCGCCGTGGTCGCCCGCGAGTTTGGTGTTCCCTGCGTGGTCGGCACCCGCCGCGCCACTCAGCTCATCAAGACCGGTGATAAGGTCCGTGTTGACGGCACCCACGGCGTCGTGGAAGTGATCGGCTGATTTGTCCTCACCTGTGCGGCACCCGGAGTCCCGGCGTGCCGCACAGTTTTTCCCAACATGAAATCATTACTCCCGCCCAACTCCCGACGGGATTGAGAAAGGAACAGCAACAATGAATCAGTATCTGGCATGGTTTGATGTAATTCCCGACGAGGCGTTGGGCAGCGCGGCCGGCGGCAAGGGCGCCAGCCTGTGCCGTATGTCCCGGGCCGGTCTCCCCGTTCCCAAGGGCTTCATCGTCCGCTCCGAGATGTTCAACGCCTTTATGGAAGCCAACGGCCTGTGGGACTACGTCTTCGAAAAGCTGGCCACCATCGATTTCTCCAGCGACGCTTCCCTGATCTCCGTGGCCGCTGAGATCCGTCAGCGCATCATCGATTCACCCGTTCCCAGCGAGATGGCCATGGATATCGTCTCCTTCTACTCCCAGATCGGCAGCGGTCACGAGCCTGTGGCTGTCCGCTCCAGCGGCACCGCCGAGGACCTGGACGACGCCAGCTTTGCAGGCCAGCAGGAGACCTTCCTCTTTGTCATCGGTAACGATGACGTGGTGAAGTATATCAAGGAATGCTGGGCTTCCCTGTACAATGACCGGGCCATCTTCTACCGCAAAGAGAAGAACTTCGACGAGCGCAGCATCTCCATCGCAGTGGTGGTGCAGTGCATGGTCAGCGCCCAGAAGGCCGGCGTCATGTTCACCTCCAACCCCATCACCAACGACCACGACACCGTGGTGCTGGAAGCCGCATGGGGCCTGGGCGAGGCCATCGTCTCCGGCATCGTGACCCCCGACAACCTGTGGATCAACAAGCACACCGGCGAGATCACCACCGAGTACATCTCAGAGAAAGAGACCATGGTGGTCCGTCTCAGCGAGCGGGGCGGCACCAAGGAAATTCCCGTTCCTGAGGAGCTGCGGGAAGCCCCCGTCCTGACGGATGACGAGCGCAACCAGCTGGTGGAGCTGGCCAAGAAGATCGAGGACTTCTATAAGAAGCCCGAGGATATTGAATGGGCCATCGTGGACGGACAGGTCTATCTGCTCCAGTCCCGCCCCATCACCACCATGAAGTAAATAACACACTAATTTCTATAAGGAGACCTGTAATATGAGCGTTTTTACTGAAGAGCTGAAGAGCGGCAAGGCAGTCCTGCGTTTCGATGTGGTAGGCGGCCCTGAGCGCACCGGCATTGCCGAGGATATGTCCTTTTTGAACTATCGTCTGGGAACCGTTGAAGTTTCTCACGAGGTCACCAAGGCCAAGCCCGATATCATCTGGAACTATGACGAGCCCAAGAAGGCCATCCGCTATGTGGATCACCATCTGATCCTCGATTCCTTCTGGGAAGAGGGTGAGCTGAACAAGATCATGGTCTCCATGCTGGCCAACGAGATGGATAAGTGCGGTATGCACCCCTTCCACTCCTCCTCCGTCGTCTATAAAGGCCACGGCATTCTGCTGGTGGGCGGTGAGAACAACCACGGCAAGTCCATGACGCAGTTGGAGGCCTGCAAGCGCGGCGCTCAGGTTTTCTCCACCGAGACTACCGTGATGGATGATGAGACTGGTATTGCCCTGTACGGCTCCAAGAACATCTATGTCCGCAAGCGCGCCAAGGGCACCGAGCGATCCGATCTGGCCAACCAGGACGAGGGCGTGAAGATGTTCTTTGGCGACGAGCCCACCATGGAAATGCGCGACGAACCCATCCAGATGGATCTGGCTATCATGCCCTGCATTGACGGCTGGTTCAAGACCGAAGTCAAGCAGATGGGTCAGTTTGAGGCTGCTTATCAGAGCTATCACTCCATGATGAACTTCTTCGGTATGAACCAGCTGCTGTCCGGCGGTGACGGTCTGGTGATGCCTATCATCGACGAAGAGGATCGGCGTCAGGCGCGCGGTGCTTTCTGCGCCAAGTATGCCGCAGGCCGCCCCTACTTCATGGTTCGCGCAAAGACTCCCCAGCTGGTTCTCGACGAGATCGACAAGCTGATGGAGCAGCTGGGCATGAACTGATAAAAAAGCCTCCGGTTTTCACCAGAGGCATGAGGCCACCTGTATGAAACTGATTTTATTGGGCGCCCCCGGCGCCGGCAAGGGCACACAGGCCGACATCCTGTGTAAAGAGCTGGACATCCCCACCATCTCCACCGGCAACATCCTCCGCGCCGCCATCAAGAACGGCACCCCCACCGGCATGAAGGCCAAGGCTTTCATGGACGAGGGCAAGCTGGTGCCCGATGACGTGATCATCGGCATCATCACCGAGCGGGTGGCCGAGGAGGACTGCGCTAACGGCTACATCCTGGACGGCGTGCCCCGCACCATCGCCCAGGCTGAAGCCATGGAGAAGGCCGGGATCGTGTTTGACGCCGTGGTCTCCATTGAGATCTCCGACGAGGTCATCATGGAGCGCATGAGCGGACGCCGTGTCTGCGAGCACTGCGGCGCCAGCTACCACCTGGTAGCTGTGCCTCCAAAGCAGGAGGGTATCTGCGACAAGTGCGGCGGCAAGCTGGTCCAGCGGAAGGATGATGCCCCCGAGACCGTGAAAGCGCGTCTTGAGGTCTATCATAAGGAGACCGAGCCCTTGAAGGACTTCTACGCCCAGCGCGGTCTTTTGAAGTCTGTGGAGAATCAGCCCACTGTGGCGGAGACCTCTCAGGTCATCCTCCGCGCTCTGGGCAAATAAGCCGTTATCAGGCAAAAAAGCAGGAAGAAATACACCCGTGTTAAGGCTTCGGGCTCGGTGAGAACCATTATGCCGATTGCTAACACGCCGGCGGCTTTCTCGATACTTAAGATATGTTAAGGTGAAAAAGTGAAGAAGAGATATGCTTTTCTTTGGAGATGCCTTTTTTATGTGACTGGTGTAATTTGCATGGCAGTCGGCCTTACTCTGAACACCAAAACACAGTTTGGGGTAGGAGCCGTGGCTTCCATTGCCTACGCCGGATCTCTGGTCTGGGGATTGGATTATGGCAGATTGACTTTTGTAGTCTATGTGGTTGCGATTCTTCTCCAACTTCTTTTAAAAAAAGAGAACCGGCACTGGAGAATTTGCTTACAGCTTCCTTTCAGTGCAGTTTTCAGTGCTCTCCTGACAGCATTCGGAAAGTATATCCGGATTTCACCAGATACTGTGTGGCAGCGCATCTTTGTGCTGTTTGCCGCAATCGGATTCACGGCGTTTGGATTATTACTGATGGTGGACATGAAGCTGATTACAAATCCGGCAGACGCTTTGGCGGATACCGTAGGAAGCCTTCTGAGGAGAGACGTTGGATTTGGTAAAAATGTAATCGATGCCATAAGTGTAATACTTGCCTGCGCTATCGGTCTAGCTGCTGCCGGAAAGGTCGTCGGGATTGGACTGGGTACGGTAGTAACCATGCTCTTGACAGGCCGAATGGTATCGTTCTTTCGTAGCCATCTAGAACAAAAAATCCAGGCATTGGCTGGAATCAGCACATCACAGGCGCAAACTCACAAGAATTAAGGAGGATATAATTCTATGTTAAAAGTTGTTGGAATTGGCGAGAGCCATTGGGCAGATTACGATCACGCCATCAGCTCCCCCGATATTGAAATCGAGCAGATCACCCCGAACGTCTATACCTTCACCGGTATGCGCGGCTGCGACCCCAGCATGGTCATGACCAGCGAGGGCGCTGTGTTTATCGATACCGCCCAGTGGTTCACTCAGCTAGAGCAGATGATCGCTTTCGCCAAGGAAAAGTGTGGCGGCATCAAGTATCTGATCAACACCGAGTCCCACATTGACCACGTCTTCGGCAATCCCTACCTGAAGAAGGAGGGCGCTACCATCATCGCCCACGAAAAGGTGCTCAACGGTTACTATAAGATCCCTCCCGCGTTCAACCAGACCACCTATGAGTACAATCTGGATCTGCTGAAGCGTCAGGACCCCACCAAGGTCGGCCTGCTGCTGCCCGAGGGCGAGGAGGAGATCGGCAAGCCCGACATCACCTTCACCGACAAGCTGACGCTGAAGGTTGGCGACCATACCTTTGAGTGCTACCACACCCCCGGCCACTCCCCTGAGCAGACCAGCATCTACTGTCCCGAGGAGCGGGTGGTGTTCGTCGGCGACAACATCTTCAATAACTGCCAGATCTGGTTCCACTCCATCGATTTCGATGCCCTGTTCAAGAGCCTGGATTGGCTGCAGAGCCTGGATGTGGATTACATCATTCCCGGTCACGGCCCCGTCAAGGGCAAAGAGTGCATTGCTGAGAACAAGCAGCTGATTTACAACTGGCTCAGTGTGGTTGGCGACGCCATCATCAACAAGGGCTGGACCCGTGAGGAGTGTATCGAGCGCATCAACTTCGCTGACCGCTGCCCCGTGGACATCGGCCAGCCGGAGTGCATGGAGTATATCTCCACCAACAACGCCCGTATCGCTTACGATTACATCATGCGCAAAGGCGCACTCTAAGAGGTGCGGAATATGTCTGAGTGTTCTGTCGCCATTATCGGCAAAGGTATGATCGGCATCAGCCTGGCTGTGCTGTTCACCGGCAACGGCATTCCCACCATCGTCCTTGCCAAAAACAGTGAGGTCGGCCTGGAAAAATACCGCACCTACTACAAGGACCTGATTGCCCAGGGTCTCGTCACGGAAAAGCAGGCCGCCGCCTGTGAAAAGCGGCTGTCCTTCACGGAAAACTACGCTGATTTGGCGGACGTTGAGGTCGTCATTGAATGTGTTACTGAAAAGCTGGAGGTCAAGTACGAGGTCTACCGCCAGATTGAGGCCAACTGCCCCCATCTGAAGGCTATCGCCTCCACCACCTCCGCCATCTCGCCTGTGGACCTTGCCAACGGCGTGTCCCAGCGGGAGAAAGTCATGGTGGCTCATCCCTACAACCCGCCCCACATGGTCCCCTGCGTGGAGCTGGTGAAGAACGACTTCACCTCCCAGGAAGCACTGGACGCTGTCATCACGCTGTTGGAGTCCTGCGGCCGTGAAGTCTGCAAAATGAATAAGCCTGCTCCCGGCTTCATCGCCAACCGCCTGCAGCACGCGCTGTACCGCGAGGCTGTCTATATGGTAGAGCAGGGCATCTGCGGTCCAGAGGACATCGACAAGTGCATCCGTTCCAGCTGGGGGCCCCGGTACACCTCCATCGGCCTGTTCGACCACTTTGACTACGCAGGTCTGGACCTCATTGCAAATATCGAAACCTATCTCTACCCCGACCTGTGCGACGTCAAAACGGTCCATCCCTCCCTGAAGGAGCGTCTGGACCGGGGCGACCTGGGCTATAAGACCGGCGTCGGCTACTACGACTGGCGGGAGCGGGATATGGACGCCTTCCGCAAGAAAACCGGTGACCCCTATCTGCGGTTCTTCAACTGGAAGCTGCCGGAGGATTGAGAAACGTTTTCACCCATAAAAGCCAAGCCTTTTCCGCAGTCAGGAGCACATCTATGCAGGATTTTGAAATCATTGAAGGCCTTGACAATATGCAGATGGATGCTGTCATGGCCCTGCTGAAAACCACCCATTGGGCATCTCACCGCTCCGAGCAGCAGGAGCGGCTGGCGATGGAGCACTCCTTTTGCTACGGAGCACGCTGCCGCAAGACGGGCAGGCAAATCGCCTTTGCCCGTGTTGTAACAGACTATGGGACGACCTACTACCTCTGTGATGTAGTCGTTGACCCCTCCTTGCAGCACAAGGGCGTTGGACGTGCGCTGCTGGAGACCATTCAGACGAACCCGTTATTCCGTGACCTGCGGGGTATTCTGGTAAGCCGTGACGCACAGCCATTCTATGCTAAATTCGGTTTTGAAAAAAGTGACCGCGGTATGGTGAAACCCGCAAAAGAATCGTAGCTGGACTTTCTGAAATCAGGGTTCCCCTTCAGTTCAAGCTATCCGCGGCGAAGATTAAACAACTCGCAAAAAAGCAGGTTCTACTTCAAATAATTCTGAGTCAACAGGGGTGGAAAGAAGGGGATAACCCATTCTCTCCGCCCCTGTTACATGTTCATATGATGGAGACATCTTCAATATTTCGGGGTGGAATCAGAATGAAATCTCAATGTAATACCGCGGAATAATTTGACTGTCAGTGTGTGAGGGCCAATCTTTATGATATCCTGTGTCATCATATCATGCGTCCTCACTTTCCTGCTATGCGCGCATCATAGCGGATACAATTTTACATGTTAATCGTAGCTTTTTCTCGACTGTTCTTGCCAAATCCCACGAAATGAGGGCACACCGCGAAAGAAGGCGGCGTGCCCTTGTTTTTACTTGCAGCAGTCCCGGTAAGGCTGTGCGTCCAGCCGGTCCCGGCAGCCCAGCTTTTTTGCGATGGCGCCGATAAAAAGCCCGGAAATATGCTTGAAGAACAGGTTGTACATTCGGATCTGCCCCCGGGGCATATACTCCGGGGCAGCGAATTTGTCCACAGAGGGCTTGTCGAAATATCCGGTCCCGGCGTAATACCGCCCCATCTCCGTAAAGGGCGCCAGCATTTTTTCCCGGCTTTTCTCATCCGTCAGGCTAAGGCCGAACAGGTCGCCCTTGAGCAGCGTCCCGGCGTAGTCGCAGCCAAGCTGGGCGGGCAGCGTTTTCAGATACGCTTCGCAGCAGCGGCTCTGACTCGCCTCTGGGAAGCCGCCCTGGAGCAGGAACGCCAGCTTCGTGCCCGGCACGGTCTTCGGCTTCAGGCCGGAGAGGAACTCCAGCAGGATGCCGGGGATGTTCTCCACATACAGCGGCAGGGCGATGAGGAGGTTGTCGCTGCGCTCGAAGGCCTGGGCTGCGCCGGCCCACTGGCTGTGGTCGGAGAGGTACCAGACCTCCGCGGTGTTCCCGCCCTCCTCATAGCCCGTTTGAAAGGCAGTGATGATCTTCGCGGTATTGCTTTTTCCCTGGTGCCTCGCGGCGCCGCTGATGATGACTAGATGCATAAGAGCACCTCCTTCGCCTCCGCAATGGGATAGGAACCCAGGCTCTCACCGC
>JAGBDS010000031.1 GCA_017937405.1 Oscillibacter sp.
CATCTCCGTCCGCATCTGCGGCGACGAGATGACCGACCACCCCGGCTTCTGGAACCTGGAGGGAGGCCTTGCCATCGCCAAACACCTGGAGGCCCAGGGCATCGACTGCATCAACATCTCCAACGGCAGCTCCTGGAACGGAAACGCCAACTGCGAGCCCTTCTCCTATACCTCCGGCTGGAAGAAGCACGTTGCCAAGGCCTTCAAGGAGGCCCTGTCCATCCCGGTCATCGCCACCAACACCATCAAGGACCCGGACTTCGCCGAGCAGCTGCTGGAGGAGGGCGTCAGCGACTTCGTGGCCCTGGGCCGCAGCCAGTTTGCCGACCCCGAGTTCATGAACAAGGCCAAAGCGGGCCATCCGGAAAAAATCCGCAACTGCATCGCCTGCATGTACTGCCGGGAGCGGCTGCTGGGGGGCGCCATGCCTGTCCAGTGCTCCCTGAACCCCCGGCTGGGCCGGGAGTACCGCTACCGCTGGCAGGACCTGCAGAAGAACGGCGCGGGCAGGCCCGTAGTCGTCGTGGGCGGCGGCCCCGGTGGCCTGGAGTGCGCTATCATCCTGGCGAAGCGCGGCTTTGCCGTGACGCTGCTGGAAAAGGGCGGCGCGCTGGGTGGCACTCTGAACATTGCCAAGCTGCCTCCCTTTAAGGCCAATCTTCAGGGCACCATCGATGTGCTGGCCCTGGAGGCCCGGGAAGCCGGCGTGGACATCCGCCTGAATACAGAAGCCACGCCCGAACTGGTGAAGTCCATGAACCCCGTGGGCGTGTTCCTGGCGGTGGGCGCACCTCCTGTCGTGCCCAAGTCTATCCCCGGCGTCGGAAAGGCGGTGCTGGCGGAGGACGTTATCCTGGGCAAGGTTCAGTGCCAGGGTGAGGTGGCCCTCATCGGCACTGGCCTGACGGGCCTGGAGTGCGCCGAGATGATTTTGGAGCAGGGCCGCAAGCTGACTATGGTGGAGATGAATCCCACCGTGGGCCAGGGAATCTACAACGTGGTGTTGGGCGACATTATGAGCCGCATCACGCCCTACAGCCCTGCCATCCTCACCAGCCACCAGCTCACCGCTGTCACGGACGGCGGCGCGGAGGTGAAGGACCTGACCTCTGGTGAGACCAAGGCCATCCCCGCTGGCACCGTGGTACTGGCGCTGGGCACCCGGAACCAGGCACCTTTGGCGGCGGAGTTCGAGGCCGCGGGCCTTCCCACCGTGTTGGTGGGCAGCGCCGAAACGCCGGGCCGCATCGCGGGCGCCATCCGCGGCGGCTTTGAGCAGGCCTGGATATTTGACGCGGAATAAATGCAAAAAACGGACTGGAAGCCATAGCTTCCAGTCCGTTTTTCATGTACTCAGCAGCCGATCAGGGGATTCACGTCACCCTCCGGCGGCACGATGCACAGCCCCATCAGCTCGCCCTCTCCGGTGTTGCCGAAGTTGTGGCGCATCCCGGCGGGGATGTGGACCCAGGTGCCGAACTCCAGGGGCACCCGCTCCTTGTCAATCAGGAAATAGCCCTCGCCCTTGATGCACATGAACCAGTGAGGCCAGGGGTGGGAGTGGATGCTGCTCTCCGCGCCGGGCTCCAGGGTGAACAGCCGCATCACATAGTCGTCCCAGAAACGGCCGTCAGGGCCGAAAACGATTTTTTTCGTGGAATTTTCAATAAAATGGCCGCCGGTCACCACAGGCAGGTCCCGGATATTGCCGGAGTATTCACTCATGGGAAGTCCCTCCTCAAACAGCTTTACCAACAGTATACGAGCATCGTTCGGAAAATGCAAGGCTGCCTTCGCCCGTCAGCTCTCCACTGTTTCCGTGCCCCGGAGCCGCCGGATGGTCTCCGGCAGATTTTCCTGGTGCAGCTCTGCCGCCTTGAAGCGCAGGAGGGCAAAATTCAGGTTGAACAGTGTGCCCACGCCCACGGCGGTGATGACGGTACCGATGCCCACCTGGCCGCCCAGACGCCAGCCCACAAAGACCGCGATGACCTCCACCGTGGCCCGGCACAGGCCCACGGACCGCCCGGTCTTCCGGGCCAGGACCACCATCAGCGCGTCCCGGGGGCCGGAGCCCAGGGCACTTTTCATGTACATCCAGGTGCCGATGGCCAGCAGCTCCATGCCGCCCAGCAGCATCAGCAGGCCGGACCACAGGGTCTGCATTTGGGGTATCCAGTCCAGATACAGCAAAATATCAATGCACACCGGGCAGAAAAAGATGTTCGCCAGGGTACCGATGCCGAAGCTCTCGCCGCAGAGGACGGCGATGGCGATGACTGCCGCGCCCACGATCATGGCGGCGGTGCCGTAGGTGATGCCGAAAAAGATGGACATACCGTTTTGCAGAACGCTCCAGGGCTCCAGTCCCACGTTGGCCTGGAGCATCATGGTGATGCCCACCGCGCTTACCATCAGGCCGCCCGCCAGAATGAGCAGACGGCGTCCGTATTCCCGAACCATCTCAAAACTCCTCGCTTCTTCAAAGATACAGCTCGCCCCAGCGGCCACAGGGCTCAAAGCCCACCTGCCGGTACAGCTCCGCTACTTCATCATATCCGGAGATGAGCCGGGGCGTTTTCCCTTTTTCCAGAACGCGCTTTACCAGAAAGCGGCTGATGCGGCTTCCCAGTCCCCGGTGCCGGAACTCCGGCACCACGGCCACCGCCGCAAGGACGCCGCATTCGTCGTCCTCCGACCCGATGCAGCCGGTGCCGACGACCTCGCTGCCGATTTCCAGCTGATACAGCTCCATCAGCCCCCGGTCCAGCTTCTGCCGCAGGTCGGCGGACCAGGTGTCAAAGCGCAGATGGGTGCGGTAGTATTCATGACTCCGCTGCAGGACGGCAAATGACGCCTCCAGGCTTCCCGGGCCGATGTCCGGGAAGCTCTCGGTGATGTTGCCGCCCCGGTATACCATATAATAGGAGCTCTCCGTAGTCCCGCCCAGCAGGGCCTGCAGGGCCGCGCACTGGTCCCAGTTGGTGTCCACCTCGCCCACGCTCTCCCGCCGGACCAGCTCCGCCACAGGAGCGGGGTCCACCGATGGACAGGCCGAGACGACCAGCACGCCGTCCATCAGATACATGGCCGCGGTGGGGGCGCCGTTTTCCTCACAGAGATAGAACCGGACGCGGTCATCGTTTAATCCGTAGGCACGCAACGCCGTCAGCGCCTTGGAGCCGAAGACATGCTCGAAGCCGCAGGCTTGGATAAAGGCCGGGACCTGATGGTAGTCCGTCAGCTTTGTCAGCATAAAACATTCTCCTTATAAAAGGGAAAGCAGGCTCGCACCTGCTTCCCGTTATTCATTGGGTCATTCTTTTGTTTCGGTGTCAGCGCCCTTTAACTGGGACAAATAGCGGTACACGCTGGCCTGGGAGCAGTGGAGCCCCGCTGCCACATCCTTGACCGCGCCCTTGAGCAGGAAGATGCCGTTGCTCTCCAGCGCGGCAATGATCTTCAGACGCTCGTCAGAGGTCAGCCGCTCCGCGGTCACGCCCAGATGCTCCAGCTCCCGGTTGATGGCATCCGTGGCCACCGCCTCCGTGGAGTTGCGGAATTTTTCCGGTGCGGGCCGGACGGGAGCCGGGTCAGCGCCGGGCTCTGGGATGGTGGGAATGACCACATCCTCCACAAAAATGTCCGGATGGCACAGCCCCATGATCTGATTGCTGACAGCCCGGTAGCGGCTGTCGTCGAAATTGATGCAGAGCATACCGATCAGCCGGCCGTTCTGCTTGATGAACATGGTGTTGGACCGCAGGTCCTTCCCGTTGATGGAGACTCCGTAATAGTGCAGGCGGTAATCAGAAGTCTCATAGCTCTTGTCCCGCAGGATGCTCAGCGCCACATTGGTCAAGGGAGCGCCGATCTCCCGGCCGCTGACATGATTGTTGGCGATAGCGATGATGGAGCGGTTCTTGTCCGTCAGATCATGAAGCGCGACCTCGTAATCGGGCCCCAAAGCCTGCCCGAGAAATTCGGTCAGCTTCACATAGTGCTGCAGGAGCGCGTTGGTGACGTTGGCCATATGCACACCTCGTTTCATGATTTTCACTCGCGGAATTTACATCATTATATATAGAAATAAATTCTTTGTCAAAAGAAAAAATTATTATATTTACGAGAAAAATTTATTGACTTTAATTCGCGAAAGTTTATAGACAATTAACACAAATAAGCAGAGATGAAAATGGTTATCCGTACAAAGTGCATAACACTCCCTTGACAAAAATTTTGAATTCTGATAAAGTTATCTCACAAAAACGAAAGGAGGCGCATTGTGATGAAGACCATCATCAGTACGAGCCAGGCTCCTGCCGCCATCGGCCCGTACGCCCAGGCTGTTGAAAACAACGGACTGGTCATCACCTCCGGGCAGTTGCCCATCGATCCCGCCACCGGGGCTTTCCCCGAGGGTATCCAGGCACAGACCCGGCAGTCCCTGACCAATGTCAAGGCCATCCTCACCGAGGCCGGCACCGACATGGATCATGTGCTCAAGACCACCGTGTTCCTCAGCGACATGAACAATTTCGCCGCCATGAACGAAGTCTACGCCACCTTCTTTACGGAAGGCAGCTACCCCTCCCGCTCCGCGGTGGAGGTGGCCCGCCTGCCCAAGGACGCCCTGGTGGAGATCGAGGTCATCGCGACGAAGTAAGTCCCCTAAAAAAAGAGAACCCATCAACCCTTGTGAATGGTACTGTCCGCTAGGCGCAAGGCTGGACCTGGGAATCCAGCCCTTCGACGACCGGGGTATCTCCAAAAAAAATCAAGGCGCCAAGCGCCGAATATGGAGGTAAAGTATTATGTCTAAAGAGTATCCGCTGAGCGTTCCCGCCCCCCATCATTTCACCTTTGCAGTCCGTGACCTTCCCGAAGTCACCGTTGAGCAGCGTGAGCGCGCTCTGAAGGCCACCCACTACAACGAGTTCGCTTTCCCCTCCGGCATGCTGACCGTGGATATGCTGTCTGACTCCGGCACCACTGCCATGACCAACCATCAGTGGGCTTCTCTGTTCCTGGGTGATGAGGCTTACGGCCGCAACACCGGCTACTATGTCCTGCTGGACACCTTCCGCGACATTTTCGAGCGCGGCGGCGAGAAGAACTGGAAGAAGATCATCGACCTGGTCCGCACTGACTGCCGTGACGTGGAGAAGATGATGGACGAGGTCTACCTCTGCGAGTATGAGGGTGGCCTGTTCAACGGCGGCGCCGCTCAGATGGAGCGTCCCAATGCCTTCATCATCCAGCAGGGCCGTGCCGCTGAGTCCGTCCTGATGGAGATCGTCAAGAAGATCCTGGCCCAGCGTCATCCCGGCAAGGTCTTCACCATTCCCTCCAACGGCCACTTCGACACCACCGAGGGCAACATCAAGCAGATGGGCTCCGTGCCCCGCAACCTGTACAACAAGACCCTGCTGTACGAGGTTCCCGAGGGTGGCTCCTATGAGAAGAACCCGTTCAAGGGCAACATGGACACCGAGAAGCTGGAAGAGCTGATCCTGGCTGTCGGTCCCGAGAATGTGCCCCTGGTGTTCACCTGCATCACCAACAACCCCGTCTGCGGCCAGGCCGTCGCCATGGCCAACCTGCGCGCTACCTCCGAGATCGCCCACAAGTACAACATTCCCTACATCCTGGATGCTGCCCGCTGGGCCGAGAACGCCTACTTCATCAAGATGAACGAGCCCGGCTACGAGGATAAGTCCATCGCCGAGATCGCCACCGAGATGTTCTCCTACTGCGACGGCTTCACCATGTCCGCCAAGAAGGACGGCCACTCCAACATGGGCGGCATGCTGGCCTTCCGCGACAAGGGCCTGTTCTGGAAGAACTTCTCCGACTTCAACGAGGACGGCACCGTCAAGACCGACGTGGGCGTTCTGCTGAAGGTGAAGCAGATCTCCTGCTACGGCAACGACTCCTACGGCGGCATGAGCGGCCGCGACATCATGGCTCTGGCCGTGGGTCTGTATGAGTCCTGCAACTTCCACTATCTGGACGAGCGCGTGAAGCAGTGCGAGTACCTGGCTCAGGGCTTCTACAAGGCCGGTGTCAAGGGCGTCGTGCTCCCCGCCGGCGGCCATGCCGTGTACATCAACATGACCGAGTTCTTCGACGGCAAGCGCGGCCATGAGACCTTCGCCGGCCAGGGCTTCTCTCTGGAGCTGATCCGCCG
Organism: Oscillibacter sp.; assembly: GCA_017937405.1. Taxonomy (GTDB): domain Bacteria; phylum Bacillota; class Clostridia; order Oscillospirales; family Oscillospiraceae; genus Oscillibacter. The sequence goes on from JAGBDS010000031.1 coordinate 6,191, forward strand.
CTACGGTATCCGTACCTCCGAGCTGGGCGACTACTCCATGGAGTATGACCTGAAGACTCCCGAGCAGCAGGCTGAGGTCGCCAACGTGGTCCGTTTCGCCATCGACCGCAGCCGCCTGACCCAGGAGCACCTGGACTACGTCATCGCCGCTGTCAAGGCTCTGTATGAGGACCGTGAGAACATCCCCAACATCCGCATCGTCTGGGGCCACAACCTGCCCATGCGTCACTTCCACGCCTTCCTGGAGCCCTATCCCAACGAGGAGAAGTAATTCAACCTTCTGAGCAAAATCCTGCGTAACCTGCGCCGCGTGGAAAGAGCGCAGGAGGCAAAGTGTGTGTAAAAACGGCGCCCGCGAAAATTGAATATTTTCGCGGGCGCTGCTAATTTGAAAAAGAGACAAGGAGTGTCAAACGCATGAGTAATCAGACTCTGGAACAGCGCGACGGTTTTAAGAGCAAATGGGGCTTTATCCTGGCCTGCATTGGCTCCGCCGTCGGCATGGGCAACATCTGGCGTTTCCCCATCATGGTCTCCACCTGGGGCGGACTTACCTTCCTGATCCCCTATTTCATCTTCGTCGTCCTCATCGGCGCCTCCGGCGTTATTGAGGAATTTGCTCTGGGCCGCTGGGCAGGCGCCGGTCCTGTCGGCGCTTTCGGCAAGTGCACCGAGGAGCGTACCGGCAACAAGAAGACCGGTGAGATCATCGGCGCTATCCCCATCATCGGCGCCATGATGCTGGCCATCGGCTACACCGTGGTCCTGGGCTGGATCTTCAAGTATACCTGGATGAGTATCTCCGGCGGCCTGTTTGCCATGGGCCAGGATATGAGCGTCATCGGTCCTACCTTCGGCGCTGCTGCTCCTGAGGCGGCAACTCTGGGCGAGGCCATCGGCATGATGGCCAGCAACGGCTTCTTTGGCATCGGCAACGGCGTGTGGCAGCTCATCGGTCTGGTGGTCTCCCTGATCATCATGGCTATGGGTATTGCCGGCGGCATTGAGAAGGCCAACAAGATCATGATGCCCGTTCTGTTCTTACTGTTTGTCGGCCTGGCAGTCTACATTGCCTTCCTGCCCGGCGCCTCTGACGGCTACAAGTACATCTTCACCCTCAATCCCAAGGGTCTGCTGAACTGGCAGGTGTGGCTGTTTGCCTTCGGTCAGGCATTCTTCTCCCTGTCCGTGGCCGGCAACGGCTCCGTGATCTACGGTTCCTACCTGCCCAAGAACGAGGACCTGCCCTCCTCCGCCCGTAACGTGGCTCTGTTTGACACCATCGCCGCTCTGCTGGCTATGATCGTCATTCTGCCCGCCATGAGCGTCGGCGGCATGGAGCCCTCTGCGGGTGGTCCCGGCCTGATGTTCGTGTATCTGCCCAACGTGCTCAACGGCATGCCCGGCGGCCGCATCGTCGGCATAGTCTTCTTCGTTGCCGTTCTGTTCGCAGGCCTCAGCTCCATCGTCAACCTGTATGAGGCTCCCGTGGCCTTCCTGCAGGAGAAGTTCCATCTGGGTCGTATCCCCTCCGTGGTCATTATCGGCGCTATCGGCGCTGTGATTTCCGTCATGATCCAGCCCTGGACCTCTCAGTGGATGGATCTGGTCTCCGTGTTTATCTGCCCCCTGGGCGCTGTGCTGGCTGGCGTTATGTTCTTCTGGATCCTCAAGAAGAGCACCGCTATGGACGCTGTCAACGCAGGCCGTACCGCTGGCAAGAAGGCCATCGACTCCTGGTTCTATCCTCTGGGCAAGTATGGCTACTGCCTGCTGGCCCTGATCGCTCTCGTCGGTGGTGCCGCGTACTTCCTGATCACCGGCAGCAGCATCGGCTGATTTCCGAACTACCTGTACTTTCCTTTCTTAAACAGAACTCCCGCGGCATTTGCCGCGGGAGTTCTGTTTTCATAGGCGCGCTTGACAGCGGCACCGGCAAATTATATAGTAAAACTACTATAACACCCATTCCGTAAGATTGCGGACAAAGGAGCACCCATGCCTGATTTTTCCTACTGCAAGCTGGAGATATTCATCCCGGAGACCCATCTGGAGCCCCTGCGGCAGGCGCTGCTGTCAGTGGACGCAGGCCATATCGGGAACTACGACGGCTGTTTGTCGTACAGCCGGGTGACCGGCTGTTGGCGGCCTTTGGAGGGGACGAACCCCTATATCGGCAGCCAGGGGGAATTCTGCGCCGAACCGGAGCTGAAGGTGGAATTGACTTGCCGGACGGAGCGGGTGAAGGAGACGCTGAAAGCCATCAAAGCCGTCCACCCCTATGAGGAGCCGGTCATCAATGTCATCCCCCTGTACCGCACAGGGTTGTGACCCAAGGAGAGAGCCTATGAAACACATTCTGATTTTATCAGACACCCACGGCCTGCTCCGGGAGGAGGTCAAAGCCCTGCTGGCCCCGGCGGATGTGGTCATCCACGCTGGAGACATCAACACCCCGGCCATCGTGGATACCCTGCGGGCCGCAGGGGAGAGCTACATCGTCCGGGGCAACAACGACAAGGACTGGGCAGCGGACCTGCCCCACAGCCTGACCTTTACGGTGGAGGGCATCCGCTTTTTCCTCGTCCATAACAAAAAGGACGTGCCCAAGGACCTGTCCGGCGTGGATGTGGTGGTGTTCGGCCATTCCCACAAATACGAGGAGCGGGAGGAAAACGGCGTCCTGTGGCTGAACCCCGGAAGCTGCGGACGGCGGCGGTTCCACCAGGAGATCACCCTCTGCCGCATGGAGGCGGAGGACGGACATTTCAAGGTGGAAAAGTGCCTGATCCCCCATGAGGGAGCGTGAAATCATGCGTATGATCATTTCGCCCGCCAAGAAAATGCGGGTGGACACCGACAGCCTGCCTGTTCAGGCCCTGCCGGACTTTCTGCCGGAGACGGAGCGGCTGCTGGCCGCCCTGCGGGCCATGACGCCCAAGGAGCTGCAAGCCCTGTGGAAGTGCAACGATTCCATTGCCGCCCTGAACATAGAGCGGCTGTCGGGCATGGACCTGCGCCGCTGCCTGACCCCGGCCATCTTGTCCTATGAGGGCATCCAGTATCAGTACATGGCCCCCGGCGTGTTTGAAGCGGGACAGTACGACTTCATTCAGGAGCATCTGCGCATCGTCTCAGGTTTTTACGGCCTGCTGCGGCCCTTCGACGGCGTGACGCCCTACCGGCTGGAGATGCAGGCAAGGCTGGCGGTGGACGGTCATAAGGACCTGTATGCCTTCTGGGGCGGTAAGTTGGCCCGACGGCTGGCGGAGGAGACGGACTTCGTGCTGGACCTGGCTTCCAAGGAGTACAGCCGGGCGGTGGAGCCCCACCTGCCGAAAACCGTCCGCCTGGTTCGCTGTACCTTCGGCGAGCGGCAGGGGAGCAAGATCGTGGAAAAGGGGACCATGTGCAAGATGGCCCGGGGCCAGATGGTCCGCTGGCTGGCGGAAAACAACGTCACGAAAGCGGCAGACATCCGGGAATTTCACGATTTGGGGTATCATTACGACCCGGCGGAGTCCGGGGAAAACCACTGCGTTTTTCTAAAAGGAGAGTAGGAGTATGGCGGATTTTCTGGAATTTGACGGCGGTTTCGCGCCGGATATCGACACCATGGACCGGGAAGCGCTGAAAGACTGTCTGCGGGAGGTGCGGGAACGTATCGCGGACCTGGACGAGCGGGAACCGGCGGACATGAACAGCGAGGAATACGAAGCCTGGGGTGAGCGCCATGAGGAACTGGAGGACCTGGCTGACGAGATCGTGGAGCGGCTGGAGGAGATGGAGTAAGCCGCCCGGAGATAAAAGAGAGGAGAGGGAGCACGATGGAGATCGTATTGCAGCGCGGCGGATTGACGGCCCGGGTGGACACTCTGGGCGGTGAGCTGGTTTCCCTGCGGGACGCGGAGGGGACGGAGTACATCTGGGGAGGCGACCCGGCCTATTGGAGCGGCCGGAATCCCGTTTTGTTCCCCATTGTGGGCGGACTGAAGGACGGCAGGGTGCGCATCGGCGGACAGCCCTATGAGATGGCCCGCCACGGCTTTGCCCGGCGGATGGAATTTGCCGTGGCGGAGCAGGGAGACGATTATGCAGATGTGGAACTGGGAGAGACGGCGGAGACGCTGGCCCGGTATCCCTTCCCGTTTTCTCTGCGGGTGCGGCACCAACTGACCGGGGACGGATTTTTCACCCAGTTCTGGGTGACGAACACGGGAACGGCCCCCATGCCCTTCTGCATTGGCGCCCATACGGCTTTCCGCTGCCCGCTGGCGGAGGGGGAGAAGTTCGAGGACTACCGTCTGGTGTTTGACAGGGCGGAGGACACCCACTCCATTCTGCCGGGGCCGGGAGGCTGCCTGTGCCACGACAAGCCAGGCCCAGCTTTGAGCGGCACGGAGATCCGTCTGGACCACCAGATCTTCGACCAGGTGGACACCCTGATCTATGACGGTCTGCGGTCCAAGACCGTGTCCCTGCGTCACGACGGGACTGGCCGGGGCGTCCGGGTGGACTTTTCCGAATTCCCCATGGTTGCTTTCTGGACCATGCCGGGGGTACAGGCGCCTTATATCTGCATCGAGCCCTGGCAGGGCTGTGCCGCCGTGGACAATGAGAGCGGCGACTTTACGGATAAGCCCCACTGCGCCGTGCTGGAGCCGGGGGAGAGCAAGCACCTGCGCTATACTGTGTCACTTCTGAAATAACAGCAGCCGCCTCCCTTCGCGGAGGCGGCTTTTTTCTGGGATTTTCTTGCAACCATGGCGGAGGGCTGTTATACTTTTTCTATCCTGCCCCGCCGGAGCGCGGGAGATCGGAGGAATGTTATGAAAGATGCCAAAACGCTGGCATATATCAACCTGTTCGCCGTATTGGGTGCTATCCCATACCTGTGCGACCTGGACCGGGAGGCCGCGGAGCTGATTCAGGACAAGTCCGTCTCCGTGGGCTTCGCCGTGAAAGGCGGCCCGGAAGCCACGCTGTTTTTCGGCAGCGGCAAGTGCCGCATGGCTCCCGGCGTGGACCGCTGCCAGGTGAAGCTGCCCTTCTCCTCCTGTGAGAAGTTTAACGGCCTCATCGACGGAACGGTGACGCCCATCCCCAGCAAGGGCTTTACGAAAATCGGCTTCCTCACCGGCCCCTTCACCAAGCTGACGGACCGCCTGACGATGTTCCTGAAGCCGGACGCTGCGGCGCTGGAGGATTCGGAGTTTTTCCACGTCTCCACGACCCTGATGTTCCACGTCATCGCGGAGGCCATCGCCCAGATCGCCAACCACGACAAGGTGGGGATGTTTTCCGCCTCCAATATCGTGGACGGCACCGCCAAGCTGTCCATCGCGGGAGGGCCTGCTGCTGCCCTGTGCTGCCGGGACCACCGCATGACGGCGGTCCATCAGGCCCCTGCCGAGTACCTTTCCTATATGGAGTTTCAGGACATGGCCCTGGCCCGCGCCCTGTTTGACGGGAACGTGAACGCCATCGCCGCCGTGGGTCTGGGACAGGTCCGCATCGGCGGACAGATCAGCCAGGTGGATAATATCAACCGCATCCTGGACCGGGTGGCGGTGTATCTGGCGTAAGGAGGGACGGACATGAACATCAACGATTATTCCAAGAGCCGGGAGGCATATCTCCGGGCCTGCAAGGTGATCCCCTCCGGCATCTACGGCCACCAGGGCCCCGCCGAGGGCTGCTACACCCCCGTGGAGGCGTGGCCCCTGTTTTCCGACCGGGCCCAGGGCAGCTACTTCTGGGACGTGGACGGCAACCGCTTCATCGACTATATGTGCGGCTATGGCCCCAATATCCTGGGCTACCACGACCCGGATGTGGACGAGGCCGCCCGCAAGCAGCGGGAGAAGGAGGACTGCGTCACCATCCCCTCCACGAAGATGATCGACTTCGCGGAGCTACTGGTGGATACCGTGGCCTGCGCCGACTGGGCTTTCTTCGCCAAGAACGGCAACGACGTCACCACCCTGGCGGTCCTCACCGCCCGGGCCTATACCCACCGGAAGAAGATCGTGTTCTTCAAGGGTTATTACCACGGCGTCGCCCCCTGGACCCAGAAGCTGGACTACTCCGGCATTCTGGAAGAGGACGTCATGCACAACCTCTATGTGGACTGGAACGACTTTGACGCACTGGCGGAGCTGTTCGACTGCTACAAGGGGGAGATCGCCGCCGTCATCGGCCAGCCCTATATGCACGGCAACTTCAAGGACAACGAGCTGCCCGCCGACGGTTTCTGGCAGAAGGTCCGCAAGCTCTGCACCGACAACGGCACCGTCCTCATCGTGGACGACGTCCGGGCGGGCTGGCGCATCGACCTCCAGGGCAGCGACCACTATTTCGGCTTTGAGGCGGACCTCATCTGCTTCTGCAAGGCCCTTGCCAACGGCTATAACGTCTCCGCCCTCTGCGGCAAGGAGTTCCTGAAAAACGCCGTTTCCGGGCTCAGCTATACCGGCAGCTACTGGATGTCCGCCGTGCCCTTCGCCGCAGGCATCGCCTGCATTGAAAAGATGAAGAAGCTTGATTTGCCCAAGGTGCTGAACGAAAAGGGCAAAAAACTGAGCGACGGACTGGTTGCCGCCGGACAGAAGTACGGCTTCGACCTCCGAGTGTCCGGAATGCCCAGCCTGTTCTACCTGCGGCTGGCGGACGACCCCAGCCTGATGCTCCATCAGGAGTGGATCGCCGAGTGCGTGAAACGGGGCGTGTTCTTCACCACCCATCACAACCACTTTATCAACTACGCCCTGTCCGACGACGACATCGCCCAGACCGTCGCCGTGGCGGAGGAGGCCTTCGACGTGGTGCGCAAGCGCCATCCCCTGTGAGAAAAAAGACCGCCTGCGGGAGCTCCCGCAGGCGGTTTTTTTACAGTTCTGTATATTTGGCGGCGCTGCCCCGGGCTTTTTCCACCGGGTACTTGGCCTCGTTTTTGTCGACCTTTTCGTTCATGATCTCGTCCAGGTCCAGCCCGCAGACGTCCGCCATCAAAATGCAGTAGCTCAGCACGTCCGCCAGCTCTTCGCGGATTTGCTCCATCTTGTCCCGGCACTCCAGGTCCGCGCCGCTCCACTGGAACACCTCCAGCAGCTCGGCGGCCTCCAGACTCATGGAGATGGCCAGGTCCTTGGGTGTGTGGAACTGCCGCCAGTCCCGGTCGTCCCGGAATTTCAGAACACGCTGTATGGTCTCGTCTCTCAGCATGGCGCCCTCCTTATGCCCGGACAGCCCACCGCAGCTTGGTGGACCGGGCCCGGGGATTCCGGTAGCACTCCTCCGCCGACGGCCGGGTGACGTCCTCGGAAATTTCGCTGTAAATGCCCTCCCGCAGGTGCTGCTTGAAGGCCTTCTTCACCAGCCGGTCCTCCCCGGAGTGGAAGGTGAGGATGGCCGCCCGTCCGCCGGGCTTCAGCACCGTAGGCAGCTTGTCCAGAAAGGCGTACAGTACCTCAAACTCGCTGTTCACGTCGATGCGCAGCGCCTGGAAGGTTCTCTGGCAGGACTTTTTCACGGTCTCCTTCCGCTCGGCGGGCGGCAGGAAGGAGAGGGCGCCCTCAATGATGGAGGCAAGCTGCTTCGTGGTGTCCACGCTGCCGCCCCGCTGGTACACCCGCATAACGGCCTTGGCGATGCGGTCCGCGTAGGGCTCATCAGAGTTTTCTACCAGCATGGCGGCAAGCTCCTCCTCGTCCAGTTCCCGCAGCCGCTCCGCGGCGGAGGCACCGGAGGAGGGGTCCAGCCGCAGGTCCAGGGGACCGTCATATTTGAAGGTGAAGCCCCGCTCCGGGTCGTCGATCTGCATGGAGGAGACCCCCAGGTCCGCCAGCACAAAGTCGAACTGTACGCCGGGAGCCACCTGGTCCACTTCAGCAAAGTTCATCCGCCGGATGGTGAGCATGTCGGGGCCGTAGCCGGCGGCCTCCAGCCGGGCCCGGGTCTTTTCGGACTCGATGGGGTCCACGTCGGTAGCGTACAGATGGCCCTGGCCCTCCAGCTTTTCCAGCATCTTCCGGGTGTGGCCGCCGTAGCCCAGGGTAGCGTCGTAGCCCACCTGCCCCGGCCGGATGTCCAGCACCTCCAGAATTTCCTCCACCATGATGGGGATGTGCATCCCGGCGGGGGTCTTTCCGCTTTTGATGATCTTATCCACATCGGCGCCGTATTTTTCCGGGTCTAATTCCTTATATTTTTCCCGGAAATTCCGGGGATGGGTGCCCTTGTAGCGGACGCGCCGCTTATGCTCCTGTTCCATGAGATTCAACTCCTTTTCACAAATGGGAAATCACTGTACCCGGGCGTGAATAGCCTCCACCTGGGGGCGGATGTCCAGAAAGACCTCCGCCAGCAGGGGGTCAAAGTCCTGCCCGGCGCCCTGGCGGATGATGTCAAAGCACTGCTCCATGGGCATCGCGGCCCGGTAGCAGCGGCTTTCGGAGACCGCGTCAAACACGTCCGCAATGGCCATAATGCGGGCGCAGAGGGGAATGTCCTCGCCCTTCAGCCCGGAGGGATACCCCTTACCGTTCCATTTCTCGTGGTGGTGGAGGGCCACGTTGTAGGCCATGTCCAGATACTGGGTGTTCCCGACGTGGCCGAAGGTGTTTTGAATGATCTCGCCGCCGCTGACGGTGTGGCGCTTGATGACCTCAAACTCATCCGCCGTCAGCCGCCCCGGCTTCTGCAGAACGCTGTCCGGCACAGAGATTTTTCCAATATCGTGCATGGGGGCGGCCATCATCAGGTTTTCCAGATAGTCCTTAGTCAGGATGTCCCGGAAATGGCCCCGGTCCCGCAGGGCCTTTGTCAGCACCTCCACATAGGCGGTGGTGCGGCGGACATGGCCGCCGGTGCTGCCGTCCTTGCCTTCAATCAGCACGGCAAAGCCCATCACCATCTCCCGGTGGTAGTGGGAGAGCTGCCGCAGGGCGGGATTTTCCTGGTTCAGATATACGCCCAGAATAAAAATAGTTACGCCCAGGCTGGTCACCAAAGCGTCCGGCACCAGCATTTGATACCCGCCAACCAGCAGCATCACCAGCAGATAGGTGAAAATACTGGCCCGCTTGTGGCTTTCGATATAGTTCCACCGCCGGAAAAACACCACAAAGGTGAAGATGATGGAGAGCCCCACCATGATGAAGCAGGCATAGACCGACACACCCATGGAGTAGTTGGACAGCCGCCCCGTCCGGTATTCCAGGGTGCCGATATTCAGCAGCACCATGGCGATGCTGGCGGCGTAGAGGGTAAACAGGAAAAACCGGGCGCTTTTCCGCTTGGGCAGGCCCTCGGTGGACGCCAGAAAGTAGAGAAACAGCAGGAACACAATGGAATCCAGACTGATGAGGAACAGCAGGTGCAGTACCCGATTCAGCAAAGCCGGGACAGTGTCCAGGTGGTTGACAGTCCAGGCTGTCACGCCGTCCATCGTCAGGCTCAGGATACCCAGAGCCAGCAGGCCGTCGAAGGGCGTGGGACGGAGGTTTTTCTCGTACCGCCGCCGCTCCCGGACATAGAGAAAAGTGATATAGGCGATGACCAGCAGACAGCCGGTTTGGAGCTTGCAGTATTCCATGTGGCGCCCTCCTTATATAGCACATATAGCACAGAAACCGGAAACCGTCAACCGGCGCGAGACGAAAAAGCCGTCAGGGCGTGCCCTGACGGCTTTTCAGTTATTCGTAAATGGGAAAGCGGCGGCAAAGGGCGTCCACCTCGTTGCGGACCTGATAGCGGCAGCCCTCGAAGTCCCGGGCTATCATGCCCATCCACCGGGCGATCTCCACCATTTCCGGCTCCTTAAAGCCCCGGGAGGTGACGGCGGGGGTACCCACCCGGATGCCGCTGGTGACAAAGGGCTTTTCCGGGTCGTTGGGGATGGCGTTCTTGTTGACGGTGATCTGCACCGCGTCCAGGCGGCGCTCGAATTCCTTGCCGGTGATCTGGAAGGGCCGCAGGTCCACCAGGCACAAATGGTTGTCGGTGCCGCCGGACACCAGCCGGAAGCCCTGCTTCGTCAGTTCTTCGGACAGGACCTGGGCGTTCTTCACTACCTGCTGGCCGTAAGCCTTGAACTCCGGCTTCAGCGCCTCGCCCAGGCAGACGGCCTTGGCGGCGATGACGTGCTCCAGAGGACCGCCCTGGGTGCCGGGGAACACGGCGGAGTTGATCTTCTTGTAGATGGCCTCGTCATTGCAGAGGATCATGCCGCCCCGGGGCCCCCGCAGGGTCTTGTGGGTGGTGGTGGTCACCACGTCGGCGTAGGGGATGGGGGAGGGATGGACCCCGGCGGCCACCAGACCCGCAATGTGGGCCATGTCCACCATCAGATAGGCGCCCACTTCGTCGGCGATGGCCCGGAACCGGGGGAAGTCCAGCGTCCGGGGATAAGCGCTGGCGCCTGCCAGGATCAGCTTGGGACGGCACTCCTTTGCCAGCTCCAGCACCTTGTCGTAGTCGATAGCCTCGGTATCGTCCTCCACGCCGTAGGGGACGATGTGGAAATACTTGCCGGAGATGTTGACGGGGCTGCCGTGGCTCAGATGGCCGCCGTGGGCCAGACTCATGCTCAGCACGGTGTCACCGGGCTGCAGCAGGGCGAAAAAGGCCGCCAGGTTGGCGTTGGCGCCGGAGTGGGGCTGAACGTTGGCGTAGTTGCAGCCGAACAGCTTACAGGCCCGCTGACGGGCCAATTCCTCGGTGACGTCCACGGCGTAGCAGCCGCCGTAGTACCGCTTGCCGGGATAGCCCTCGGCGTATTTATTGGTCAGGCAGGAGCCCTGCGCCAGCATCACCGCCTCGCTGACGATATTCTCCGACGCGATCAGCTCAATGTGGCGGCGTTCCCGGGCAAATTCCTCCTGAATAGAAGCGCCCAATTCCGGGTCGTACTGGGCAAGAAACTCCATGGCTTGCTGAAGCATAACAAGGTCCTCCTTTGCGGGCGTGTCCGCTGAAAACGTATTACGTCCATTGTACGGGAGAAGACGGGATTTGACAACAGACGGTTTTCACGGAAAACAGCGCCTTTTTTCGGGAAAAACAGCCAATTTTGTCAACCCAGCCGGGCGGGGATGCCGTCTTCGTACAAACCACGCTCCGTCAGTACCCAGGGGACGGGCATGTCCCGGGGCTCCAGGGGGATTTCCTCACGGCTGAGCTTTTCCCGGCACAGCAGCACCGTGCCGCCCCGGTAGTGGGCGAGAAAGCGGTCGTAGTAGCCGCCGCCCCGTCCCAGACGCTGCCCCAGGTGGTTGCAGGTCACGCAGGGGAGGACGGCGAAGTCCACCTCGTCCACATCCATCTGGGGAGCGTTGGCAGGCGGCTCTAAAATGCCGTAGGCGCCGGGGACCAACTGGTCAAGCGATGTGACTGCCCGCAGCTCCATAATACCCGGCTCCGTGCACAGCGGCACGCACAGCCGCTTTCCGGCGGCGAGGGTATCCTCCAGAATGGGCCGGGTGTCGATTTCCCGCTCCGTCCCCACGAAGCAGAACACCGTCCCGGCGGCCTGGTACTCCGGCATTGCCAGCAGGTGGGCGGCGATGGCGCTGCTGCTCTCCGCCTTGTAGCGGGGGGAGAGCTGGCGCTCCAGCTCCCGGATGACGCGGCGGAGCCGCTGCTTTTCCTCTGCTTTTGTCATGGTAAAGGGTCCTCCTCTTTTTCAGGCCGCGCGGCGCCGAACACGATGGCATCCGCGCCGAATTTCTTTCGTATCCGGTCCATGGCGCCCTCCAGCTTTTCCTGTTTCTCCTTGCTGGGGGCTGAACCAAACAGGTCCACCTGCTCGTAGGCCTCGCCCTCCTGTACCAGATGGATGGCGGTGACGGTCAGCGCCCGGATGGGGGAAGGCGGCTTCCACAGCTCATACAGCAGCTCCATGGCGGCGTCCGTCAGGTCCCGGATGAGATGGGTAGGGGCGGCGAGCTGCCGTTGGCGGGAGCGGTCGTGGAACTGGGGGTCCCGTACCGTTACCTGAACGCCCCCGGCGTATAAGCCCGCGTGTCGCAGCCGGGAGGCCACGGAGTCCGCCAGCACAGCGATGCCCGCGTGGGCCTGCTCCCGGGTGGTCAGGTTCTGCGGGAAAGTAGTGCCGTTGCCCACGGACTTCACCGGCTCCGCTTCATACCGGGAGCGCACCGGGTCCCGATCCAGGCCGTTGGCGTAATCGTAAAGCTGAAGCCCCATCTTGCCCATCAGGGTCTCCAGCATCTCCGGCTTACAGGCGGCAAGCTGGCCGATGGTGGCGATGCCGTACTGCTTCAACAGCTTCCGGGCGGCACCGCCCACATACAGCAGGTCTCCCACCGGCAGAGGCCACACCAGTTCACGCCAGTTTTTCCGGGAAATGACGGTGGTGGCGTCGGGCTTTCTGTAATCGCTGCCCAGCTTTGCAAAGACTTTGTTGAAGCTGACACCCACGGAGAGAGTCAGTCCCAGCTCCCGCTTCATCCGTTCCCGCAGGGCATCGGCGAGAGCCCGGGCGTCTCCGCCGAACAGGTGAAGGGTGTGGGTCACATCCAGCCAGCTCTCGTCGATGCCGAAGGGCTCCACCAGGTCGGTATACTGGTCGTAAATGGCGTTGACCTTCCGGGAATATTCCCGGTACAGGTCATGGTGGGGCGGCAGCAGCACCAGGTCCGGGCATTTCTTTTTGGCCTGCCAGATGGTCTCTGCCGTCTGGACGCCGAATTTTTTGGCCGGTTCGTTTTTCGCCAGAATGATGCCGTGGCGGGATTGGGGGTCGCCGCAGACGGCCATAGGCACATCCCGCAGGTCCGGGTGGCTCAGCAGCTCCACAGAAGCGTAGAAGCAGTTCAGATCGCAGTGCAGAATGATACGGTCCACGGTGGGCCCCCCCTTTCACTTGCTGATTCTATAATAGCACATTTGTTCGTCAAAGGAAAGGAACATTTCAAAAAAAGGGGGGAGGGGCGGCCCGCAATGCGTGCCTCCCCTCCCGGAGTAAAGGTATGGACGAAATCAGATAATGCCCATCAGCACCAAGGCAAAGGTCACGAAGGTGGCAAGCAGGGCCAGGGAGAACAGCAGAAATCCGGCGTTCAGCTTCCGGGACGCCTGCTGGGGCGCATGGGACTCCGGCACCAGCTTGGCCTTCCGCAGGGCGGTGACTACAGGCTTGTACAGCAGCAGGATGAGGGCCATGTTGAGGCCGCCCTTGACCACGTTGAAGGGCAGGAACACGGACAGCATCATACCGGCCACCATTTCACGGGGAACGCCCATGTACAGGGGAGTGATGAGGTAGTTCCACAGCATCATCACGATGGTCAGGAACACCACGCCCAGGGCAAGGCCGATGATGGCGCCCTTCTTGGTGTGCATCTTCTTGTAGACGAAAGCGGCGGTGCAGCAGAAGGTGCAGGTAGCCAGCACATTCATAATGAGGCCGATGATGCCGGTGTCGCTGACGGTGAACATCTCAACAGCGGCAACGACAATGGAGATGATAGCGGCGGCCAGGGGGCCGAACACGAAACCGCCGATGCAGATAACGGTGTCCTTCAGGTCCAGCTGCAAAAAGCCGGAGACCTGGGGCAGCATCTTGGAGAGGACCATCACCACATAGGCGATGGCGGTCAACATGGCCATGGAGGTGATGGTTTTGACATTGGTCTTGGGCTGAGCGGTGGGAACGGCGTTGACATTGGGTTCGGACATAAAAATACACTCCTTTGTTGTTTTGAAAACACCCTGGATGCTTTGACTTCTCTCCAAGGTGATATCAGGAACCTCTGCTCCACTTCGCACACATGTCTCGACGGCATTTTTCCCGCCCGGCTTCGTTAAAAATCTTTGAGATCCCTTGGGATTTCTTCGGATTTTTGCCTTGCCGAACAAAAAAACTGCCCCGATCCACATACACGAATTGAATCAGAGCTTCCTACAACAAAGAAGCGCGTCAAAAACGCGCGGCCTTGCCGCACTCATCTTCTTCCATCCAGACTATACTGTTGGTCCCGGAGTTTCACCGAGTCAGCGGATACCGTCAGGCATCCGGTCGCGGACTTTACCGCCAGTGGGGAATTGCACCCCGCCCTGAAGACAAAGTATTCAGTTGTTTTCTGTGATGTATTATATGACAGGTCTTCCGAAAAAGCAACCCCTAATTTTTTCTGTTTCTCTTTACAAATTAAAACAAATGTTCTATACTGGAGCTATTCAAGGAGAGGAGGAGCCGACATGCGGGCCAGACAGGAATCCTGCTGCTTTACCGGCCACCGGCCGGGGAAGCTGCCCTGGAAATATAACGAGAACGACGCGCGCTGCCTGGCGCTGAAGCGCCGGATCGCCGACGCGGTGGAGCTGGCCTATGAGGAGGGCTTCCGCCACTTCCTCTGTGGGATGGCCCTGGGCTGCGACCTCTATTTTTGCGAAGCAGTCCTGGCTCTGCGGGAGCGTTATCCGGATGTGACGGTGGAGGCCGCCATTCCCTGTCCTACCCAGGCCGATACCTGGCCTGCCGCGCAGAAGGAGCGGTATATCCGTCTGGTGGCCTCCTGCGATTTTGAAACGATGGTGTCCGACCACTATACCTCCTCCTGTATGCAGCGGCGGGACCGCTACATGGTGGACCACGCATCCCTGCTCATCGCCGCCTTTGACGGCACCGCCGGAGGTACCCGGTACACAGTGGAGTATGCCATGAGCCGGGGACTTTCCATTGTAGACCTGCCAATTTTGGCGGAATGACGGATTTTTTGGGATTTCTTTACGCAAATTTAACAGATTTCTGCTTGCGCTTTTTCCTTGAAATCGGATATACTAGCAGGGAAAAGGCGGTGGAAGTATGAATGTGACAAAGCACATCCGTCAGCTGGAAGCGATCGGCTTCACAGAGGAGACTTTGGACCGGGCCATCGCGCTGGCAGGCGCTAACCGGTTGGCCTATCAAATGCTGCACCATGCGGTGATGAGCCGGGGTTTGAGTCCGGCGGATGCCTTGCGCTCTCTGGAGTCTGAACAGCCCGAACGCATATAGAATTTGTCCATTTGCGGATGGGCGGCCCAAGGGGGCCGCTTTTTTTGCGCTTTCAAGGGCCCGCAACCTGAGATTGCGGAACTTCCATGCCTGGTTGCTGGACGGCACGCGGGAATTTTGTTATGATGAAGCTATTAGAGAAAAGGAGCAAGACCATGACATTTGGAGAGAAGCTGCAGGACATTCGGAAAAAAGCGGGCATGAGTCAGGACGCACTGGCGGAGAAGCTGGATGTCAGCCGTCAGGCGGTGAGCCGCTGGGAGCGGGATGAGACCCTGCCGGAGACGGAGAAGGTCGTCCTCTTGGCGGACTTGTTCTGTGTTACCACGGACTACCTGCTGCGACCACAGCTTGAAACGCCGGAGCCCACCTATAAGAAGCGGGCCAGCCGGTTTTTAACGGAGTATCTAGGAACCCTGGCACGTATTCTGGGTTGGGCGGCGGTAGCATGGGGGGCGTTGGCGCTTTGGTATCTGGTTTTGACGGGACAGATGTTAGACATCCTGCAGAACGCTCCGCTCCTGTTTTTGCGGGCCTGCCTATATCCGATTTTGATGGCGGTGCTGAAGATTGCTGTGGGGATCGTCCTGATCCGGTTCGGCAGACAATATGAACAATCGAGTAGGTAAGGGCCGATAGCCCCGTCCTCTCACACCACCGTACGAAGGGTTCCCTATACGGCGGTTCAATCGCATAAGTGCAGGGACTCGTACCTGTCGGATAGACTGTAATATCCGGCTCGTGCGAGTCTCTC
>JAGBDS010000032.1 GCA_017937405.1 Oscillibacter sp.
CAAGGGCAAGAAAAAACGCTGATAAGTGAAAAACGCTCGTAAATCAGAACTAAATCTGATTTACGAGCGTTTTCATTTCGCCAATCCGTACCGACAGTCGCCGTATTTTTGTAGGCTACTGTTTTACCGACACTCTGCTAACGGGCTGCGGTATTATGTCACCTATGTAACAGCGCCTGGAGCCATTATACTGAAAGGCAACTGCCCGGTCAATATAAAATGAAGATTTTATGGAAACTGGAAATTCTTTCTTTCACTCACCTGTCCCTGGGCACTCTCCCGGACGATAGAGCCGTTTCGGAATACCGACAGCAAGAGGCCCAGCAGGGCGCAGTCCAAAACCAAGGCTGTGCCGCCGTCTGTCAGCAGTGGATAGGGAAACTCTGTCAGCAGATTCGGGACCCCCACAAAATTTTGCAGCACATTGGCTACCGCCTGCCAGGTCAGTGTCAGTAAGATGCTGACCCCCACCAGTTGTCCCAGCACAGCGGTTTGCTTTCGACACTTCCTCCAGCCAATTCCGAGAAGGACCGCCATCGGCGCTTGTGCCAGCAAAAATACTCCCCATCCGAAGTTACCCAGCAGCATCAGCAGTTGATCCTCATAACCACTGAAACGCAGCCAATGTCGCAAAAATTCCTGTACCTCAGGTAAGACTTCCGCCATTCCAAGAAATTTGGCATGGGCTACGATATCTCTGGTCCTATCCTGATAATAAGTTATCCACTCTGGCGGCGTCAAATATGATTTCAAATATCCAGTGTAGTGCATCACCGCCAGTATACATATCAGCACAGTCAAGCCATGCCCCACTACCAACAACCAGTTCCGTTTTTGGGGGCCAAACAGCCCCCTTCCCTGTCCGTAGGCCAGCAAAGCCGTATTGCAAATCAGGCAGGGCCACAACATCTCAAACCGCCCCCTTGACGCCCAAATTGCTGCTGGCAGAAGTCCCAAGACACAGCAGACAGCTAAACCACCCGTTCCCCTGCTTCGCATAGCATAAATTGCCAGTGCCAAAGCAAGAGGCGTCAGAAAAGCCAAATATGCGCCGATGTGATAGGTATAGTCCCATGTCACTTCCAGTACACCTTCAAAAACAGGAAGGCAAAGGACTGTAAGGGCCAGCAGCATCGGCTTTCTGCCAAGCCGTGTATAATCCCAAAAATACGCAGCGGCAGCCATGGTGCAGGCCAACAGTACGATGGCGCCAAACCGCCAGATGTAATCCGTAAAATAGCTGACCATATGTCGTTCGTACAGACGCAGGGCCAGCCACACGCAAAGAGACAGCGCCATTACAACCAGAGACCCCCACTGGGGCTTGGGACGGTGCACCCGGTCCAGCTCCGTACCGACGAGCACCGGGTCCCCCATCTCCTCTACCGCCAGGCGTTCCGCTTCTTCCGGGCTGTCCCCTTCCTCCAGAAAAGCGTCCCGTTGGTCCGTCAGGTGCTGTTCCAGCTCCCGGGCCACTACCGGACGGGCCCGCTTCCACCGAATTTGTTCCTGGACTGTATCCAGATACTCCCGGATCATCTCAGCCAAAGCAGGCGCCTCCTTTCAGCACCTGGCCCACAGCCCTAGCATAGGTGTTCCAGGATTCCTCCTTCTCCCGCAGGGCCGCGCTGCCCTCCTCTGTCAAGCGGTAATAGCGGCGGGGCTTTCCAGCGGCAGCCTCCCGTTCATAGGCTGTGACGAAGCCCTTCTCCTCCAGGCCGTGGAGCAGCGGATACAGCGTTCCCGCCTTTAAATGAAAGGTGTCGTCGCTACGGCGCTTTAGTTCCTCGATCATCTGATAGCCGTACTTGTCGCCGTCCTCCAGCAGCTTCATCACCAACAGCGCCACGCTGCCGCTGACCAGGCTTTTGTCGATCTCCATAGTAGTGCCTCCATATCATATATAGGTTATCTATATAATATATCGGTAATCTATATATGTCAAGTAGAAAATGGGCGGGGTCTCCCCCGCCCAGTCCTTTACTTTTTCCGCACCGGACAGCAAACCTCTGTGACAAATTCATTGGGGTCGTTTGTCTCATGGGGGCTGACGTGATAAATGAAGAAAGCCGGGCTGTCAAAGGCGTAGCCATTGGCCTCCACCCAGGACGCTACCGCAGCGTTGACCTCGCCCATCTGGTCATAGCTACCCTTGCAGACAGCGGAGGCCACCTGGACCGCAGGCATGGTCTTGAACTTCACATGCTCCGTATCGGGATAGCTACCCTTTACAGACTTCTGGACCTCCACATCCACATTGGCTTCCTGATACTCCCTGTCGTGGAATGTGGCGGTACACAGACAGGGGTCCCCGTCCTGAATATGCAGCCCGGCAGTCTCCTGCATCAGAATCCCCCACAGGTCCCCTTCCCGCTCATAGCAGGGGATGATCTGCCGGACGCTGGCCACATAGCGCTCCGGAATGGTCTTGACAGTCACATCGTATTTCATAGGTTCGTCCTTTCTCAGCCGTTCGATGGCTGTATCCAGGAGCCGCAGCCGCCGCGCCGCCTCCTCCGCCTGGAGCCAGGCCGCTTCCCGCTGGGCCAAAAGGCGCTGTTCCAGCGTCTCACGGTCCTCCCAGCACTTTAGCAGCTTCGCCGTGTCGCAGAGCTTGAAGCCCATGTCCTTCAGCGCGGTGATACGGCCTGCCGTGAAGAGCTGAGATTCGCTGTAATAGCGGTAGCCGGTGAAGGGGTCGGTGTCTTCCGGGACCAGAAGTCCCATTTCATCATAATAGCGCAGCATACGGATGCTGATCCTGGACAGTTTTGAAAATTCGCCGATCTTCAGCATAGTCGGTCCCTCCACATCGATGTGATCTTGAGCTCAGGTACAGCATACGCCCTGCCACCATGGGAGAGTCAAGGGGAAATTTTTCGGACAGGATGCCGCAAGATGGTCCGACAGCGGTCCGGCGTGGTCTTTCGGGCGTCGGAGAGGTAAATTTCGTGGTGCAGACGGCGGTCTGTAAGATCGTTGACATACCCGTTTTCCGCCAGGAAAGCATCCATAACATTGACCGTCTCCGGCTCCGTTTCAAATGGCCCCGTGTGGAGCATCTGGACACAGAGCCCCTCCTCCACAGCCAGCAGTTCCGCAGCGAAGCAGTCCAGCTTTTTCCGGCGGGCGGCATCCTCCACAGCCCAAGCAAAGTCCGCTTCCGTCACAAAAACCGGCAGGCGCAGGACGGATATCCAACGAAAGTCCGCTTTCCGGCCATAATCTGCGCCGTCCACGCCCTCCTGCCACCAGAAGCCTCTAGCGGCGGCACCACATAGTCAAAGAAGCCGGGGATGGCCATTCCTTTTCTCGGACTGGTTTTTAGCGTATAGGCCAAAGCGTACAGCACCGCCAGCGCACGCTGGTAGGCACCATCGGTTGTATTGGGATCTCCCCGCCCCCGGACTGCTACGTAATTTGCAGGTGGAACAGTGACAATCTCCGGTCTATCTCCCGCCCGGTACAGCTTTTCTTTCTTGAAATCATAAGGCATATCTCGTCCTCCTATCAGTTGATGGGCCCAGTATAGGCCCTGACACCGTGGAAGAGTCAAGAAAAAACCTCCCGCACCTGACGGCACGGGAGGTCGATATTTATTCCACAGTGACGGATTTTGCCAGATTTCTGGGCTTATCAATGTCACAGCCACGCTGCAGCGCTGCCCCACAAAAACTCCGTTTTTGTGGGGACCCCGCATTTGACTCAAATGTGCAGGCAAAGCCCGCCCATTTCAAGGTTTTGCCCCTTGGGCAAAACACTTGAACGCGCCACTCGGCGCGGGTGCGGCGCCTGGGCAGCTCATTCTACCGTCACGCTCTTCGCCAGATTCCGGGGCTTGTCGATGTCGCAGCCCCTTTGCAGCGCCACATAATAGGCAAACAGCTGCAGCGGCACCACGCCCAGAGAGGGCTGGAGGATGGGATGGGTGTCCGGCACCACAATGGTGGAATCGGCGGTCTTTTCCATCTTCTCCTTGAAGGTCTCGGTGGTGACAGCCAGAACTTCGGCGCCCCGGGCCTTGACCTCCACCACGTTGCTCATGGCCTTGTCGAACAGGGCGGCATAGGTGCCCAGAGCCACCACCAGAGTCCCCGGCTCGATCAGGGAGATGGTGCCGTGCTTCAGCTCGCCGGAGGCATAGGCCTCGGAGTGGATATAGCTGATCTCCTTCAGCTTCAAAGAGCCCTCCAGGCCCATGGCGTAATCCAGGTTGCGGCCGATGAAGAAGATGGAATTATGGTTGAAATACCGGGAGGCGAAATACTGGACATCCTCGAAATGCTCCAGGAGACGTCTCATTTTCTCCGGCAGCACCTGCATTTCCGCCAGAATGGCGTCGTACTCGCTCTTTTCCACCGTGCCCAGCAGATCCGCCAGGTACAGGCCGATGAGGTCCATCAGCACCAGCTGGGTCGTATACGCCTTGGTGGTAGCCACGGCGATCTCCGGGCCAGCCCAAGTGTACAGCACGTCGTCGGCCTCCCGGGCAATGGAGCTGCCCACCACGTTGACAACAGCCAGCGTCCGGGCACCCCGGCTCTTGGCCTCCCGCATGGCGGCCATGGTGTCCAGCGTCTCGCCGGACTGGCTGATGACGATGACCAGGGTGTTCTCGTCCACCAGCGGGTCGCTGTACCGGAACTCGGAGGCCAGGTCCACCTGCACGGGACGGCGCAGCAGCCGCTCCCAGCTGTACTTACTGACCATGCCCACATGATAGGAGGAGCCGCAGGCGATGATGAAGATGCGGGAAATGTTTTTGACGTACTCCGCAGTGAGCTTCACATCGTCCAGAACCACCCGGCCATCCCGGACACGGGGAGACAGGGTCTTGCGGACAGCCTCCGGCTGCTCCATGATCTCCTTGAACATGAAGTGGGCATAGCCGCCCTTTTCCGCAGCGGAAACATCCCAGTCCACCTGGCTGTGCTTCTTTTCCAGGGGATTCATCTCGCTGTCGAATACGTCGATATTCTCCGCCGTGACGACGGCGATTTCTCCGTCCTCCATGTACACCACATCCCGGGTGTGCTTGATGATGGCAGTCACATCCGAGGCAATGTAGTTGCCGTTTTCACCATAGCCCAGGATCAGCGGGCTGTCCTTCCGGGCGGCGATGAGGGCGTTAGGGTAATCGGAGCAAATTATGCCGAAGGCATAGGAGCCCTGGATACGCCGCAGGACACGGCCCACGGCCTCCAGCATATTGTGGCACTCATTGTAGTGGAATTCCAAGAGCTGGGCCACCACCTCGGAGTCGGTATCTGAGGTGAATTTCACGCCATGGCGCTGGAGCTGTTCCTTGATCTCCAGATAGTTTTCAATGATGCCGTTGTGGACCAGAGCGATCCGCCCATTCTCACTGACATGGGGATGGGCGTTGATGTCGTTGGGCTCTCCGTGGGTGGCCCAGCGGGTATGGCCGATGCCCAGCGTGCCTTCCAGGTCGGCACCGCCGTGGGTCAGGTCGCTGAGCACCTGCAGACGGCCCTTGGCCTTTTTCACCTGCAGGCCCTTCGCCTCAGAGCGGACGGCGATACCGGCGGAATCGTAGCCCCGGTACTCCATCCGCGCCAATCCGTCCAGCAAAATAGGGGCCGCCTGTTCGCGGCCCGCAAAGCCAATAATTCCGCACATAAAACTAAGAATCCTCCTGATAATAAATGCTATCAAAAGGACAAACTCGCAGATATTTGTCGCTTTCATCGCGGTCACAAGCCGTTCTGTTTTGCGGTCGCCCGCATATTTGTCGACTGTGTCACATGGCCGCGTCCACGGAAGGGCATCCGCCGAATTTTCGATAAACCCTTCTCCTCGTTATCCTGTCAAGCATTTCTCCATGACAGGCGCATGGCGCTTCGTGATGGGCACTTGCCCATAAATCCTCCTTTCCGTTCTGCGATCTTCTATGCTATCTATATGATAAAAACTCCGGCTTTGGGAGTTTTATCCGGGAATGATTCCGCCGAAAACAGGGCATCCTGTCCCAACGGAGGAATGTGCCTATGATGACCGCCTTTGCACGCACGATCATACTCTATTTTCTCATTATGGTGGGCCTGCGGCTGATGGGCAAGCGCCAGATCGGTGAGCTAGAACCCAGTGAGCTGGTGCTGACCATGATGATCTCTGACCTGGCAACGGTGCCCATGCAGGACTTCGGCATCCCGCTGCTGGCGGGCGTCATCCCCATCCTGACACTGCTGGCTATCTCCATGCTGCTCAGCCAGATCTCCCTGCGCCACCTGCGCTTCCGGGCAGCAGTCTGCGGCACGCCCTCCGTGCTCATCCGCAACGGGGAACTCCAGCAGGACGCCATGCGCCGCAACCGCTACACCCTGGACGAGCTTTTGGAGGAACTGCGGGGACAGGGCATCTCCGATCTCTCGGAGGTCAAATACGCCGTACTGGAGAACTCCGGTCAGCTGTCCGTCCTGCCCTGGGCGGCGCAGAAGCCGCCTACCGCGTCCCAGCTGGGACTGGAGGTAGAGGACGATGTGACACTGCCGATCATCCTCATTAACGACGGCCGGGTCCTGACCAAGAATCTGGCCCTGTGCGGCAAAGACGATGTCTGGCTGGACAAGACCCTGCGGGAGGAGAAGCTTTGCTCCCCCAAGGAGGTCTTTCTGCTGACTCTGGACGAGCAGGGCCAGGTTCTCTGCGTAAAAAAGGAGGGCAAGAAATGAAACGGGATATGCTGCCTCCCCTGGCCGTGCTGGCGGTGATCCTGGCTTTCGCGCTCTGGAACAGCACCGCCATCACCGGCCATACCCAGCGGTGGCGTGACCAGCTCCAACAGGTGGAAGAACTGGCCGCGGCAGAAAACTGGCGGGCCGCAGGCGACGCCCTCTCCGAAAGCTATGCGGACTGGAGCGAAAGTCAGGTCTATCTCCACATCGTCTCCGAGCATGACGCCGTGGACGACGCGGAGGCCATGTACCGCCGCGCCATGGCGTTTGCTTTAGAGAAGGAACCCAGGGAATTCCGGGCCGAACTGGCGGACCTCCAGGACCAGCTCCGCCTTCTGGCAGAGATGGAACGCTTCTCTCTCAAAAACATTCTGTAAAGGTTTTTCCCTTGTTACTTCTCAGCCAGCAGCTTGTTCAGCTCCGCCATAAAGGTGTCGATGTCCTTAAACTGGCGGTACACGGAGGCAAAGCGGACATAAGCCACCTGGTCCACCGCCCGCAAACGTTCCATCACCCGCTCGCCGATGGTCTCAGTACTGATCTCCCGCTCCATGGAGTTCTGAAGGTCCTGCTCGATCTCGCTGGCGATCTTCTCCAGATCCGCCAGGGGAACGGGCCGCTTCTCACAGGCGCGGATCATACCGCCCAGCACCTTTCGGCGGTCAAAGCTCTGACGGCTGCCATCCTTTTTCACCACCACCATGGGCAGGCTCTCTACCGTCTCGTAGGTGGTGAACCGCTTGGAACAGGACAGGCATTCTCTCCTGCGGCGGATGCTGCTGCCCTCGTCGGCAGGGCGGGAATCAATGACCTTGCTCTCACTGTAACCGCAAAACGGGCATCTCATATTGAACCTCCTGTCTGACCGCCGGATAAGACCGGCGAATCTCTTGGGTAGGTATCCGCAGGGATTTCTCGCGGATACTTGTGGCGATTATATCATACCGCCGCACAATATTGTATACATAATTTTTAGATTTTCAAAGTTTTTCCCGGAAGTTCTTTTGACGATTCATTGAAATACAGGCCATTCCCTCCCGTCAAAGGCATACACTATATACCGCTTCCCTCCAATATCCTTCGGCTGGGCCAGACAGAACAGCGGTGTCATAGGAAAGGGTTTCTTTGCGTCATAGGGCAGTGCCAGCAGGCGGACCTCGCCCGCCGTCCGGGTCAGTGTCCCCTGAACCCCCCGGAGCTGCCGCCGCAACCAGGGCGTGCGGAACAGGCGGTCCGGCTCCGGCGCTGCCGCCCAGTTTTCTGCTGCCCGGTCTCCGGCCGGGCGCAGTTCTCCCCGCAGCAGCTTTCCCAAGGGGGCTGTCATCTGCCTGGAAAACCGCCGGCGGATACCGTTCTGCGGTTCGACTACTCCAAGTCGCAGCTCTCCCCCGTCTCCCACGGCCCAGGCGCACCAGATACCCTCCCCCGGTAGCCGGCAGCGGGCGGTGAACCATGTATAAAGCGCCTCCCGCTCTACCGACAGCTCTCCGATGGCTTTTCCATCCCACAGCAGCGGAAACTTGTCCATACCCCCTGCCCCCTCTCAAAAAACATCCCGCCTGTGCAACTGTATGCACAGACGGGATATTTGATACATTTGATGCATCAGGCCACGGTATAACTGCCCCGGACCAGCAGTTTTGTGGTAGCGGCAGTAGCTTTGACGCCGCGCCCCTCAATAGTCATCATGTACAGGTGGTTCTGGACCAGGGCGCCGCCGTTGTTCAGCGTAGCCGCTGAGCTCTCGTCAATGAGGCCGGGACTGGAGGGCGACACGCAGACGGCAGTGCCCACCCGCAGCATCACCTCACAGCCGATGTCTCCGGTGAGGGTCTGACCGCTGGACAGCGTGACCACGGTAAAGGAGGCCGCCGTACCGGAGGTACCGCCTGCCTGTCCACCCAGCTGCTGGGAGAGCTGGCTGTTGCGCTCCGCGATTTTCTGGTCCACCTTCTGCAGAATGCTGTCCATGAATGTCTCATTGAGATAACTCAGCGTCACCAGGGGGTCCTTACTGGAGCCCGGCTCCGCTGCCAAAGTGACCGTCATGCTCAGCGCGCCAGCAAGCACCAGCAGCACCAGAATCCGTGGGAGCCATTTGTTTTTCTTCATATGTACCTCCTTCCCCGCCTTTCGCAAAGCGGAGACCTCTCTTCATTTGTTTCAGCCTGTCCAGGCTGTGTGCCAGATACGCTCCCCCAGAAAGTCCCCTTTCCGGGGGAGCATCCACTCACACCAACTGGTCGTGGGGCAGGCCGAAGCTCACCGCAATGGCCGTGTCGTCATCCCGCCGCGGCTTTTCAAGCCACAGCGGGAACCCTGCCATTTCACTCAAATGGTCAGGCTAAGCCCGCCATTTCAAGGTTTTGCTCCGCAAAACGCTTGGCGCCGCTTTTGCGGCGTGCAAGGCGGCCACGGCACAGCCTCTTTCCACCTCGTATCTTGGTTCACACCAACTGGTCGTGGGGCAGGCCGAAGCTCACCGCAATGGCCGTATCCACCTTGTTCATCACATGTTCCTCCACGTGGCCCATCCGCTCCCGCAGGCGCTTTTTGTCCAGCGTCCGCACCTGCTCCAGCAGCACCACGGAGTCCCGGCTCAGGCCGCAGTTTTCATCCACGGGAAGGTCGATATGTGTGGGCAGGCGGGCTTTCCCTGTCTGAGAGGTGATGGCCGCCGCGATCACCGTGGGGCTGTACCTGTTTCCGGTGTCATTCTGAATGATGAGGACCGGACGGACGCCTCCCTGCTCGCTGCCCACCACCGGGGAGAGGTCGGCATAATAAATATCGCCGCGCTTGACAGTCGTATCCACAAAGTTCACACTCCGCCGAAAGAAGTACCCGTCACCGAAAGGTGGATTTCCCCCTCGGTGAGGCCACTTTCATTCTCCCACGCCGTTTCGGAATTTATACGCCCTGCCATCCCGGCAGGCAAAATTCCGGCGTCCGCGCCCCGCACTATCCTATGCGCGGGACAGGCGGGAGTGTGCCCTTCTCACAGCATCCGCAGGCTGCGTTCCACCACTTCTCCGTTTTCCATGTACAGTCTCGGCACCCGCTTGCTGACAGCGCAGGTCAGTTCGTAGGGGATGGTCCCAAGCACCGCCGCCAGGTCGTCCACCCGCTGGCGTTGACCGAACAGCTCCACCGCGTCACCCACATGGACATCCGGCTTATCCGTGAGGTCCACCATGGTCATGTCCATGCAGATGCGTCCCCGGATAGGCGCTGGACCGTGGTCGGTCATCACCGCCGCCCGGTTGGAAAGGCCCCGGAAGAAGCCGTCGGCGTATCCGATGGGGAGTACGCCCACCCGGGTCCTGCCCGTAGTGTGGAAGGTCCGCCCATAGCTGATGTCCGTATCCGGGTCAAAGACCTTGATGGTGGAAACACAGGATTTTAAGGACATCACAGGCCGAAGGCCCAGCCGGGCCGCGTCAGCCCCCACGCCATACAAGGCGATGCCGGGGCGCACCATGTCCAGATACATCTCCGGGTAACGGGCCAAAGCACCGCTGTTTGTGCAGTGTCGGATGGTAAAGGTCCTTCCTTTTGCTGCCAGGGCGCCGATCACCCGGGTAAACACGCCGAACTGCTCCCGGGTATAGTCCTCGCTGGGCTCGTCGTCCTCGTCGGCGGCGGCGAAGTGGGTAAAGATACCCTCCGCCTCCAGATGGGGCAGGTCACAGGAACGGGCAATGGCCTCCACGCCGCCGTCAAAGTGACGGCCTCGCACCAAAAAGCCCAGGCGGCTCATGCCGGTATCCACCTTGATATGAACCTTCAGCCGCCCGCCGCAGCTTGCGGCGGCAGCGTCGTATTCCTCCGCCTTGGCCTGGGCCGAGACAGTCTGGGTAATGTGGTAACGGATCAGCTCCGGTACCATTTCCGGCGGCGTATGCCCCAAAATCAGGATGGGGGCCTGGATGTTTTCATGGCGCAGTTCCCGGGCCTCGTCCAGGCTGGATACCGCCAGATAGTCGGCTCCCAGAGCCTCCAGCTTCCGGGCTACCTGCACCGCGCCGTGGCCGTAGGCATCCGCTTTCACAACGCCTAAGTATTTGACACCTGGGCCAATCAGCTTCCGGGCCTGCTGGTAATTATGCGTCAGGGCGTCCAGGTCGATCTCCGCCCAGGTCCGCCGCAGAATCGTATCTTCCATGTATGGGTCACCTTCTCGAATTTGAGGCTCAAGCCCCTTGGTCATCTATTGTAGCATAAAAGGAAAAAGCCGTAAACTCCGCCGTCAAAATAATTTCTCCGTCCACGGCGATCTCACCCCTCAGGGGGGTGCCATCATCCTGCCGCAGCCAGACAGTGGAGACGATCTTTCCGTCCTGGGTACCGCTCTGGTCCACGGTGAGCCGCAGGCAAGGCACCTCGTTCCAGGTTTCCTCGTTTTCCTCCAGCAGCCACCCGTCCCGCAGGGCGTTCATCAGCCGGGGCAGGCAGACCGCCGGGCTGATCTCCTCCCGGCTGAGGGCCCCGGCGTCCAGGCTCTTTCCCTGGTATTCCAGATACCAATCCGTGTCCCGTAAAACAGCTTTTACCCCTGCGATGGTATCCGGCGACAGCACTTCCACGGTGCTCTCTCCGCCGGGGACGTATTCACACCGGAGTTCTGCTGTCCATTCCGCTCCATTCTGCTCACAGGTCACTGCAGCCTCCATGGAGCAGCCGGTCATGTCGTGGTAGCGGTCCCGCAGGTCCGCCGCATCCTGTTTTTCCCCTGCGCCGCAGGCCGTCAGCAGCAGGCACAGGGCTATCATTGGTACGCACATCCACTTGCGCACCTGAGATCTCCTCCTATTTTTCAGAAGTCACTTCCAAAAACGCCCGGGGCAAATGGCGCACCACATCCTCCGGCGTCATGCCGTAGGCCGTCAGCTCCTCCGCCGCCAGGTCGCCTGCCCGGCCATGGAGCCACACGCCGGCGGCGGCCGCCCGGATAGGCGTGGCCCCCTGGGCCAGCAGGGACGCAATGACGCCCGTCAGCACGTCGCCGCTGCCGCCCTTTGCCAGGCCGGAATTGCCCGTGGTGTTCACCAGTGCGTTCCCCTCCGGGCCGACGGTCACAGTGCGGTGGCCCTTCAGCACCAGGGTGCAGCCGTGAGCCGCCGCAAAATCTCTGGCGGCCTTCAGCCGGTCCCCGCCGGACAGGTCTCCGCCGACACGGGCGAATTCCCCGTCGTGGGGCGTCAGGATGGTGACCCGGTCCCGCCGGGCGTCCAACACATCTATATGTCCCTCCAGAGCGTTTATGCCGTCGGCGTCCAGCACCACCGGCTTTTCCGTCTGAAGCAGCAGATCACAGGCCAGTCGGGTTGTTTGGCCGCTCCGGCCCAGGCCGGGGCCCAAGGCTAGCACATCGCAGGAGGCCAGCTTTTCCAGGATGGCCGCCAGCGCCTTTGGGCCCAGACAGGATGTCCCCAATTTTCCGGACAGCGGGAACGGCATGGCAGAGACGCACTTCACAGCCTCCACCGCCCAGATGCTCTCCGGGACACCCAGGTATACCAGCCCGCAGCCGGAGCGTACGGCGGCGGAGACTGTCAAATAAGGTGCCCCGGTATATCCCTCCGCGCCGCCGATGACCAGCAGCTTACCAAAGTCTCCCTTGTGGCCGTCCGGTTTCCGAGGCGGCAGGGCGTCCCGGACAAAATCGCTCTCCACCGTCTGAGCCCGGCTGGTAATATGCAGGTCTTTGGGAATAGCAATATCCCAAACCCTCACGTCCCCGGACAACAATGACCCGTCTCCCACAGCCTGCCCGGCCTTTTTGTATGTAAAGGTAATCGTCTTGTCGGCCTTTACAGCACAGCCCAGCACTCGTCCGGTGTCCGCTTCCACGCCGCTGGCAATGTCCGCCGCCACCACAGCGCCGGGACACTCGTTCATCAGCCGGATAGCCCGCCCAATGCGGCTCTCCGGCGCAATTTCCCGGGAAAGGCCCACACCGAAGATGGCGTCCACCAGCACATGGCTCCCCCTGGCCCAGGCGCTCTGGTCCAGGTTTTCAGGGTCGTAGGGCTCCAGCTCCACCCCGCACTCAGATAAGCGCCGGGTCTCCTCCAGGGCGTCAGGGGTCAGCTTTTCGTAGTCCCCCACCAGGAATATCCGGACCCGCACGCCCTCCAGAAACAGCAGCCGGGCGGCGGCAATGCCGTCCCCGCCGTTGTTCCCCGCGCCGCAGAACACGCTCACCCGGCAGTGCTTTCCCGAACGGCCCGGCAGCAGCCGCAGCACCGCCTGGGCCATGCCCTCCGCCGCTCGGTCCATCAGGTCGATGGAGGGAATGTGCCGCTCCTCGATGGCCCGCCTGTCCAGTTCCTTCATCTCCGCCGTCGTTGCCAGCTTCATCCCGGTATCCTCCCACGTTGTTTTTTCTCATTATAAGAAGGGCCGCGCTGTTTTTCAATCACTTCCTATATTTTCCCTTCCCATCCCATCAAAACCCTGATAGAATAAGGAATGCAATCGAAGCTTGACACGAAAATCTTCAAACGCAACATGAAATCGCTGGCGTTGCACCCGGTGCTCCGGTATCATCAGGCCACCAAAAACACAGGAGGTTTTCCCCTATGGCTTTCTCTGATAACCTGCAATTCATCCGCGCCCAGGCGGGCGTCACCCAGGAGCAATTAGCCGAACAATTAGACGTCTCCCGCCAGTCCGTCAGCAAGTGGGAGAGCGGCGCCAGCTTTCCCGAAATGGATACGCTGCTGCGTATCTGTGACCTCTACAACGTGAATCTGGACACTCTGCTCCGGGGCAGCGTGGAGAAAAGCCAAGTCAGCGATACCGCCCGGTACGACGTCTTTATGAACCGTTTTTCCCTGCGGATGGCCCTGTCCATCTCCGCCATCATCGCCGGCGTAGCGCTGATGATATTCCTCAAGGTCCTCATTCCCTCCGGCTCCTCTGAAATACTGGCGGTAGCTTTGTTCATGCTGATCGTCACCATCTCCGTGGTGGTCATCGTAGCCAGCGGCATCCAGTACGACAACTTCCGCAAAAAACACCCCGTCATCCAGGACTTTTATACTGAAGAAGAAAAGGATGCTTTTCATCAGAAATTTGTGTGGTACATCGCAGGCGGCGTGGGCGCCATTCTGTTCGGCGTGGTACTGCTGATCGGTGTGTTCGCTTTCCTGCCCGAGCAGGAGCCCTATGAGTCCATTTCCGCCGCGGTCTTTATGCTGCTGATCGCCGGGGCGGTATTCTCCTTCGTCTACGGCGGGATGCAGGAGGACAAGTACAAAATCTGGAAGTATAACCGGGACAACAACCCGGACCCGGAGGCCAAGCGCCGGCTGAACCTGGCGGGCGCCGTCAGCGGCGCCATCATGCTGACCGCAACCGCTATCTACGTGGGCCTGGGCTTTACCCGGAACGCCTGGGGCACTGCCTGGTGGGTCTTCCCGGTAGGTGGTATTCTCTGCGGTGTGGTCCACATTGCCATGAACCCCTACAAGGGCGAGGATTGAGCTTCTTTTTCCCATCCCGTCAAATTCCGGCGGGATGGGGATTTTTTGCTTGCATTTCTCCATTTTATATGATATAAGTATGAGTTGTTATCAGCGATGAACGGGAAAATAACCGTGATACGCCGCCAAGAGAGGTCTGGTCACCGGCTGCAAGCCAGACTGCGGACGCCCGGTTTGGTTCGCCCGGGAGCCGCCGTGGAGACACGGCCGGATGCCCACCGTTATTGGGGCTTCAAGTGCGTGCCTCAGGGCGCGAATTTGGGTGGTACCGCGGAAGGAACAGCCTTTCGTCCCAGAGGATGGGACGGGAGGCTTTTTGTTTTGCCCTCTCATCAACAACATCCAAGTAAAGGAGTATCGATATGAAAGAACAACTGGAAGCCATTCGCAAAGGCGCGCTGGAAGCCATCGCCGGCACCCAGGCTGCCGCCGACCTGGAAGCCCTGCGGGTCAAGTATCTGGGCAAGAAGGGCGAGCTGACGGCCGTGCTCAAGCAGATGGGCGGACTGTCCGCCGAGCTGCGGCCTGTCATGGGCCAGATGGCCAACGAGGTCCGCGCCGCCGTGGAAAAGGCCATTGAGAGCCAGTCCGCCATTCTGGCGGAAAAGGCCCTGGAGGCCAAGCTGGAGGCCGAGACCGTGGATGTGACCATTCCCGGCAAGAAAGTGGAGCTGGGCCACAAGCACCCCATGTACACCGCTCTGGACGAGTTCAAGGAGATCTTCATCAATATGGGCTTTGAGATCTTCGACGGTCCTGAGATCGAGCAGGAGGACTACAACTTCACCAAGCTGAACACCCCTGACGACCATCCCGCCCGGGAATGGTCCGACACCTTCTATCTCACCGAGGACTCCCACATCCTGCTGCGGACCCAAACCTCTCCCATGCAGATCCGGGCCATGGAGGAGCACGGCGTACCCATCCGCATGATCTCCCCCGGCCGGGTGTACCGCAAGGACGAGGTGGACGCCACCCACTCCCCCATGTTCCATCAGATCGAGGGCCTGGTGGTGGACAAGGGCGTCACCATGGCGGACCTGAAGGGCACGCTGAACGCCGTTATCCGGGAAATTTACGGTCCGGGCACCCAGACCCGTTTCCGTCCCCACCACTTCCCCTTCACCGAGCCCAGCTGCGAAGTGGACATCCAGTGCCACAAGTGCGGCGGCAAGGGCTGCCCCACCTGCAAGGGCGAGGGCTGGATCGAGGTCCTGGGCGCCGGCATGGTCCATCCCAAGGTGCTGCGCAACTGCGGCATCGACCCGGATGTGTACTCCGGCTTCGCCTTTGGCTTCGGTCTGGAGCGCATGGCCATGGGCCGGTTCAAGATCAGCGACCTGCGGCTGATTTTCGAGAATGACATTCGCTTCTTAGAGCAGTTCTGA
This sequence comes from Oscillibacter sp., assembly GCA_017937405.1. Classification (GTDB taxonomy): domain Bacteria; phylum Bacillota; class Clostridia; order Oscillospirales; family Oscillospiraceae; genus Oscillibacter. The sequence goes on from JAGBDS010000032.1 coordinate 15,574, forward strand.
TTCCTCGAGGGGAAGCAGGCTTCCCCTCGACCTCCCCCACCACCAGCCTGCGGACTGGTGTGTGCGCCCCAAGGGCGCACGGGTCGGGGAATTTTCGCCACGTACACGCCGCGGCGAAAATGATTGAAATTTCTTTCGCCGCATAGCGACGAAATTCTGTGAAACCTCATTTCTTTAGGAGGATATATCATGAAACTTTCCCGTAAATGGCTGAATGAATTTGTGGACATCGGACCTGTCAGCGACCGCGATTTCGCGGAGGCCATGACCCTCTCCGGCTCCAAGGTGGAGGTCACCGAGGTCCTGAACGAATCCCTGAAAAACGTGGTGGCGGCCCGTATCCTGAAAATGGAGAAGCACCCCAACTCCGACCATATGTGGATCTGCCAGCTGGACGTCGGCGAGGCGGAGCCCATCCAGATCGTCACCGGCGCATGGAACATCCATGAGGGCGACCTCATCCCCGCCGCCAAGCACAACTCCCTGCTGCCCGGCGGTGTGAAGATCACCAAGGGCAACCTGCGGGGCGTGAAGTCCAACGGCATGATGTGCTCCCTGAAAGAGCTGGGCCTCACTGCCGAGCACGACTATCCCTACGCCACCATCAAGGCCGCCGCTCTGCTGAACGACTACAAGCCCCTGGACCCGGAGAAGCCCTCTATCCCCGCCGATGTGCAGCCCGGCCATAAGATTTACGGCAAGGTGGTAGCCGCCCGGGTCACCGGCGTCGCCTCCGACGATGGTTTCCTCTGGGCTTGCTCCCTGGACACCGGCAGCGGCATGGTGGCTGCTTCCACCGACTGCGCCAACGTCCACGAAGGCGACATGGTGGCCTACGACACCGGCAAGAACCACATCTGCACCCTGGCCGACCTCCACGCCGACCAGAAGGAGTTCCCCCATTGCATCCCCGACGGCATCTGGGTGCTGCATGAGGACGGCGTGAAGCCCGGCGACGATATGGCCGCCGTCATCGGCGCCGACGACCATGTGGTGGAGTTCGAGATCACCCCCAACCGCCCCGACTGCCTGTCCGTCATCGGTCTGGCCCGGGAGGCCAGCGCCACCTTCGGCAAGCCTTTGAAGCTCCATACCCCCGCGATCAAGGGCTGCGGCGGCGATATCTCCGAGCTGCTGGACATCGAGATCGAAGACCCGGACCTGTGCCCCCGGTACACCGCCCGGCTGGTGAAAAACGTGAAGATCGCTCCTTCCCCCGCCTGGATGCGGGAGCGGCTGCGCAACTCCGGCGTCCGTCCCATCAACAACATCGTGGACATCACCAACTACGTCATGCTGGAGTACGGCCAACCCATGCACGCCTTTGACTTCTCCTGCGTGGACGGTGGTAAGATCATTGTCCGCACCGCCCGGGAGGGCGAGGCCATCCAGACCCTGGACAGCAATGAGCGGAAGCTGACCTGCAACATGCTGTGCATCTGCGACGAACAGAAGCCCGTGTGCGTTGCCGGCGTCATGGGCGGCGCCAACAGCGAGATCATCGGCGACACCGCCATGGTCCTCTTTGAGTCCGCCAACTTCAACGGCGCTTCCGTCCGCCGTACTGCCCAGGCGCTGAACATGCGCACCGAGGCCTCCGCCCGGTACGAGAAGGGCCTGGACCCCATGAACACCATGAAGGCTGTTCAGCGGGCCTGCGAGCTGGTGGAACTGCTGGGTGCCGGCGAAGTCGTGGATGGCGTGATGGACGTCATCGCCAAGGACGCCTATCCCACCACTGTCAAGCTGGAGCCGGAAAAGGTCAACGCATTGCTTGGCACCAACGTCTCCGAGGAGGAAATGCGCCGCATCCTGCTGTCCCTGGACTTCGGTCTGGACGGCGACACCATCCTGGTGCCCTCCTGGCGCGGCGACGTGGAGCACTACTCTGACATTGCCGAGGAAGTGGCCCGGTTCTATGGCTACAACAACATCCCCGACACCCTGAACGCAGGCATGAACGAGCGGCGGGGCTTCTCCCCCGTCCAGAAGGCTGAAAACAAGCTGGGCGCCCTGTGCCGCAGTGTGGGCTACAACGAGATCATCACCTACTCCTTCATCAGCCCCACCTACTATGACAAGATCGACCTGCCCGCGGATTCTCCCCTGCGGAACTCTATGAAAATCCTGAATCCCCTGGGCGAGGATACCTCCATCATGCGTACCACCACCCTGCCCTCCATGCTGGAGATCCTGACCCGAAACTATAACTTCCGCAACAAGTCTGCCAAGCTCTATGAGCTGGGCCGCACCTACTTCGCCAAGAACGACGGCTCCGGCATGGCCGACGAACCCAAGGTCCTGTCTCTGGGCGCTTACGGCGAGGATATGGACTTCTTCACCCTCAAGGGCGCCGCGGAAACGGTGCTGGAGGGCCTGCGCATCACCGGCGTCCGCTATGAGGCGGAGCGGGAGAATCCCTCCTACCATCCCGGCCGCTGCGCCAAGGTATACTGCGGCGACCGTCTGCTGGGCGTTCTGGGCCAGGTCCATCCCCATGTGGCCGCCAACTACGGCGTGGACTGCGAGCTGTACGCCGCCGAGCTGCGGTTCGACGCGCTGTATGAGAGCATCGGCCCCGAGCCCATTTACCAGCCCCTACCCAAGTTCCCCGCCGTCACCCGTGACATCGCCGTGGTCTGCGACAAGGCTGTCACTGTGGGCGCGCTGGAGGACTGCATCCGCCGGGGCGCCAAGGGCCTTCTGAAAGACGTGGCCCTGTTCGACATCTACACCGGCGTGGGCATCCCCGCAGGTAAGAAGAGCGTGGCTTTCAGCCTGACCCTCCGGGCCGACCACCGCAACCTCACCGCCGAAGAAGCGGACGCGGACGTCAAGAGCATTCTGGAACTGTTGAAGTCCGAACTGAACGCCGTTCTGCGTTAAGTTTCGGCTGATGAAAAGGGCAAAGTAAAAATCTTTCGTAAATTTCCGCCGGAAACGCTTTACAGTTTTTCAAAAAGCGAGTATACTAGCTTTATATTTGATATGCCCATCAGAGAAAGAAAGGTGGTGTCTGTATGGACGATTTTACCCGAAAATTCAGTATTGCGATGGATAAGGACGCGGAGATCCACCACATCCTGTCCACCGTCTATCAGGCATTGGAGGAAAAGGGCTATAACCCTATCAACCAGATCGTAGGTTATATTCTGTCCGAAGACCCCACCTATATCACCAACCACAACAATGCCCGCACCCTCATCCGCAAGATCGACCGGGATGAGTTGCTGCAGGTGCTGGTGCGGCGGTATCTGGGGCAATAAGCCGTGATGAAAATCCCGCGAGCTGATTGCTCGCGGGATTTCTTTATTCGACGAAAAAGGAGGCCGCGCCTGTGCTGCCTGATATTGACGAAGCCCTGCGCTATTTAGGCGCAGGCGCTCATCCCCCGGAGGAGCTGCGGCAGCAGGCCGCCGCCGTAGCGGAGGAGCTGGCTGCTCAGGTCCAGCCCCGCTGCACATATAAGCTGTTCCCTCTGGAACAGGAGGAATCCGGTTTCCGTCTGGGCGGGACGGACCTCGTTCTCTCCGGTCAAACCGCCCAGCGGATGCTGGCCCAATGTGCCCAGGCTGTTCTGCTGGCCTGCACCCTGGGCACGAAGTTCGACGCCATGGTGCGGTCCGCCCAGGCCAGGAACATGGCCCGGGCAGTCATTCTGGACGCCTGCGGCAGCGCCCTGGTGGAAAAAGGCTGCGATAAAGCGGAGCGGGATATTGCTGCCCGGTTCCCTGGCCTCTATCTCACTGACCGCTTCTCCCCCGGCTACGGCGACCTGCCCCTGTCCCTCCAGCCCGCCATCTGCGCTCTGCTGGACACGGCGCGCCGGGTAGGCATCCACGTCACCCCCAGCTTTCTGATGAACCCCAGCAAGTCCGTCACCGCCGTCATCGGTCTTTCGGACAGGCCCCAGATGGCCCGCATCCGTGGCTGCGCCTGGTGTGTCATGCGAAATACCTGTACACTTCGTAAGGGAGGAAAATCCTGTGGCCTTTGATTTTTTTGACCCCACCCGGGAGTTTTTGATCTTAGACGGCGCTATGGGCACCGTTTTGCAGCAGCGGGGCCTGCCCCCCGGCGGACAGCCAGAGCTGCTGAACCTCACCGACCCCGCCCTGCTGCGGAGCGTCTATGCGGAATACATCCAGGCGGGCAGCCAGGTCATCTACGCCAACACCTTCGGCGCCAACGGCCTGAAGCTGGCCCGGACGAGCCACAGTGTAGAGGAGATCGTCACCGCCGCCATCTCTGTTGCCAAGGAAGCTGCCGCCGGGACTGGCGTCCGGGTGGCGCTGGACATGGGCCCCCTGGGCGAGCTGTTGGAGCCCATGGGCACGCTGCCTTTCGAGCGGGCTTATGGCCTGTTCCGGGAGATGGCCGTGGCCGGTGAAAAAGCCGGAGCCGACCTGGTGGCCATCGAGACCATGACCGACTTGTACGAGACCAAGGCAGCTTTACTGGCCGTCAAGGAAAACACCTCCCTCCCCGCTCTCGTCACTATGTCCTTTGAGGAGCGGGGCCGCACCTTCACCGGCTGCACCGTGTCCGCTATGGCCCGGACGCTGGAGGGATTGGGTGCCGACGCCATCGGCCTGAACTGCTCCCTCGGTCCGGACAAGCTGGCGCCCCTTCTGGCGGAGCTGTGCCGGAACACCCGGCTGCCGGTGGTGGCAAAGCCCAACGCGGGCCTGCCCGACCCGGTGGACGGCCACTATGACATGGGGCCCGAGGCCTTCGCCGCCGCGCTGTTGCCCTGCGTGGAGGCAGGCGTCACCATTGTGGGCGGCTGCTGCGGCACCTCCCCGGACTACATCCGCTGCCTGAAGGCGGCTCTGGTGGGTAAAAAGCCCGCTCCCCGCACCTATGATGATACCTGCTGCGTCTGCACCCCCGTCACCACCTGCCGCCTGGACGGCGTGCGGGTCATCGGTGAGCGGGTGAACCCCACCGGCAAAAAGCGGTTCCAGCAGGCGTTGCTGGAAAACGACCTGGACTACATCCTGGACGTTGCCATCCAGCAGGAGGACGCCGGGGCCGACATTCTGGACGTGAACGTGGGCTTCCCCGGCGTGGACGAAGTGGAAATGCTGCCCCGGGTAGTGAAGCACCTGCAAAGCGCCCTTTCCCTTCCTTTACAATTGGATTCCTCCAACCCCGCCGCGCTGGAAGCGGGCCTGCGGGTCTACAACGGTAAGGCGGCGGTGAACTCTGTCAACGGCGAGGCGGAGGTGCTGGACCGCATCCTGCCCATCGTAAAAAAATACGGCGCCGCCGTGGTGGGCCTGACCCTGGACAAGGGCGGCATCCCCCAGTCGGCGGAACAGCGGGTCGCCATTGCCTGCCGTATTCTGAACGCAGCCCTGTCTTACGGCATCCCCAGGGAGGATGTGTGGATGGACTGCCTGACGCTGACGGTCTCAGCCCAGCAGGAACAGGCCGTGGAGACGCTGAAAGCCGTCCACGCTGTCCGCCATGAATTGGGCTTGCAAACGGTGCTGGGTGTGTCCAATATCTCCTTCGGCCTGCCCAACCGCCCTCTTATTACCCAGAGTTTCCTTACCCAGGCCATGTACGCAGGCCTGACTTTGCCCATTATCAATCCCAACCAGAAAGCGATGATGGACGCTGTGGCGGCTTTCCGGGTGCTCTCCGGCGAGGACGCCCAGTGCCAGGCCTACATCGCCCGCTTTGCCGACGAACCGGCGGCTGCCGCCTCGCCTGCCGCCAGCGGGAGCATGACTCTGGAGGACGCCATCGTCCGGGGCCTTCAGGCGGACGCGGCAGTTCTGGCGAAGGCGGCTCTGGAAACGGAAGAGGAGCTTTCTCTGGTGGAAAACCGGCTCATCCCCGCCCTGGACCTGATTGGCGAGCGGTACGAGCAGGGCAAAGCCTTCCTGCCCCAGCTCCTGGGCGCGGCCCAGGCGGCCCAGGCCGTGTTCGAGGTCATCCGCACCTCCATCGCCCAGAAGGGCGGTACTCCTGTGAAAAAAGGCCGCCTCATCATCGCCACAGTCCACGGGGATATCCACGATATTGGAAAGAACATCGTCCGCACCGTGCTGGAAAACTACGGCTATGAGGTGCTGGACCTGGGCCGTGACGTGCCGCCGGAGGTCATCGTTCGGACGGCGGTGGAGCAGGGCATCCATTTGGTGGGCCTGTCCGCCCTGATGACCACCACTCTCCCCGCCATGGAGGAGACCATCCGCCAGCTCCACACCCTGCCCCAGCCGCCTGTGACCTTCGTCGGCGGTGCGGTGGTGACGCCGGAATACGCCGCCCAGATGGGCTCGGACTACTATGCCAAGGATGCCCGCCAGTCGGTGGAGATTGCCAGAAAGGTCTTGGGATAATGGACGTCAGAAGCTATTTGAAACAGGGCCGCCCCCTGCTATTCGACGGCGCCATGGGCACCTATTTTGCCTCCCTGCCCGGCCGGGCGGAGGAGCGCTGTGAGCATGCTTGCCTGGACCACCCGGAGGAGGTCCGGGCCATCCACCGTGCTTATCTGGAAGCCGGGTGCCGCGCCGTCAAGACCAACACCTTCTCCGTGGGTGCCGACCTGGCCCAGGGAGACGAGGACCTGGCAAAGGACATCATCAACGCCGCCTGCCGTCTGGCCCAGGAGGAAGTATCCGCCTTCAATGCTTATGTATTTGCGGACCTGGGGCCTGCGCCCGAGGACTCTATTCTCTCTCCCGCCGACAACTACTGCCGTCAGGCTGACTGGTTCCTGGACCAGGGCATCTGCCATTTTCTGGTGGAAACGCTGCCCTCTGACGACGGCATCCCGGAGCTTGCCCGCCATCTGAAGACCCGGTGCCCGGAAGCATACCTCATCGTTTCCTTCGCGGTTGCTCCCGGCGGCGTCACCCGGTACGGCGTCTCCGGCGCCGAGCTGTACCGCCGGACCGCCGCCCTGCCTGAGGTGGACGCCGTGGGTTTCAACTGTGTCTCCGGCCCCCACCACCTGATGGAATACATCCAAACGCTGGCTCCCGTGGAAAAACCCCTTTCCGTCATGCCTAACGCCGGCTACCCCACGGTGCTGGGCCGCCGGACGGTCTACCACGGCGCACCGGAATACTTCGGTCAGAAGCTGTCTCAGATTGCCCAGGCGGGCGCCTCCATTGTGGGCGGCTGCTGCGGCACTACTCCCGCTCACATTGCCCAGGCGGCAAGGGCCCTGGAGAGCGCTCCTGCCCAAGCGGCTCCCAGCGTCACTGCTGAAACCAGAGAGCGCCGCACTCCCGGCGCCAACACGCTGGCAGAGAAGCTGAACAGCGGCAGACGGGTCATTGCCGTGGAGCTGGACCCGCCGGTGGATGACAACATTACGCCTTTCCTGGACGGCGTCCGTGTCCTGCGGGACGCCGGAGCCGACGCTATCACCATCGCGGACTGCCCCATCGGCCGCCCCCGAGCAGACAGCAGCCTGCTGGCCTGTAAAATTCACCGGGAGCTGGGCGTGGAGCCCCTGCCCCACATGACCTGCCGGGACCGAAACCTCAATGCCACCAAGGCCCTGCTGCTGGGGCTTTCCATGGAGGGTGTCCACAACGTCCTGCTGGTCACCGGCGACCCCATCCCTACGGAGGACCGGGACGAGGTAAAGAGCGTGTTCAATTTTAACTCCCGAAAGCTGGCCCGGTACGTCAGCGCATTGAATGAGCAGCTGACCACACCTTTCCAAATCTTCGGTGCTCTGAACGTCAACGCCAAAAACTTTGATATGCAGCTGAAGATCGCCCGGGAAAAGGAGGAAAACGGCGTGGCCGGGTTCCTGACCCAGCCAGTGCTGTCCCAGGAGGCTCTGGACAATCTGAAGCGGGCCAGAGCGGTCCTGAACGGCAAAATTCTGGGCGGCATTTTCCCTATCGTCAGCTACCGCAACGCCTGCTTTTTGAACAACGAGATCGCCGGAATGCGGGTGTGCGACGAGATCATTCAATTGTACAAGGATAAGGACCGGGACGAGGCCGAGGCCCTGGCCGCAACTATCTCCGCCCGTGTGGCTCATGAGATCAAGCCTTATACTGACGGTCTTTACCTGATGACACCCTTCCGCCGGGTGGAGCTGATTGCCCGCATCATCCATGAAATCCGATAATATCCGATAAAAAACGGTGAGTATTGCTTCGGATACTCACCGTTTTTTGTATTTCCTTTTCAGCGCTGTCAGCCAGCGGCACAGAGCGCGCCAAACAGCAAACCGAAGCTCAGCAGGACATAGCGGTAAAGAGGTAAACCGCATAGAGGCCCTTCCAACCAAAACATACCGCCAGCAGCGACATCGGCTCGATGTTAGGAAACCGGACCATTGCTATCTTCGCCGTGAAGGTCATGACACCCAGCATGGCAAACAGGGCCACCTCCCGGGCGGCCCCTCGCTTCACCACCCAATGGGATAGATCCAGGCACAGACGCCGCCGTCAGTCTGAACCACCTCTCCGTCGCCGTGGATGACCTCCACCGTCACGGCCTTAGCGCCCTCTGCCACCGCGGGACGGGTCTGGTTCTAAATGATAAAAAGTAACATCGCCAGGACGCAGAAAACTGCCGCGCCGACTGCCGCGCAACCTTTTTTCCTTGCATATGCAGGCTTCTTTCCGATTCAATATGTGGTCGTATACCGTAAAATTCTCCAAATTTCAATGTTTTCCCGTAAAGTTTCGGCTCCGTCTTTCTCTCTGGATGCATTTACCACTTTTTCTTTCCGGCACCAATATTGACAAATCGGAAAAAATATGTTACAATTCGGTTACAATTTTTCAAGGGAGTGTTTCCATGGCAGAATCCAAAGCCGCAAAAACGGAAGGCCTGATTTATAAAGGCCACCCTCTCCGTCGGGTAGATAACCTGATCTACTACGGAACGATGGCTGAGAAATATATCATTATGATGCAGGTGCTGGACACCAAAAAGGAGCAGGACCTGGACGTCGCCACCAAGGTCTCCATCCAGCTCCAGCTCACCGATCCCGATCTGAAGTCCCGGGACCGCGTGGTGAAAAAAAGCGAGAAAGACAGCCTGTACGCGGCTATGGATATCGCCGCTATCTGGCTGGAACGGGCTCTTGCCGGTAAGGAAAAGTAAGTTCCGTTCCACACAAAAGATACGACGAAAGGAAGCGTACACCCATGACACACTTTGTGAGCAAGGCGGTCAAGGTCCTGGTCCTCTCTACCGCGGCAACTATGCTGCTGGCGGGCTTCGCCATGGCCGCTGAGGAAGATATGGCTGTTGCCGTGGGCGCCACTACCGGCTCCTCCCTCCGGATGAGAGCCGAGGCCTCCACTTCCGCCTCTATCGTGACCACTCTGGATAAGGACGTAGCTGTTGCCGTTTTGGACGACACGCTGGACGGCTGGTATAAAGTTGCTTTCAACGGCAACACCGGCTTTGTCTCCGCTGACTTTATGGTCATCGACCAAGACAACGTGTTTGAGTCCTACGGCCGGGTCAACGCCGACGGCGTGAACGTCCGGGCTGACGCCAACACCGACAGCGAGGTCCTGGCCTCCGTCGATACCGGCACCGTTGTCACGGTCAACGGTTTCGTGGACGGCTGGTATGATGTCACCTGCCAGTACGGCACCGAGGGCTACATCCGCAGCGATTTTCTGGACCTGACCACCTCTTCTGCCGCTTCTTCCAGCAGCGGCATCGTGGAAACCGCCAAAGCCCACCTGGGCACCCGCTATGTATACGGCGGAGCGGCACCCGGTGGCTTTGATTGCTCCGGCTTCACGATGTACGTTTATAAGCAGTACGGCTACTCTCTGCCCCACACGGCCACCGGCCAGTGGCAGAGCGGCATCGGCACCAAGGTCTGGAGTATCGGCGTCCTGCAGCCCGGTGATCTGGTGTTCTTCAACGATCCCAGCCGCAACGCGGGCAAGGCTTGCTCTCACGCCGGCATCTATGTGGGTAACGGTCAGTTCATCCACGCCTCCTCTTCCAAGAGCAACGGCGTCATCATCAGTGACCTGACCAGCGGCTACTACAACACCTACTTTGTTGGCGGTATCCACGTTTGATTCCTACATAAGCAAAGCGGCACGCTTCGGCGTGCCGCTTTTTTATAGTCTTTTTCCCAATGTGATGGCTGCCAGCTCCCGGTCAAGCGCCTCATAGAACCGGGCGATATGGATGCCATCCACCAAAGCGTGGTGAGCCAGCAGCGTCACCGGCATCAAGGTCTGCTCTCCCTGCCAGAAATATTTGCCCCAGGTGATGCGGGGATTGCTGTCCGCCGGAACGGGCACAGGCTGTATTATTGACGTATAGCTGAGCCAAGGCACACAGGAGACGAAGAACAAACTCTCCCCATCTTCGCCGTCATCCAGACTGGGGTGCTCTCTGGCCTGTTTCTGGGTCTCCGCCGCGTAAGGCAAAAAATCACCCAGAAGGCCGTCGGCCGTCAGGCGGCAGTAACAGTAAGCGCCGTTGTCCAGCGCCACCGTATGAGAGGACGGACAGTTTTCATACTCTACCACCTGCTCGCCCCGGATGCGCCGCCGCAGCTCCGGAACGCTGTTGGCCGCCCGGATGGCGGCGTAGAGAAAGCTTAGGAAGAAGTTGCCGTGAGTCGACTTTGTCCATTCCAGCAGGGCAGTGACATCCACATTCACCGTCAGCCCCACATAGGGATTCGCCAGAGAACGGAAATAAGCGTACTGTTCCCTTCTGGGATCTTGCTCTATATCAATGATGTGGAAGTCCATTTCTTTTCTTCCTTTCCCGTTTTTCTCCATTGTAGTGTTTTTTCCCTGTAATTGCAAGATTTCCGGGCGGTTTTGCTTGCTATTTCCTCCCTCCCCTGCTATAATCAGCACTTGTGCGAGAAATACACAGATAAAGGATGGGAACCATGGAGATTGAGAAGATGTACGAGCAGCTTGGCGTCAGCCGGGCTGTGTATGAATACGGCGAAGCGGTGCTGGAAAGCCTGCGTCCCCGGTTTGAAGCCATCGACCAGACGGCGGAGTACAACCAGGGCAAGGTCCTGGCCGCCATGCAGAGAAATAAGGTCAACGCCACCCACTTCGCCGCCACCACCGGCTACGGCTACGACGACGAGGGCCGTGACAATCTGGAGCGGGTCTACGCCGATGTGTTCCATACCGAGGCCGCCCTGGTCCGCCCCCAGATCACCTGCGGCACCCACGCCCTGACAGTGGCCCTGTCCGCCAACCTACTGCCCGGCGACGAGCTGCTCTCCCCTGTGGGCGCCCCCTATGACACCCTGGAGGAGGTCATCGGCATCCGGGAGAGCAAGTGCTCTTTGAAGGAATACGGCGTCACCTATGCCCAGGCCGACCTGAAAGCCGACGGCTCCTTTGATTACGACGCCATTCGTGAAAAGATCAATGACCGGACCAAGCTCATCACCATCCAGCGCTCCAAGGGCTACGCTACCCGGCCCAGCTTCTCCGTGGAGCAGATCGGTGAACTGATCGCCTTCTGCAAGTCTGTGAAGCCGGACGTCAAGGTCATGGTGGACAACTGCTACGGCGAGTTCGTGGAGCGCATCGAGCCCTCCGACATGGGCGCCGACATGGTGGTGGGCAGCCTCATCAAGAATCCCGGCGGCGGTCTGGCCCCTATTGGCGGCTACATCTGCGGCACGAAGGAATGCGTGGAGCGGTGCGCCTACCGTCTCTCCGCCCCCGGTCTCGGCCAGGAAGTCGGCGCCAACTTAGGCCTCATGCCCGCCTTCTACCAGGGCCTGTTTCTGTCCCCCACCGTGGTGGCCGGCGCTTTGAAGGGCGCCGTCTTCGCCGCGAATATCTATGAGAAGCTGGGCTTCGCCTGCGTCCCCAATGCCACGGAGAGCCGCCACGACATTATCCAGGCCGTCACCCTGGGCAGCCGGGAGGCCATGATAGCCTTCTGCAAGGGCATCCAGTCCGCAGCCCCGGTGGACAGCTACGTCACCCCGGAGCCCTGGGCCATGCCTGGCTACGACTCTGACGTCATCATGGCGGCAGGCGCTTTCGTCCAGGGCAGCAGCATCGAGTTGTCCGCCGACGGTCCCATCCGGGAGCCTTACGCCGTCTATTTCCAGGGCGGCCTGACCTGGTACCACGCCAAGCTGGGCATTCTGATGAGCCTGCAGAAGCTGGTGGAAGCCGGTATCGTAAAGCTGTAAAGAAAAGGACGCTCTCCCGAGCGTCCTTTTTAAGTTCCCTGTATTCTCTTGTCCAGCCGGGCCAGGAAGAAAGCCAGCAAAAAGCCACCCACGCAGCACAGGGCAGACAGGGCCATCTCTCCCGCGCCGGTGTATTCTGTGGGGATAATGACCAGAGTAGAGGCCAGCACAAACCCCAAAATACCATGAAACGCCACGGAGTAATACCGGTGGAAAAACCAGCTTACCAGTCTTGCCAGCAGCGCCACCGACAGCGCTAGCCCCGGCAGACAGGCGGCCAACACCATCAGGTCCAGCTCAGCCAAACCCTCCAGCATGGGCTGGTACAACCCCAGAGCCATCATCACCGAGGATGAGGTCATACCGGGGATGACGATGCCGGCTCCCCACAGGACTCCGCAGAAGTTATACCACCAGAAATTCGGTGTGACCACAACATGGACCACCCGGCTGACATAGTACAGCCCGGCGAACACAGCGGCGGCGCAAACCAGCATGCTCACCCAGGAGGCAGCACAACGCCCCTCCTTCCCCGCCTCCCGGAAGAGGGACGGCACCGTGCCCACGATAAGGCCAATGAACAGCCAGACCGTCACCGCGTCGGACAGGTTCATAGCGGCGGCGATGCCCTTTGCGAATCCCAAAAAACCCGCGCACCAGCCCAGAGCGATGGGCGGAAACCATTTCCAATACTTTTGGATGGCAGTCCGGGGATGGGTCAGCACCTCCATAAAGGGGCGGTAAATATCAAATACTACCGCCAGCACACCGCCGGAGACGCCCGGCAGGATGGCTCCGGCGCCGATCAGAAAGCCGCACAGCAGGTCCCGCAGCCAGCGCATGATGAAATTCTGGTCATGACGCCCCGCCATGCTGACGCCTCCTTTAAATGATTAGATATGATAGCAGTTTTGCCCTCCGCTTTCAATCCGATACCCGGTTTTTCGACAGAAATTTTTGCCGTGTTGTCAATTATGACCAGTTTTACCAAGCCCTTATCGGTCGTTTCTGTCCATTTCAACCGTTGACAGAAAAAGCGATAGCGTGTAAACTACACAGCAGATAACAAAACAATTTCATACCGCAAAGACGATGAAGAGAAGAGTAAGCAGGCAGATACGCCGCAGAGAGCCCCGGTTGGTGGAAAGGGGTACGGAAGGGCTTGCCGAACATGGTCTCGGAGTTGCGTGGCCGACCGCGAACGCATAGGTCACGACGTGAGCGCACGTCACAGCGCAGGAGTGTGCTGGCACTCTCAAAGGCCGCTTTCGTGAGGAAGTGTGCGAACCAAGGTGGTACCACGGCAAGTCTGTCGTCCTTGATGCTTGGCATCAAGGACTTTTTTGTTGCAACAAATACAGATAAAGGAGATTCGATATTGTGAGCGAATCCATCATTCAGATCCAACATCTGACCAAGACCTTCGGCGACGGCGATACCGCCGTCCACGCCCTGGAAGACATCAATCTGGACATCAGGCAGGGCGAGATCTTCGGCATCATCGGTCTGTCCGGCGCGGGCAAATCCACGCTGGTCCGGTGTATGAACCTGCTGGAGCGTCCCACTTCCGGCACCGTCATTGTGGACGGTCAGCGGCTGGCCTGGATGGAACAGGACGGCGAGGAAGAAAAGCCCGCTCACGTCAGTGAAAGGGAACTGCGGCTGGCCCGCCGGAATATCACCATGATCTTCCAGAGCTTCAACCTGCTGATGCAGCGCACCTGCCTGAAAAATGTGTGCTTCCCTATGGAGATCAGCGGCGTGCCCGCCGCCCAGGCGAAAAAGCGGGCCTTGGAGCTTTTGGAGCTGGTGGGCCTTCGTGACAAGGCTGACGCCTATCCCTCCCAGCTCTCCGGTGGCCAGAAGCAGCGGGTAGCTATCGCCCGCGCTTTGGCAACGGACCCCAAGGTGCTGTTGTGTGACGAGGCCACCTCCGCGCTGGACCCCACCACCACCGCTTCCATTCTGGCTCTGCTGAAAGACCTGAACGCCAAACTGGGTGTCACCGTGGTGGTCATCACCCACCAGATGAGCGTGATTGAAGAAATCTGCTCCCGGGTCGCCATCCTGGATGGCGGTGTAGTAGCCGAACAGGGCTCTGTGGAGGACATCTTCTCCCACCCCACCACCGACGCGGCCCGCCGCCTCGTGTATCCGGGAGGTGCAAGCGTCCAGCAATATCCCGCCGGGACCCACGCCGTCCGCGTGGCCTTCAACGGCGGCACGGCCTACCAGCCCCTCATCGCCTCTCTCGCCATCGACTGCGGCGTCAAGGTAAACATTCTGGGCGCCGACACCCGCAACATCGACGGCAAGGCCTTCGGCACCATGCTGCTGGGCCTCCCCGACGACCCCAATGAGGCCGCCAAGGCCCTGAGCTACATCCGTTCCCAGCCCAACGTTTCCGCGGAGGAGGTGGAATACCATGGCTGATCTTCTGACTGCTGAATTCTGGTCCAAATACGGTCCCCTGCTGCTGGACGGCACTATCGACACCCTGGTCATGACCGGTATCTCCACGGTGTTCGCCTACCTGCTGGGCCTGCCCCTGGGCGTGGCCCTCATCCTGACCCAGCCCCACGGCATCCGCCCCAACAACGTGATCTACAAGGTCCTGGGCTGGATCATCAACGTGGGCCGGTCTCTTCCCTTCATCATCCTGATGGTCGCCATTATGGACTTCACAAAGCTCATTGTGGGCACCAAGATCGGCGTCCGGGGTGCCATCGTCCCCCTGGTGGTCTCCGCGGCTCCCTTCATCGCCCGTATGGTGGAGACCTCCCTGGCGGAAGTGGACGCCGGCGTTGTGGAGGCGGCCCAGTCTATGGGCGCATCCACGTTCCAGATCGTCTGGAAGGTCTACCTGCCGGAGGCGAAGCCCTCCCTGGTGCTGGGCGGCGCCATCTCCATCGTGACCATCCTGGCTTACACCGCCATCGCAGGCGCCATTGGCGCAGGCGGCCTGGGCGACCTGGCCATCCGGTACGGCTACCAGCGCCGCTATCCCCCCATGCTGCTGGTGACGGTCATCTTCCTGATCGTTCTGGTGCAGCTCATTCAATCTGTTTTCAGCCGTGTGTCCAACCGCATTGACAAGCGCCTGGACAGTAGTCACAAGAAGGGCTTCGCTCCTCTGGAAATGCTGGCCCGGTTCACCCACACCAAATAACCCCGCGTTACATCGGTTTCACCGCCTGTCTTTGGAATTCCGGACAGCCGTATGAAATAAAAAATCCCAGAAATATTGGAGGAAAAGAACAATGAAAAAACTGCTGACTCTGGCACTGGCCCTGGTGCTGTGCCTGTCCCTGGCCGCCTGCGGCGGCTCCAAGGAGACCCCTGCCCCTGCGGAGAAGCCCGCTGAGACCGAAACCCCCGCTGAGACTCCCGCAGAGCCCACCGTGCTGAATGTGGCTGCTTCCGCCACTCCCCACGCCGAAATCCTGGAAGTCTGCGTTCCCATCCTGAAAGAGCAGGGCATCGACCTGCAGGTCCACGTCTACGGCGACTATGTGGTCCCCAACACCGCCGTGGAGGAGGGCGCCGAGGATGCCAACTACTTCCAGCACGTCCCCTATCTGGAGAACTTCAACGCTGAGAACGGCACCCATCTGGTGAGCGTGGCCGGCGTTCACATCGAGCCCATGGGCATTTACGCCGGCAAGACCGCCTCTCTGGACGCCCTGGCTGACGGCGCTTCCGTGGCTGTCCCCAACGACGTGACCAACGAGGCCCGCGCTCTGCTGCTGCTGGAGGCCCAGGGTCTCATCAAACTCAGCGCTGACGCCGGTCTGGATGCCACCCCCAACGACATCGTGGAAAACCCCAAGAACCTGACCTTCACCGAGCTGGAGGCCGCCATGGTCCCCAATGCCCTGACTGAGGTGGACATCGCCGTCATCAACGTCAACTATGCGCTGGAAGCTGGCTTCAACCCCGTTGAGGACGCTCTGGCTATCGAGGATGCTGACTCTCCCTATGTGAATATCCTGGTGGTCAAGGAAGGCAACGAGAATAATCCCGCCGTTCAGGCCCTGGTGGATGCCCTGCACTCTGATGATGTGCGCTCCTTCATTGAGGAGAAGTATGCCGGTGCTGTTGTCCCCGCGTTTTAAATCCAAGAGGGATTGCTTCCCCCTTAGACGTCCAAAAGAGAGAGGAGCCAAATGGCTCCTCTCTCTTTTGGGCTGAACCCCCACCAGTGACGTCGGTCACTGGTGAACGCCGCCCAAGGCGGCTGAGTCAATGTATTTTCGCCACGTACATGCCGCGGCGAAAATGATGGGAACTTTTGTCGTTTTTTCTATAATATTTCCATAAAGAGGATGTTAGAATGGAAAAACTGTCCGCCAGGGGGTGGGCAAACTCAGGTCAAACGGAAGGCTTGTTCCTATGAACTGCACCTCAGGAAACGCCTACGAAATCGATATGTGCAGCAGTGCCATTCTCCCCGAACTGCTGCAATTCACGCTGCCGCTGATGTTCTCCAGCATTCTTCAGCTCCTGTTCAACGTGGCGGATATCATCTTGGCAGGCAACGCCGCCGCGTCCAATATCGAAACTTTGATCTATACCTCCATGAACGCCTTTTACCAGGCCGACCTGTCCACGGTGATGGGCAACCTGGCGGTGTTCTTTGAAGAACCGCTGCTGTCCATCTACACCGACAGTCCTGCGGTGATCGCCGCCGGTATGAACCGCAGGACCATCATCTGCGCCACCTATGCCCTCTGCGGCATCAGTTACTCTGTCATGCCCATGCTGGTGTCTCTGGTTGGCGCTTGCGGCGTGCGCATTCTGACCGTAGCCCCATCTTCCAGGTTCCCGCGTTCCACACCATCCAGACGGTCTACTGGGCCTACCTGGTCTGTGACCTTCCTGGCCTATCTGTGCTGTTTCCTGTGGGCCATGCGCCGCTTGAAACGGCATGATTCCGCCGAAAAAACCACGCTGTGACGAACACAGCGTGGTTTTATTTTACAGTCCCAGCTTCATTTTGATAGTCAATACCGCGCAGCCGCCCAGCAGCAGCGCCAGCGCCCCGGTGCCCCAGAGCAGGCTGTAACTCACCAGCTCCTTGTCCTTTTGCCGGCCCACAGCGGCGGCGAGAAAGGTCAGCACGGCGATGACACCGAAGGCGATGCAGATACCATCTGCCGCCAGCTCCCACCCCAGCGCCCGTGCTGCCAGATACAGCAGGAAGCCGATGCCGGAGAAGATCGCCCCTCCGTTGATCCGCCGGGTGGTCAGAGGTTCCTTTTTTCTCTCTTTCATGTCACTTCTCCTCAGTATCCATTTACCATGATATTCAGCACCTTACCTGCCACAGTGCCGGCCACAGAGCTGCCGCCTCCGCCGTTTTCCACCAGGACCACAAAGGCATAGGGTGCGTCCTCGTTCCGCAGGAATCCGGCGAACCAGGCGTGGGGCGTCTGCCCCTCCCCCACCTCGGCGGTGCCGGACTTGGCGCAGATGTCCATGTTCGGGAACCGTTTGGTACCGTAGGTCTTTTCCACATTGTCCGCCATCATGTCCGCCAGCTTCGACGCCGTACCAGAGGAGATCAGCGTCCCAGTCTTTGTGGTCATATGGGGCAGAGACGGGATGCCCAGCGGGGAAACCGTCTTTTGGATGAGATAGGGCTTTGCGGCCTTGCCGCCATTCGCTACGGCTCCCATATAGACCATCAGGGCGCAGGGATTCACCTGGTCCTTATACTGCCCCACACCGGCCCAGCCCAGCTGCCCGGCGGTGACGGTGCTAAAATCAAAGGTGCCTTTGGCGGTGGGCAGGCCGTCGATGGAATAACTGTCCATCAGCCCCGCCTTTCCCGTGTACTTCTTCAGGGTATCGGCCCCCAACTCCTCCGCCATCTGTGCAAACGCCACGTTGCAGCTGTTGGCAAACGCGTCACCGATGTGCTGCTCCCCGTGGGTGCCGGAGCAGATGATGGTCTCGTCCCCGATCTGGACGCTGCCCGTACAGGTCCAGGTGCGGTTTTCAATGTCCGGGAACTGCTCCAGCGCCGCTGTCAGTGTCACGGTCTTGTAGACGGAGCCGGGTGTGAATGTGGAGGACAAAAAGCGGTTCAGGTAGGCGCCCTTATAGTGGTCATTGGTCTCAATGTCTTTGGGAACGTTCAGCGGGTCATAGCTGGGTGCGGAGACCATACACAAAATTTCCCCGGTCTTGTAGTTGTACACCGCCACCGTGCCCGCGTGGCCGTTCAGCGCCTGATAGGCCTCGTAATTGTACCGGGCGTCGATGGTGAGGTACAGCTCTGACCCCCGGTCCGCGCCGAAGGCGCCGTTCAGGAGGTCATAGCCCGTCAGCTTATCGGCAAAGGCATTCAACGCGCCGGTACCGATGCTGCCCTGCAGGTCGCCCACCGCGTGGAGCGTGGCCTTGCGGACGGTCTCATTTTTGTAATAGGTGCGCTTTCCATCCTCTCCCGCGGACAGTACGTCGCCATCCCGGTCCAGCACACTACCCACGACTAACCGCCCGCTGGTGTCATACAGGTGACGGTTAAAGGGTGAGGAGACCCAATCGCCGCTGTGGAGCAGGTACTTGACCAGAAAAACGCCCAGTCCCGCCGCCAGCAGCAATGCCAGGATGCCGCAGACCACGGCGCGGCGTTCAATCTTCTTCATGGCGCTCCTCCTTTTCCGTGAAAAGCTCCTCTACCGGCTCCGCCATCCGGCGGGCCGCCTCCGTCAGCTTCCGTCCCGGGCTCCGCTGAATGGCAAAGCTGGCGTTCTCCCGGGTGTCCGCGGCCTTCAAAAAGGCCAGCAGGCCCCAGGCGGACATCATGGCGGAGCCGCCGTTAGAGACAAAGGGGAAGGTCACACCAGTAAGGGGCAGCAGGTCCACGGAGCCGAACACGTTCAGGCAGGTCTGGAATACCAATAAGGACCCCGCCGCGCAGGCAGCGATAATGTAATAGCTGGAACGCCCTACCCGGCAGGCCCGGACAGCGAAGAACGCCAGGGTGATGATGCTCATCACCGCCAGCACGGCGATCAGCAGTCCCCACTCCTCGCACAGCATGCCGAACACCAGGTCGGTATCCGCAGCCGGGACCCGGTGGAGCCACCCCTTCCCCGCACCCATGCCCAGCAGGCCGCCGGAGGCGGCAGCGGACATGGTCCGGGTCTGCTGGTAGCCGGTGGTGGAGGCCGCCTCCCAGGCATGGCCCCAGGACGCGAAACGGCTGAGGATATAGGGCTTGAATTTCAGAATAATGCCCGCGCCGAACACCGCTCCGCCACAGATCAGGGACAACGTCGCAAAATCCCCGGAACGGAGATAGGCAATGACCAGAAAAGTCACGAAGAAGATGGCGGCGGTGCCGAAGTCACTCATGAGGCCCAGACAGCCGATACACACGCCGGTCAGGGCGATGAACAGCGTGATATTCCGCTTATGGAACAGCCGCTCCAGCGTGGCGGAGCCGGCAAAGATGTAGCAGATCTTGGCGATCTCCGAGGGCTGAAAAGACAGCGGGCCGATGGAGATCCAGTTGACGGCGCCG
Source organism: Oscillibacter sp. (assembly GCA_017937405.1). Classification (GTDB taxonomy): domain Bacteria; phylum Bacillota; class Clostridia; order Oscillospirales; family Oscillospiraceae; genus Oscillibacter. The sequence goes on from JAGBDS010000032.1 coordinate 35,262, forward strand.
TATTTGGAATGGCCGATCAGCAGCGTGATGCCCAGCAGGCCGATGGCCCCTGCGGCCATAAGCCAGCGGGTCTTCCGCACCCGCTCCAGGTCCCGGAGGAACAGGCCCAGCACCAGAAACAGCACCAGCCCCAGGAGGATGGCGCAGAACTGCTTGAACAGGCTCCCCGGCGCGCTGGAAGCCGTCACTGACAAGGACAATGTGGAGAGGAAAAAGGCGATGGTCTCCATCTCAAAGCCTACGCAGCGGGTACAGCGGAGGGCGGCGTAATACAGCCACATCACCACCGTCAGGCCAAGGAAGGACAGGGGCAATACCGGTGTGGCTTCCGCTCCGGCAGCGGCGATGAGCTGCACACAGGCCAGCACCTGGAACACCGTCAGCCACAAAAAGGAGGGCCACATGGCGGCGGGCCGCTCCGCCCGGCGCCGCTCCTCCAGCGCTTCCCGCTCCGCTACGGTCTGGGGCAGGAACACCAGCGGCACGCCGCCCAGAGTAATGGTATCCCCCAGTTCCACGGGGGCGGAGGCCTCCACACTCTGTCCGTTGACCTGCGTGCCACCCTTGGAGCCAAGGTCGTAGACCGTCCATGCCCCGTCCTCCCCCCGGCACAGCGCCGCGTGCTGGCGGGAGATACTGGGATAATTTAAAAACACGTCGCAGTTCTTTCCCCGGCCGATGATGTTCTCCCAGTGGGTCAGCAGGATGGGCGTGCCGTTGGGCAGGCTCAGCTGGCCCCATGTCTCCGGCGTGTGGGGGATCTTCAGGAGGGAGCGCACCGCCCGGTACAGGATCAAAACCGCCAGAACCGGGAACAGAAAGCGTACAAACGCCGTATACCATTCCACCGCCATTGGATAAGCCGCAAAAAAGGCTGTGACTGCATCCATAGCTGTTTGAACTCCTGTGATGAACGGTTCCATGGCAGCCGCCTCCTTTCTTTCAAATATGAAAAGTATATCACTTTTTTCTTCCGGTGTACAGTCTCCGCCGGGCCTTTGAAATATCAGCGGGAAAAACACGGCGAAAACCCTTTCAAATTTCTCTTTTTCTATTGACCTTGCGCTAAAAATCCATTAAAATAATTTAGTGCGCATCGCAGACGGTGTTTTTAACACACCGCATGTATACCATATATTACGAAAGGCCGATCAACATGAAACATCCCTACAAGACGCGGGAGGGCGGCGCAACGGTGACGATCTTCGTCCCCTACGACTGCAAGAACCACTGCCCTTTTTGTATCAACAAAGGTGAATACGCTGACCTGACGGGCTTCTCTATGGAAAAGATCTGCCAGAGCATCCGCCGTATGGACGCCATTACGCCCCGCTGTGACTTTGTGTTTACCGGCGGTGAGCCATTTGCTGATATTGAAAAGCTCCAGATCATGCTGGACCAGATTCCCACCACCCACAAGGTCTACATCAACACTACCCTGCCGGTGTCCGAGCACCAGTCCGAGGACGATATCCTGGCATTTGCCGAGAAGAACAAGCACAAGATCACCTGCATCAACGTCTCCCGCCATATGCAGAAGTATGTGGTGGAGTCCAACGACAGCTTGCTGGCCCGCCTGCCGGTGCCCTTCCGGGTGAACTGCGTGCTGTACAAGGACTACCCCGCCAAGGACCTGGTGCCCTACATGGAACGGTTCCTGAAGCTCCCCGGCGCCTCCATCCAGTTCCGCTTTGATTACACCGCCACCACCCCCGAGAACCTCTATGACGAGGACAGCGACAAGATCCTCCACGATTTGAAGCAGGTGGCCCGGTACACCGGTCTGGACGGCTGCCGGATGCGGTGCGGTTTCCATTTCGACTACAAGGGCATGGAGCTGACTTACCACAAGACCCTGCCCTACTCCACCATCGTGGAGACGGACCCCGCCGACGGCGTGACCTACGACATCCTCTACGACATCCTCATCAAGCAGAACGGCGACATCCACTCCGACTGGACCGGCGTCCTGCTGGACGTGGATGCCTACGAAAAGGTCGTCTATGAGCCTTACGACCTGAAGTGGCTGGTCCGCGTATAACAGAACCCACGAAAAGCGGCGCATATGCGCCGCTTTTCTGCCATAAGGAGGAATCTGCATGAACGATATCAAGACCGCAGGCGTCATTGGCCTGGGCGCTTTGGGCACCCTGTACACCCACCTGTTGACCGAAGCTTTGGGCCGTGAGCATGTCCTGGTGCTGGCGGACAGCCGCCGGGTGGAGCGCTACCGCCGGGAGGGCGTGACCTTCAACGGAGAATTTCAGGATTTCAACTATACCGATGCCGCCGCTGTAACGGAGCCAGTGGACCTCCTCCTGTTCGCGGTCAAGTTCGGTGGGCTGGACATCGCCATTGAGACCTGCCGCCATCTGGTGGGGCCGGACACCACGCTGGTTTCCGTGCTCAACGGCATTTCCAGTGAGCAGGTGCTTGGCGCCGCCTTCTCCCCTGAGCAGGTGGTCTGGTGCGTGGCCCAGCGGATGTCCGCTCTGAAGGAGGGAAACCACGTTACCGTCTCTCCCTTTGGTGAGCTTGCCATAGGCGTGCCTGCCGGGCAGGATGACCGCCATTTGCGGCGGCTGACATCGTTCTTTGACCGTATCTCCTTTTCCTACGCCCTCCCCGATGATATTGCCACCCATATGTGGAGCAAGCTGCTGTGCAACACCGGCTGCAACCAGGCCGCCATGCTATACCAGTGCGGCTACGGCGGCCTCCAGGTCCCCGGCGAGGCCCGGGACACCATGCTGGGCGCTATGCGGGAGGTTGTGACCGTGGCAAACGCCGAGGGCGTCCCCCTGTCGGAGAAGGACATCGACGGCTGGCTTGCCATCATCGACAGTTTCCCTGCCGACGGAGAGCCCTCCATGCGGCAGGACGGCAAGGCTCACCGCAAAAGCGAGCTGGAGCTGTTCGCCGGGACCATCCGGTGTCTGGCCCAAAAGCACGGTATCGCCGTTCCAGTGAACGACCGCATTTACAGGGATGTACAAGCACAGGAATCTGCCTATTGATACAAAAACGGAGCCTTTCGGCTCCGTTTTTTATGCAACGATCAATTCCGTGCCCTCCGGAAGTACCTGGGACAACAGCATCTTCACACTGTCCGCCGCTTTCCTCCGTGCCTCCTCCAGCAGGCCCTTTGCCAGCGCTTTCTCTTCCATAACACGCTGCTGCTCTGCCTGAAAGTCCGTGAAATCCTCCACGGTAAAGGGGTTGAACAGGCTGGTCTTTTCATCGAAGATCTGCACGCTGTCGGCGTCGATCTCGTGGGACAATATCTGCGCCTCCGGCAGCCGGACGCGGACCTGCTGCCCATCCACCGTCACCCGTGCCTGACTCAAGTCGATGCCCGCCTTGATGACGCCGTCATAGGTCAGAATAAATTTTTTCGTGGTAAACGGCACCTTCATACCATAAAAATCGTTACTGCTTTCAAACTGCCCCATATTCGTGTAGGCATAGCTGACACTGGCCAGCTCACTGATTTGGGACAGCTGGCCCTCCAGCACCACCGCCGAGATCTCCGGGGCTTTTTCCGATTTTCCCCCGGTGATCCGCCCCGCCAGGAAGCAGGCTGCCCCCACCGCCAGACATACCAGCACCAAAACGCCCGCCCGCCGCAGGGCCTTGACAGGATGCTTCCTCTCCGCTTCTTTCTGCATGTTTCTTCCTCCCCGGCTATTTTTTTCAGTTTAGCATACTTTTTCGTCCAGGTCAAAACGCCTCTTGTCCTTTTTTCAGAGCTGTGCTACAATCTAAAAAACCTTCTGGGAGTGACACACATGACATCTGACATCCAACTCCGCATGGCCCAGGCCGGAGACGCCCCAGCCTTGCTGGAGATTTTCACCCCTTATGTTCTCCAGACAGCGGTAGCCTTCAACTACGAGCCGCCCACCCTGGAGGAATTCGGCGCCACCATGGCCGACCGTCTCCGCCGCTATCCTTATCTTGTGGCCCAGCTGGGCGGAAAGCTCATCGGCTACGCCTACGCCTCCCCTTTTAAACAGCGTGCGGCCTATGACTGGGCAGTGGAAACCTCCATCTATGTCAAGCAGGGCCAAACCGGTACCGGCTGCGGCCGCAGGCTTTACGAAGCCTTGGAGCGCATCCTCAAAGCCCAGCACATTCTAAGCATGTACGCCTGCATTGCCTACACCGACCAACCGGATGACCACCTAACCAACAATAGCCCGGAATTTCACGCCCACATGGGCTACGAACTGACGGCCAAATTCCCCAAATGCGGCTATAAGTTCAACAAGTGGTACGACATGATCTGGATGCACAAGGAGATCGGCCCCCACACGGATACGCCCCTTCCGGTCATTCCGGTGACGGAATTGGATGTGAACAGCCTGCTATAAAAAACGGCACCTGCTTTCGCAGGCGCCGTTTTCGTATGCCGATTTACTTGCTCAGAGCCTCGTCGATGGCCTTGGCGGCGGTCTTTCCGGCGCCCATAGCCAGGATGACGGTGGCAGCGCCGGTGACGGCGTCGCCGCCGGCGTAGACGTTGTTCTTGGAGGTCAGGCCGTCCTCGTTGACTACGATGCCGCCCTTCTTGTTGATCTCCAGACCCTTGGTGGTGTCCTTGATCAGGGGATTGGGGCTGGTGCCCAGAGCCATGATGACGCAGTCCACGTCCAGATCAAACTCACTGCCGGCGACCTCGATGGGACGACGGCGGCCGGAGGCATCGGGCTCGCCCAGCTCCATCTGGATGCAGCGGATCTTGGTGACGTTGTCATTTTCGTCAGCCATGATCTCCACGGGGTTGTTGAGGGTCTTGAAGATGATGCCCTCTTCCTCGGCGTGCTCAACTTCCTCCTTACGGGCGGGCAGCTCCTCCATGCCGCGGCGGTACACGACGTACACCTCGGCGCCCAGGCGCTTGGCACAGCGGGCGGCGTCCATGGCCACGTTGCCGCCGCCAACCACAGCCACCTTCTTGGGATGGACAATGGGGGTGTCAGAGTCAGGCTTGTAGGCCTTCATCAGGTTGATACGGGTCAGGAACTCGTTGGCGGAGAACACGCCCTTGTAGTTGACGCCGGGGATGTTCATGAACATGGGCAGACCGGCGCCGGAGCCGATGAACACAGCCTCGAAGCCCTGCTCCTCCATCAGCTCGTCAACAGTGATGGTGCGGCCCACCACGGTATCGGTGGCGATGGTGACGCCCAGAGCCTTCAGGCCATCCACTTCCTTCTGGACGATGGACTTGGGCAGACGGAACTCGGGGATGCCGTAGACCAGCACGCCGCCAGCCAGGTGCAGCGCCTCAAAAACGGTGACCTCGTAACCCTTGCGGGCCAGATCGCCGGCGCAGGTCAGGCCTGCGGGGCCGGAGCCTACGATAGCCACGCGGTGACCGTTGGAGGCGGGCTTCTCAGGCAGGGTGTGGCAGTTGGCATTGTGCCAGTCAGCCACGAAGCGCTCCAGACGGCCGATACCGACGGGCTCGCCCTTCTTGCCCCGGACGCAGTACTTCTCGCACTGGTTCTCCTGGGGGCAGACACGGCCGCAGACGGCGGGCAGAGCGGAGGTGTGGGAGATGATCTGATAGGCCTCCTCAAAGTTGCCCTTGGCGACTTCAGCGATGAACTCGGGGATATGTACCATAACGGGGCAGCCGGTCATGCAGGGCTTGTTCTTGCAGTTCAGGCAGCGCTGGGCCTCATCCAGGGCCTGGGCCTCGGTGTAGCCGAGAGCCACTTCCTCAAAGTTCTTGTTCCGAACATTGGGCTCCTGGGAAGGCATGGGATTCTTCGTCAAAGACATATTGGCCATGATTATTCGGCCTCCTTTTTGAACAGGTTGCAGGTCTCTTCGTGCTTGTGCATCTCGAAATCACGGTACATCTGGTTACGCTTGACGGCAATGTCCCAGTCTACCTTATGGCCGTCAAAGTCAGGGCCGTCCACGCAGGCGAACTTCATCTCGCCGCCGACGCTCAGGCGGCAGCCGCCGCACATGCCGGTGCCATCCACCATGATGGGGCTCATGGACACGGTGGTGGGGATGCCGTAGGGCTCGGTGGTCTTGGAGACGAACTTCATCATGATCATGGGGCCGATGGCGAACACCTCGTCATACTGGTTGCCGGCCTCGATCAGCTCCTTCAGGGCGTCGGTGACCAGACCCTTCTGGCCGTAAGAACCATCGTCGGTGCAGATCTTCAGCACATCGGAGGACTTCCGGAAGTCATCCTCCAGGATGACCAGGTCCTTGTTCTTAAAGCCGACCACCGCGTGGACCTCGGCGCCGTCATCGTGGAACTTCTTCAGCACGGGATAGGCAATGGCGCAGCCTACGCCGCCGCCGACCACGCAGACCTTCTTCTTGCCCTCGGTCTCGGTAGCCTTGCCCAGGGGGCCCACGAAGTCCTGCAGATAGTCACCCTCATTCAGGTGGGTCAGCTTTTCGGTGGTAGCACCCACAGTCTGGACAATAATGGTAACGGTGCCCTTCTCGGGATCGTAGTTATTGATGGTGATGGGGATGCGCTCACCGTTCTCATCCACGCGCAGGATGATGAACTGGCCCGGCTGGGCCTTCTTGGCGATCAGGGGCGCCTCGATCTCGTACAGCGTGACTGTGGGACGGAGGGCCTCTTTTCTGACGATGCGATACATACTATTCCTTCTTTCCCAAATGATGAAATAAAAACGACCTGTATCCTGCCATATACGCATTACTTACATAATAATATATGAACGGGAGTTCGTCAATCCATTAACGACAATTTTTTCACAAATCATCCATCTATGCAAGAATTATGCTCAAAGGAGCGTGAACTGACGCCCGTCAGAGCGGACGATCCCCTCCTCCCGCAAACGCTTCAGCTCCCGCATCATGGCGCTACGGTCCGTTGCGATGTAATCCGCCAGGGTGCTGAGAGAGAATGGCAATGTAAAGGTATTGCCCCCCGCCTGCTCCGAAAGCTGGCGGAAATAACAGAGGAGCTTTTCCCGGATGGAACGGCGGGACAGTACATCCACCCGCTGGCTGAGGGCCTGGGCTTTATCACTCATCAGCCGCAGCATATTCTGCACCAGGACGCTGTGACGGTTGCAGGCGTGCTCACACCGCTTGAGGATATGCGGATAGTCAATGAACAGCACATCGCATGGCTCCTGGCACACGACCTCCAGGCTGTCTCCACTGGAGCCGGCAAAAGCCAGCGTTCTGCCGAAGACACCGCCGGGTCCCAACTCCTCCATCACAGTGGCCACGCCCTCCTCATCGATGCGGATCAGCGCAGCGCAGCCCCGTTCTACAATACCCACAGCGTCATTCTTCGGGGAAGAGAAATCGTAGATCAGGTCATCTGACCGGAAGGATTTCTGGACCGCCTGAAAGCAGGTGAGCAGACTGCGATAATCCTCGTAACTGATATCTTGAAACAAGGGACTTTTTTCCAGCTCCTGCTGTGACAGCATAATGCCGCCTCCTTCTGTGTTGCATATACCACAGAAATATCATAGCAGCTTCCCCTGGAAAAGTAAAGGACTTTTGCCAGCAGATTTCATAAATTGTTCACCATTGTGGGCGGCAGATATTGTATATTATGAATAGAGGCCGAAGAGCCAAATACAGGCGGGCTTTCCGTCTTCGAGAAAAGGGGCAGTTTTTGTGAATATTGCGTACTTCCTGCTTCCCAAAAACCGCGTCGCATATCTTTACGACGATTACACCTTCCGCCAGGGACTTGAAAAAATGCGTCACCACGGCTATACCGCGATCCCTGTCATCAGCCGGGACGGCAAATATGTGGGTACCGTCAGCGAGGGAGACTTTCTGTGGCGCCTCCTGTCTGACGAGCGGGACAGCCAGCGGGCCTGTTCCATGAAGGACCTGGAACAGCTCTGTGTCCGGGACATTCTCCGGGAGACCCAGTACCTTCCCGTCCGTATCACCGTCAGCATGGAGGAACTGCTCTCCAGCGCCATGAACCAAAACTTTATCCCCGTGGTGGACGACACCGGCAGCTTCATCGGCATCGTCACCAGAAAAGACATCATCCGCTATTTTGCAGAAGGAAAAAGCGTCTCTGAAAAGCCGTTTTTGCAGAAAATCGTGTAAAAATGGGTCTGACAAAAGTCAGGCCCATTTTTTATCTTTTTCCGCAGACCGTATCTGCCAGGCGGCGGGCTTCCTCCTCCACGGCAGTTCTCCCGCTATGGGCAGGGACTTCCCTTTTGACCGCTGCGGCCTGTTTTCCCTGAGACTTCAGCGCCCCACAGCAGACAAACGCCAGCAGACAGGTAGCACCCACCCGCCAGACCGTCCGGGAATAGACATCATAGCCTTGCCAGACCGTAGGAAGCGCCAGATCGGCTACCGCCAGCACAGCCGTCATGCCCAGCAGAAACAGCACATTCCTGGGGCGCAGAATCTTGCGCAGCGGTGCATCCGGGAAAGCGGCCTTCACCGAGCAGGCGAATACCGCCGTCAGGAGCAGTCCCAGACACAGCCAACCCAAAACTCTGCTCAGCAGCGGCGTCAGCGCGTTGGCCCAAAGGGTGGAAAGCCCGGTCAGGAGCACCCAGCCCAGCACCCACAGCGGAACGCCCACCAGCATCCGTACCGCCGCTGGAAGGCTCAGCACCCATTCCCGGATACGGGCCGCGGGGCCTTTCTGCCGTTCTTCCGGTGCCACACCGCTGTCATCCTCGTCCGTCTGCACGGAAACGATAGCCGCGGGTTCCTCCATCAGGTCTGCAGGGCTGTCGAACACCGTGCCGGTGACCATCCCAGCTGCCGCCACCACCGTCACCGCAGCAGCCGCGGCGGCTTTCTTTTTATCCATGTGAGCGCCCCCTTTTCCGGGATATTCTACCGCATATGCTAAAAAAAGACAAGAAAAACCGGCGCCATACGGCGCCGGTTTTCATATCCTTCAAAAGATGCCCAGATGCTCCAAAAGGATCTTTGCGCCCAGCAAAATCAGAATGATGCCGCCGGAGAGCTCCGCCCGCTTTTTGTAGCGTGCGCCGAAGAAGTTGCCCACAGCCACGCCCACCATGGAGAGAACGAAGGTCGTGCAACCGATGATGGAGATTGCCGGAAGGATGGATACCTCCAGGAAAGCAAAGGTCACGCCCACCGCCAGCGCATCGATGCTGGTGGCCACCGCCATCAAAAAGAGTTGCTTATAGTCCAGCTTCTGGTCCACAGCGCAGGCCATCTCCTCCTCTTCCGGAGACAATGCCTCCCGCGCCATATTGCCGCCGATCAGCGCAAGCAGTACAAAGGCCACCCAATGGTCGATGTTCTGGATGTACCCCGCGAACTGGGAGCCCAACAGCCAGCCGATAAAAGGCATCAGCGCCTGGAAGCCGCCGAAGAACAAGGCGATGATAGCGGCATAGCGCCAGTTCAGCTTTTTCATGCACAGGCCCTGGCAGATGGCCACGGCAAAAGCGTCCATGGACAGGCCTATGCCAATGAGAAACAATTCCAGAAAACTCATGGTATAACTCCTAACGGTTTCAGAGAATGACCGGCACCGGCCGGCGGATGGACAGACTGTCCGGCGTTACCTCGCAGTCATATGCGCAAACGCTTACACCACGGGACACTGCTTCCCGCAGGGCCGCACCGAAGGCGGGATGGGTATCATCATTTGGAGAAACGCTGTCAATGTCCTTTATTTGTACCACAAAGAATAGTGTAGCGTCAAGCCCTTTTTCTACTGCTTTTTGCAATTCCTGAATGTGTTTGACACCCCGTTCCGTAGGAGCGTCCGGAAAGCGGGCGCGGCCGTTCTCCTCCAACGTCACGCCTTTGACCTCCACCAACTGCAGCCCTTTTTCCGTCTCCAGGCAGAAATCCAGCCGGGAATTTCCGTAAACGTATTCGCAGTGAATGGCGGTCAATCCGGGGAGAAAGCCCCCTGCTGCCGCCCACTCGCCAAAGACCTTGTTGGGTGCCTGGGCATCCATATTGATGAGCCGGCCACCCTTTTCCACAGCGATCAGGTCATAGGGCGTCTTTCGGGCGGGATTGACGGCCTGTTCCAGATAGACCGTCGCCCCCGGAACCAGCAGTTCCCGGCAGCGGCCCGTATTCTTTACATGGACAGTCTGGACACCCTCCGCCGTTTCCACTCTGGCGATAAACCGGTTCGGGCGTTCCAAAAAGCGGCCCGAAATCACTGTATGGTACTTCAAAACTGCACATCCTTCCGCTTTCACCGAATATTCTCCGGCAAAACATCTGCATAGTTGATACGAATCATTATAGCATAAACTGTTATCATTGGTTATGGATATTTTCACTGCTGCTATTGTTTTCTTCGTCAACATAACCAAAAAGAGCAAAAGAAATCTAGCCAAAGCCGAATTGTCTTTCCCCCGAAAATTTGTTATAATATTCCCAATTTCGAGTACAGGAGGGAACCTATGGACTATTCCATCATATTTGTCTGTCTGATGGGAATGGGAACGGTGTTTTTCGGTCTGATCTGCCTGATCGTCCTGACGACACTGCTGGGCCGTATCTGCGGCCGGAAGCAGCAGGCAGCCCCGGAGGCGGCCATTTCCGCCCCGGCAGCTGTGCCTGCGGTCAACCAGCAGGAGCTGATCGCCGCTGTCTCCGCTGCCATTGCGGAGGACCTTGGCACCGACATCACCGGCATCCGCATCTTGTCGGTGAAGAAGCTGTAAGTCATTTCAATGTAAAACGGATAAGGAGAAAGAGCTTATGAAAAAGTACAGAGTGACCGTCAACGGCACCGCCTATGAGATCGAACTGGAGGAACTGACCGGAGCCGCTCCCGCGCCCGCCGCTGCCACGGCAGCGCCTGCTCCTGCCCCTGCCCCCGCTGCGGCTCCTGCCGGCGGTGAACAGGTGACCTCCCCCATGCCCGGCACCATTCTGTCCATCAACGTCGCCGCCGGCGACGCCGTGAAGCGCGGCCAGGTGCTGATGATCCTGGAGGCTATGAAGATGGAAAACGAGATCATGTGCCCCTGCGACGGCAAGGTTGTCTCTGTCAATACCTCCAAGGGAGCCTCCGTGGAGTCCGGGACGCTGCTGTGCGTCATCCAGTAAGAGACTGGAGGACAAATAATGGAAGCTATCCTGAATTTTATCAATGATACCGGCTTCGTTCTGTTCTTTCAGAGCGGCGGCTGGAAGAACCTGGTGATGCTCTGCATTGCCTGCTTCCTGCTGTATCTGGGTATCGGAAAGAAATTTGAACCTCTGCTGATGGTCACCATCGCCTTCGGTATGCTGATGACCAACCTGCCCGGCGCCGGGATGTTCCACGAAATTCTCTTCGCCGGAGGTCACATCCACTGGGATCTCATCGGCGGCTCTCCCATCACCGCGGAGTTCCTTGCGGAGATGCAGGAATTGGGTGTATCGCAAAACGTTCTCGCTCCGTATGTGGAGCAACTGATGGCTGCGGTACAGGCCACCTTCACCCCGGAAACCATCCAGAGTGTGATAGCGGACATCTCCGCTTCCGCCGGCAGCGCACTGAGCACTCTTGAGGTGCAGCTCCAGGCGCTGGTCCAGGCAGAGCAAGCTGCCGCTTACTACGGCATGGAGCTGTCCAATGTCACCGTCTCCACCGGCCTTATCGATATCCTGTACTTAGGCGTGAAGCTGGGCATCTACCCCTGCCTCATCTTCATGGGCGTGGGTGCCATGACCGATTTCGGTCCCCTGATCGCCAACCCCAAGAGCCTGCTGCTGGGCGCTGCTGCCCAGGTGGGCATCTTCTTGACTTACGCTGGCTGCCGTTTCATGGGCTTCACCGGCGCGGAGGCTGGTTCCATCGGCATTATTGGCGGCGCCGACGGCCCCACCGCCATCTTCGTCACCGCTATGCTGGCTCCGGCCCTGCTTGGCCCCATCGCCGTGGCGGCCTACTCTTACATGGCCCTGGTGCCTGTCATCCAGCCGCCCATTATGAAGCTGCTGACTACTGAGAAGGAACGGCAGATCGTGATGAAGCCCCTGCGGCAGGTCTCCAAAAAAGAGAAGATCATCTTCCCTATCGTGGTGACCATCTTTGTGGCCCTGCTGGTGCCCTCTGCCGGTCCTTTGATTGCCTGCCTGATGCTGGGCAACCTGTTCCGGGAGTGCGGTGTCACTGAGCGGCTCAGCAAGACCGTGCAGAACGAGCTCATCAACATCGTCACCATCTTCCTGGGCGTGTCTGTTGGCGCTACTGCCACCGGCGCCACCTTCCTGTCTCTCCAGACCATCAAGATCATGGTCATGGGTATCGTGGCCTTCGGCTGCGGCACCGCCGGCGGCGTCCTGCTTGCCAAGTTCATGAACCTGTTCCTGAAGGAAAAGATCAATCCCCTCATCGGCTCTGCCGGTGTTTCCGCCGTGCCTATGGCCGCCCGTGTTTCCCAGAAGGTGGGCCAGGAGGCCAATCCCGGCAACTTCCTGCTGATGCACGCCATGGGCCCCAACGTGGCCGGCGTCATCGGCTCCGCCATCGCGGCGGGCGTCCTCATCTCTCTGTTCGGTTAAGGGAGGTATCATATGGAATTTTTAAGTAACAAGCCTCTGTATATCACAGATACCATTCTTCGTGACGCCCACCAGTCCCAGGCGGCAACCCGGATGCGGGTGGAGGATATGCTCCCCGCCTGTGAGGTGCTGGACTCCATCGGCTACTGGTCTCTGGAGTGCTGGGGCGGCGCCACCTTCGACGCCTGTATGCGCTTCCTCAACGAGGACCCCTGGGAGCGTCTGCGGAAGCTGCGGAAAGCCCTGCCCCACACCAAGCTGCAGATGCTGTTCCGGGGCCAGAACATCCTGGGCTACAAGCACTATGCCGACGACGTAGTGGATGCTTTCTGCCGGAAGTCCATCGAAAACGGCATCGACATCATCCGCATCTTCGACGCCCTCAACGACGTTCGCAACCTGGAGCAGGCCATCAAGTCCACCAAGAAGTACGGCGGTATGGTGGAGGGCACTCTTTCCTACACCATCTCCCCCATCCATGACGAGGAGTACTTCGTCAAGCTGGCCAAGGAGCTGGAGCAGATGGGCGCCGACGTCATCTGCATCAAGGACATGGCGAACCTGCTGCTGCCTGCCGCTGCTTACTCCCTGGTGAAGCGGCTGAAAGAAACGGTCAGCGTTCCCATCCACCTCCACACCCACAACACTACCGGCACCGGCGACATGGTGTACCTGATGGCCGCCATGGCGGGCGTGGACATCGTGGACACCGCCCTCAGCCCCCTTGCCAACGGCACCGCCCAGCCCGCCACCGAGTCTCTGGTAGCCACGCTGAAGGGTACCCCCCGGGATACCGGTCTGGACCTGAACAAGATGAGCGAGGCTGCCGTCCACTTCCGCAAGGTGGCCGCCAAGCTCCAGGAGCAGGGCTCTCTGGACCCCAAGGTCCTGCGGGTGGACACAAACACCCTGCTGTACCAGGTGCCCGGCGGTATGCTGTCCAACCTGATTTCCCAGCTCAAGCAGGCCGGGAAGGAGGACAAGTACTATGACGTGCTGGCGGAGATCCCCCGGGTTAGAGCGGACTACGGCTATCCTCCGCTGGTGACGCCCTCCAGCCAGATCGTGGGCACCCAGGCGGTCATGAACATCATCATGGGCGAGCGGTACAAGACCTTCACCAAGGAGTCCAAGGCCATGCTGAAAGGCGAGTACGGCAAGCTGCCCGGCACTGTCAACGAGGAGGTCCGTGCCAAAGCCGGCATTGCTCCCGAGGACGTCATCACCTGCCGCCCGGCGGACCTGCTGGAGCCGGAGGTGGAGAAGTACCGGGAGGAATTCAAGGACATCGCTAAGAGCGACGAGGATGTCCTCTCCCTGGCCCTGTTCCCCCAGGTGGCTCCCAAGTTCCTTGCCTGGCGGGACGGCCCTCACGACAAGACCCCCGCAGCCAAGTCTGCCGAAGCCCCCAAGGCAGCAGCCCCCGCCGACCCCAACGCGGTCCGGGAGCTGTATGTGGAGTATAAGGGTTAACAGCTAATAATACGAATCTCGTCGGCTACGCTGGCGAAATTAAAATCATGTCTGATTTTAATTGGCAAATCGTATAAAAATGCCACGGTATTGATGAGATACCGTGGCATTTTTTATGCTTGCGGTAAAAGCGGACTGTACATCATGATTGCGTCGTTGGTGAATAAAAACTGCTCCTCCAGGAATTTTCCCTGCAGATCATAGACATCCCGGTACAGTGCATTATGGCGAATATATCCGCCCCAGGAGGCCTGGTCAATACGGGCGTCCCGCTCCACGATCTCATAACGTTGCTCAGGCGACCGCATTGCCCTCCACTCCCCATGCAGATGCGTCTCTCCCACTCGAAGGCAAAGTTGGAAATCCTGATCCGTGTCGTTGCGGATCATCAGGTCCCGGTGAGGATAAGCGCAGGTAGCGCCGCTACCAAAGGGTTGGGTGCGGTCCGCATCGGGAAACACATCGTGGGAATGGCGATAGCGCTCCACCACCGTCAGCGGTGTATGGAGCGTCATCCAGAAAATCAGATTGGAAAGCTGGCATAATCCGCCGCCCACATCGCTTCCGATCTGCCCCAGGAACAGCACCATTCCCTCCCGGTATCCCTTCCGGCGTGTAGGCTTTCCGATGAGCTTCCAATAGCTGAATGTCTCCCCTGGATGCAGAATAAGACCATCCAGGCGGGCCGTCGCCAGCTTCAAATTGGCCACCTTGTTCCGCTGCCACTCCATCTGGTCACCCCGCAGGTGGCGAAGCAGCGGCGTAGCGTGGGCAGCCTGTATATACGGTAGCCGCCCATTCTGCCGCTTTTTCGCCCACTGAAACCGCGAAGAACACCACAGCAGATACCGTTTCCCGGCATAGTATGCTTTCCCTAGCCGAAGGCGCAGCCAACTCCGGTGGATGGGCAGCTGCAACGTCTTGTCTCGTGGGTCCAGCATAGCTTATGCTTCTTCCGCCTCCAAATACGCCAGAAGCTCTCCCGCGTTGATATCCGGCTTGACCTTGGTCATGACCTTTTCGATCATCCCCTGCTCATCGATGAGATAGGTGGAACGCACAACGCCCATGCTGACTTTACCGTAGAGCTTCTTCTCCTGCCAGACGCCATAAGCCTGAATGGCCTGGAGCTCCGGGTCGGAGAGCAAAATAAACGGCAGATGATACTTCTCCGCAAACCGAAGATGAGACGCTGTGGAATCCTTACTGATACCGATGACTACCGTGTTTTTCGCCCAAAACGCCTCGTAGCTTTCCCCAAAAGCACAGGCCTGCCTGGTACAGCCGGGAGTATTATCCTTAGGATAGAAATACTGCACTACTTTTTTCCCAAGAAAATCAGACAGGCTGACAAGATGTCCATTCTGGTCCGGTAATGTAAACAGCGGCGCCTTCATGCCAACTTCCAACATGAAACGTTCTCCTTTCTACATATCCAAGTCCTTATTCAACCGCCGTATGTCCAACCGCAATCGTTATGGTAGATCATCTGGCGGGTCATACCTCCGTCAATGCAGATGTTTTCACCTGTGATGAAGCCTGCTTTGTCAGAACAAAGGAACAGCACCATATTGGCGATATCCGCAGGATGACCTACCCGTCCGGCGGGATGCTGGGCAGAATCAGGCCCTTCATAAACGGTGTAATCCATGTCGATCCAGCCGGGAGAAATGGAGTTGACACGCACCTTCCCGGAAAGACTCACCGCCATCGCGTGCGTCAGCGCAGCGATGCCACCCTTGGCTGCCGTGTAGCTCTCACTAAAAGGCTGACTCATGCGGTCCCGGCTGGAGGAGATGTTCACAATACTTGCGCCAGGTGCAAAATAGGGCAAAAACAACTCCTCTGCGTCAACCGGAAAGGCGCGGAAACGCCCACCCGAAGGGCGTAATTGAACTCCTCCCAAGTGCAGCTGTCGATGCCTTTAAACAGAGGCCTGGCGTTATTGATCAAGACGTCTACATGGCCATAGTCTGCAATTACTTTTGCCGCAAAACGGCACAAAGTCTCGTCATCACCAATATCTCCCACAAAATAAGGATTCTCCTGCAAATCGATGGTGCAAACCTCCGCTCCGGCCTTTTCAAACTCCTCGCAGATGCACTTTCCGATACCATGGGCACCACTGGTAACTGTTGCCGCCGAGCGTCATTGTCGGAAAACAGACGGCGCTGTGTGTCGGAGGCAGCCGAGGTTATTTGGCGCAAGCAGAATAGGGTTAAGGAGTGGCCGTAGGCCACTCCTTGGCGAGATTAAGCCACTTCACCATCCAGG
>JAGBDS010000093.1 GCA_017937405.1 Oscillibacter sp.
CAGGCCCAGCTTGGTCTCGCCGCCGGTCAGCACGCCGTCCTTCTCGTCCTTGACGATGGCAACGGAGATGTTGGTGCACTCAGAGCCGGTGCCGCAGGTGGTGGGGATGGCGATGACGTCCTTCTCGTGGACGACGGGGAAGCGCTTGAAGTACAGGTTGTGCACGGTGTCGGGACGCTTGCAGCCCAGCAGCTTGCACAGGTCCATGATGGCGCCGCCGCCGACAGCGATGACACGGTCATAGCTCTCATAGGGGATGGCGTCATACATGGTCTGGATCATGGCCTCGGAGGGCTCACCGGCGCCGAACTTCTCCTGGAACACGAACTGGCACTTCAGGCCCAGCTCCTCCATGAAGGGCTTGTAGATGAACTCGTTGGTCAGGACCACGTCCCGCTCGTTCAGCTTGAACTCCTCGGCCATCTGGGCGAAGGTCTGGAACTTGTACACGGTGGGAGCGAAAATGATCTCGCGCTTATCGGCCATCAGAGAGGCGGAAAAAGCGTCCATTGCTTTAGCCATAAACAGGAACACTCCTTTTGATACTTGATTTTAGCATACGCCCGGGCTTTGCCCGGGCGTGGTATGTTATTTGCGGGCCTTGGGGGCGTGAACGCTGTTGCCATGGCAGGCATGAGCGGCTTCCATCACAGCCTCGCTGACGGTGGGGTGGGGGTGGACGGTGCTGCCGATCTCACTGATGGTACCCTCACACTCCATGACAGCGGCCACCTCGGCTGCCAGGTCCGTGGCCCGGGGACCGATCACATGGAAGCCCAGGATCTCCTCCGTGGCCTTGTCGAACACGAACTTCACGAAGCCCTTGTTTTCACCCATAGTCAGAGCTTTGCCGTTGCCGGACAGGTTGAACACGCCGGTGCCAACATCTTTTCCGGTGGCCCGGGCCTGCTCCTCAGTGAGACCCACCATGGCGGTCTCCGGGTTGCAGTAGACGCAGGACGGAATGCGGTTCAGATTCAGCTGCTTGCAGGGCTTGCCCGCAATGTGGTCCGCCACCATGGTGCCCTGGGCGGTGGCCACATGGGCCAGCTGCATCTTGCCGTTGATGTCGCCGATGGCGTAGACGCCGGGCACATTGGTGCGGCACAGGCCGTCCACGTCCACGAAGCCCTTTCGGTCCATCTTCACGCCGATGGTGTCCAGGCCGATGCCGCGGGTGTTGGGGATGCGGCCGCCGGCCATGAGGACGACGTCTCCCTCGGCGGTGCCCTTGGCGCCGTCCTTCACGGCGGCGTAGTTGACCTTTAGACCCGGTTCAATGGACTCCACCTTCACGCCCAGTACCAGCTCCACGCCGCACTTTTTCAGTTCGGCTTCCACGAAGTCGGTGACGTCCTTGTCCAGGGGACCCAGGACCCGGTCCAGCATCTCCACGATGGTGACCTTTACGCCCAGACGGTAGAAGAAGGTGGCGAACTCAACGCCGATGACGCCGCCGCCCACGATGATGATGTGCTTGGGGCAGGTGGTCATGTTCAGCAAGCCGGTAGAATCCACCACGCCCGGCAGGTCCACGCCGGGGATGGGGATGCGGGCGGGGTTGGAGCCGGTAGCCACGATCAGGTGGCCGCAGGACAGGGTCTCCCCATTGTCCAGATTGACGGTATTACGGTCCGCCAGGGTGGCCCGGGCTTTGAAAACGGTGACGCCGTGGCTCTTTTCCAAAAAGGCGATGCCGCTGCTTAGCTGCTTGGAGACGGCGTTCTTTCGCTCGATGATCTTGGCGTAGTCAAAGGTGACGTTGCCGGCGGTGATGCCGAAATCACCGCCATGGGTAGCGTCATAGTACACGTCGGCGGAATGGAGCAATGTCTTGGTGGGGATACAACCCCGGTTCAGACAGGTGCCGCCCAACTCACCCTCCTCCACCAGAGCGGTCTTCAGACCGTTCTGGCTCAGACGGATGGCGCAGGCATAGCCGCCGGGGCCGCCGCCCACAACGACAGCATCAAATTTCTGCATAGCGTGTCCCTCCTTAAATCAGCAGCACCGGGTTCTGTAGGTAGCTCTTGACCTTTTGCAGGAACTTGGCGGCCTCGGCGCCGTCGATGATGCGGTGGTCATAGCTCAGACACAGGGCGCACATGGATTTGATAACGATCTCGTCCTCGCCCTCGTCGTTGGTGACCACCACAGGGGTCTTGGCGATTTTGCCGACGGCCAGAATGGCGGACTCGGGAGGATTGATGATGGCGACGAAGTCGTCCAGGTCGAACATGCCCAGGGAGGACACGGTGAAGGTGCCGCCGTGGTAGTCGGCGTCGGTCAGCTTGCCGTCCCGGGCCTTCTCAATCAGCTCAGCGGACTTGGCGGCGATGCCGGAGAGACCGATGATGTCGGCGTCCTTGATGACGGGGACGATCAGGCCGCCGGGCACGGAGACAGCGGTGCCCACGTTCACATAGTCGTGATAGACGATGTTGCTGCCGTCCACAGAGGCGTTGACGATGGGCATATCCTGAAGAGCTTTGGCGCAGGCCCGGACGATGATGTCGTTGTAGGAGATCTTGATGCCCAGGTCCTTGTACTGCTTGCGCAGTGCGATGGCGGCAGTCATGTCCACCACCATCCGGTGGTTGGTCTGGGCGTTGGTGGACTTGCTGGCCAGCATATTCTTGCTGATGGCCTTGCGCATACCGCTCATCTTCTCGGTATGGGTGCCGCGGGTCAGCTGGCCTGCGGGAGCCTCAGCAGCGGGAGCAGTGTCGGCTGCGGGTGTAGCGGAAGAAGCGGCAACAGCCGCGGGAGCAGTGCCGGGCAGATCGGCGGTGGTGATCTTGCCGTTCGCGCCAGTGCCGGTGACGCCGGACAGGTCAATACCCTGGGTCTTGGCAATGTTGGCAGCCAGAGGCGTGACGGCGGGCTTGTTGGCAATATAGCCCATCACATCCCGGTCGATGATATAGTCATCAGGCCCGGTGGCGGGAACATAGGCCAGATCCACGCCGTTTTCTTCCGCGTGCAGACGGGCACGGGGGGAAGCCCAAATCTTGGCGTTGGGATCACGGGCAGGAACGGCGACGGGAGCGGCAGGGGCAGCAGCGGGAGCCGCCGCGGGCACAGGAGCGGCAGGCGCGGCGGCGGGAGCAGCACCGCCAGCGAAGCCAGACACATCCGTACCGGCCTCGCCGACGATGGCGATAGGCTCGGTGATGGGCACTACGTCGCCCTCGGGGTGGATGATCTTCAGCATGGTGCCGGAGACTTCGGCGTCCATGGTGATGGTCAGCTTATCGGTCTCCATCTCGAACAGCGGCTTGCCTGCGGAGACCTGTTCGCCCTCCTTGACCAGCCAGTTGATGATAGTGCCTTCGGTCATCATCAGGCCCTGCTTGGGCATGATGACCAGAGAAGCGGAAGCGGGCAGCTCTGTGGGAGCCGCAGCAGGCGCGGGAGCTGCGGCGGGGGCGGGAACCTCAGCGGCGGGAGCAGGGGCCTCAGCAGCCGGAACGGGAGCCACACCGCCTAGCAGGGCGGAGATGTCCTCGCCGGGAGTGCCCACGATGGCGATGGGCTGGGTAATGGGCACCACGTCGCCCGCGGGGTGGATGATCTTCAGCAGGGTGCCGGAAACCTCGGCATCCATGGTGATGGTCAGCTTATCGGTCTCCATCTCAAACAGGGGTGTGCCGGCGGCGATCTCCTCGCCTTCCTTTTTCAGCCAGGCCGTGATGGTGCCTTCGGTCATCATCAGACCCTGCTTGGGCATAATTACGATAGAAGCCATGGTAAAAGATCCTTTCTGTCAGCGGTACATGGTGGCCTTGCAGGCGTCCACGATCTCCTTCACGCTGGGAATGACGGCTGCTTCCAGACCGGGGTTGAAGGGCAGGGGGCAGGGCTTGGCACCCAGGTGAATGGGAGCGGCGTCCAGATAGCGGAATGCGCGCTTGCTGACCTCGGCGATGACCTGAGCGCCCCAGCCGCAGTTCTGGTGAGCCTCGTGGACCACTACCAGACGGCCGGTCTTCTTCACACTCTCGGTCACGGTGTCATAGTCGAAGGGAACCAGAGTGCGGGGGTCGATGACCTCGGCAGAGATGCCCTCCTTGGCCAGCTCCTCAGCGGCCTCCAGAGCGCGGCTGACATACAGCAGGTTGGTGACGATGGTGACATCGGAACCCTCGCGCTTGATGTCTGCCTTGCCGAAGGGGATCATGAACTCGGGATCATCGGGCACCTCGCCCTTGGTGATGTACAGGGCCTTGTGCTCAAAGAAGCAGACGGGGTTATCGTCCCGGATGGCGGTGCGCAGCAGGCCGGCGGCCTCAGCAGGGGTAGAGGGGCAGGCGACCTTCA
This sequence comes from Oscillibacter sp., assembly GCA_017937405.1. Classification (GTDB taxonomy): domain Bacteria; phylum Bacillota; class Clostridia; order Oscillospirales; family Oscillospiraceae; genus Oscillibacter. The sequence continues at coordinate 4,321 of JAGBDS010000093.1, forward strand.
CACCGGGAATATGCATGAAAATGGTCTCCAGAGACTGGGAATGGGTGGCAGCGTTGCCGCGGCCGGTGCCCTGCTGGCTGCGCAGAACGATAGGCAGCTTGGCGTTGCCGCCGAAGACATAGCGGGTCTTGCACATCTGGTTGAAGATCTGATCGGCGGCCACGAAGGCGAAGTCCCAGTACATCAGCTCCGCCACGGGACGCATACCGGCGGATGCAGCACCCACTGCGGCGCCGACGATGGCGGACTCGGAGATGGGGGTGTTGCGGATGCGGTCTGTGCCGAATTCCTTGTATAGATCACGGGTGGTGCCAAATACACCGCCCAGCTTTTCCACGTCTTCGCCCATGACGAAGACCTTGTCGTCGCGCCGCATTTCTTCCTGAATGACCTTGCGGACTGCCTGTGCGTAAGTCATATTAGCCATGATTTCGTACCCCCTTAACCTTCATAGAACACATCGTCCAGAACGTGGGCCGGATCGGGCTCCGGGCTGTTCATGGCGAATTCCACGGCCTTTGCCATCTTCTCGGCGGCGGCCGCATCGATCTCGTCCAGCTCCTTCTTGGTAGCCAGCTTGTGCTTGGTCAGGTAATCCCGGAAGCGCTTGATGGGGTCCTTGTTCTGCTTCCAGTCCTCCACTTCCTCACGGGTGCGGTAGACCTCGGGGTCACCGGTCCAGTGGCCGCGCCAGCGGTAGGTCTTGCACTCGATGATGGAGGGACCTTCGCCCTTCAGGGCACGCTCCTTGGCACGAGCGAACGCCTCGTATACGGCCACTACGTCGTTGCCGTCCACCGTCTCGCCGGGGATGCCGTAAGCGGCGCCGCGGACAGAGATATCCTCAACAGAGGTGGACTGCCACACGGGCACGGTCATGCCGAACTGGTTGTTCTCCACGACGTAGATGCAGGGCAGCTTCCAGACAGCGGCCATGTTGATGGACTCGTGGAAGGTGCCCTGGTTGGAGGCACCATCACCGAAGAAAGCCACAGCCACATTGGGCTTGTTCTGCATCTTCAGAGCCAGAGCGCCGCCGGTGGCGATGGGGATACCGCCGCCCACGATGGCGTTGGCGCCCAGATTGCCCTTGGTGAAATCGGCAATGTGCATGGAGCCGCTGCGGCCCTTGCAGTAGCCGGTGGCCTTGCCCATCAGCTCCGCCAGAGCGCGGTCCAGCTCGGCGCCCTTGGCGATGCAGTGGCCGTGGCCGCGGTGGGTGGACGCGATCAGGTCCTCATCCGTCAGCTGGGCGCAGACAGAGGCGGCCACAGCCTCCTCGCCGGTGTACAGGTGAACGGAGCCGCGCAGTTTGTTTTCCGTGAACAGTGTCCACGCCGTTTCTTCGAAGTCCCGGATCTCGTTCATCTTGTTATAGATCCAAAGACCGGTTTTCTTGTCGATCATAACGAACGGCACCTCCATAATTGAAATCAGAAGCAGGCACAGGTGCCTGCCGTATTTGGATGTTAATATCTTAACACCCTAATTAAAAATTATCAATAATCTATAATCGATAATAGTTGACAAAGTTTCAATGTCGGGTTTGTGGAGAACGTGGAATTCCGCACAGGGATTTGACTTCACCAATGGAGAACATTATAATAAAGCAATCATCTAAGTAAGAATCGCGGTGCTTTTACCGCCGGAGGGAACAAAATGGACAAGGAAGTTATGGAGACTTCTCGTCGGAAGGTATTCCGGGAGGAAATTCGGAACGCCATTCGGGAGGCAATCTTTTCAGGGGAACTAAACCCAGGGGATCGTATTATTGAGACGTATTGGGCGAAGGAGCTTGGGGTGTCCCAGGGGCCTGTCCGGGAGGCTATCCGTGATCTGGAGGCTGTGGGCCTTGTGGAGACGGTGCCGTTCAAGGGCTCCCGCGTTCGCTCCCTGTCAGAAAAGGACGTACGGGACAATTACAGCGTCCGCATCTGCCTGGAATCAAAAAGTATCCGGGATGTTATCACGATGCTGACAGACGAGCAGATAGAACGGCTGGCGGTTTCCCTGCGGGATATTCTGAAAGAGATGGATGACTGTGCGAAGCGGGGAGACCTGCGGGCGTTTACTGAGTGCGACACAGCTTTCCACCGGACCATTATCGACGCCACGGGAAATCAGGTGCTTTTGAAGCTGTGGGAGCAGTGTAATATGCGAAACTGGCTCACCGTGCCCGCCCTGACTAACGCGGAAAGCCTGCTGCAGCTCCAGTCCGGCCATCAGCACATCTGCCAGGCTATCTGCGCCAAGGATATGAAGGAAGCCACATCGACGCTGGAGGATCACCTGACTGGATTGATGGACGGATTTATCCGGGGCATCCAGCCGTGACTGGGAGGAATCATGGATAAACGAGTGACATATTTGGAGACCGGGTCTCAGGACCCCTGTTACAATCTGGCCTTTGAGGAGTACGTCCTGACGAACCGGCTGGAGGGCGATTATCTGCTGCTGTGGCAGAACGACAACACCATCGTGATCGGACAGAACCAGAACGCGGAGGCGGAGATCAACCGGGCTTTTGTGGAGGAGCATGGCATCCATGTGGTGCGCCGCACGACGGGTGGCGGCGCGGTCTACCACGACCTGGGGAATCTGAACTATTCCTTCATCACCGACGCAGGCGACGCGGAGCGGCTGACCATGGAGCGCTTCACCGTGCCGGTGGTCAATGCACTGCGGGGGCTTGGATTGCAGGCGGAGGCCTCCGGGCGGAACGACATCCTTGTAGAAGGGAAGAAAGTCTCCGGCACAGCGCAGCGGCTTTTCAGAAACCGCATTTTGCACCATGGAACGCTGCTTTTTGACGCGAATCCCGGCATGGTTGCCGGGGCTCTGCAGGTGGACCCGGAGAAGTTTCGCTCCAAAAGCGCGAAATCTGTGCGGAGCCGCATTGGGAACATCCGGGAGTTTCTCGGCACAGACATGGACCTGCCGACGTTCTGGGAGTATCTGAAAACTGCCCTAGCTGGAGACGGCCTTGTGACGGGGACACTGTCCGGTGAGGAACTGGAATGTATCAACGCCCTCAAGCAGAGCAAGTACGACACATGGGAGTGGAACTTCGGCCGCTCCCCCAAGTATGATATGGTCAATAAGCGGTATTGGGACGGCGGGTGTCTGGAGGTCCATGTTGCTGTGGAGAAAGGACTTCTGACGGACGTTGCCTTTTACGGCGACTTTCTCTCCCGCTGCCCACTGGACGGGCTGACAGAAGCCCTCCGGGGCTGCGCGTTCCGCAGCGAGGATGTGGCTGCTGTGCTGGAACGCTATCCGCTGCAGGACTATTTCGGCGGAATTACTGAAGATGAGGTTCTGGAGACTGTGTTCCATGTCCACGAATGAAAAACAAATCCCTGTGTACCATGTGGTACACAGGGATTTGTTTTTACGGACTGAATGACTTTTTGCGTTAACGTCATTTTTTTACTTAACGGTCATATGGGCCTAGTTCAAAAAGTCCTTCAGCTTCTTGCTCCGGCTGGGATGCCGCAGTTTTCTGAGGGCCTTCGCCTCGATCTGACGGATACGCTCACGGGTGACATTGAATTCCTTGCCCACTTCCTCCAGGGTGCGGGTACGGCCGTCCTCGATGCCGAAGCGCAGCTTCAGCACCTTTTCCTCCCGGGGCGTCAAAGTGGACAGCACATCCATCAGCTGCTCCTTCAGCAGAGTAAAGCTGGCGGCCTCGCTGGGTTCGCTGGCGCCCTCGTCGGGGATGAAGTCGCCCAGATGGCTGTCCTCCTCCTCGCCGATGGGAGTCTCCAGGGAGACGGGCTCCTGGGCGATCTTTAAGATCTCCCGGACCTTCTCCACAGGCATATTCATCTCGGCGGCAATTTCGTTGGGGGAGGGGTCGTGGCCCAGCTCCTGCAGGAGCTGGCGGCTGACCCTGATGACCTTGTTGATGGTCTCCACCATGTGGACGGGGATGCGGATGGTGCGGGCCTGGTCGGCGATGGCCCGGGTGATGGCCTGACGGATCCACCAGGTAGCGTAGGTGGAGAACTTGTAGCCCTTGGTGTAGTCGAACTTCTCCACGGCCTTGATGAGACCCAGATTGCCCTCCTGGATCAGGTCCAGGAACAGCATACCGCGGCCCACGTAGCGCTTGGCGATGGAGACCACCAGACGGAGGTTGGCCTCCGCCAGCTTCTGCTTGGCCTTTTCACCGGCCTTGTGGTCCTTCTCCCAGGCGGCGATCTCCTCGGCGGTGGCGGTGATAGGCTCGCCCTCCTCCCGCTGGCGCTTCAGCTCCGCCAGATGGCGGTCGGCCTCATTGCCGGCGGACATGGCCTGGGCCAGGTTGATCTCCTCGTCGGGGGACAGCAGGGGCACCTTGCCGATCTCCTTCAGGTACATGCGAACGGGGTCGTCGATGTTGAAGCTGTTGACCAGGGTGTTGGGGTCCACCAGCTCCTCTTCCTCCACGTCGGCGATCTCCTCAGCGGCAGGTTCGTCGTCGGGCAGCTCCGGCAGCAGGTCGTCGTCGGTGCTGATGTCGATGTTCAGGGCCTCCAGAGAGTCGTAGAGCTGGTCCATCTGCTCGCTCTCCAGATTCAGGTCGTCCACGGCCTCCATCAGCTCGGCGGACTCCAGCTTGCCCTTCTTTTTGCCTCTGGCCAGCAGCTCCCGCAGCTTTTCCTGACTGATGAGCCAGCTTGCGGCGGGAAGGGCGGCCACCTGCTTGTCGTCCAGGCGGACGATACCGGCTTTCTTGGCCTCCTCATCGGTCATGATATGAGGCGTTTCCTCCTCAGAGGGAGCGGCGCCGCGCTTAGAAGACTTCTTCTTGCCCGCCGGCTTCCCGACAGTCTCCTCGGCCGCGTCGGCGGCAGCAAGAATCGCGTTTGCCTGCTGCTCCAACTCCTTGGGGGTCAATTCCTTATTTTTAGCCATGCTGCTTTCCTCCAGTACCCTTTTTGTCTTTGTATTTTTCAGTCGCGGCCAGCAGCGGATCGACGTCCGCTCCGCCGGCACGTTTGTCTGCTTCTGTTTGGATGATGCGTATGTAGTCTGCCATTGCCTGCGCCGCGTTCTGCGTGGATTCCGGCTGTTGGAGAATGGCGGAGAGGTGGCTTGCCGCCTCCGGCTCCAACTCGCTGAACAGCGTTGCCGGGGACATGGTTCGTCCCTCAGCCTTTGCCTGCCACATCCGTGCGTATGCCCTGCCCAGCAGGGGGGAGGAGAACTGCTCCTCCCGCAGGGGCGGCTCGCCGGGGAACAGCTCCGGGTCCCGGTACAAAAGCCGCAGAATGCCCTCCTCCGCACGGGCGGAGCGGAGGTTCTCATACCGCAGGGACCGCTCCTTGGGCTGGAGCTGGGCGGCGGGATTCAGGTCCTTCCGCAGTTCCGCCCGCTTTTCCCTGGAGGTCCGGCGCTTGAAGGCCCGCTGGACCTCCAGCCGCATGGCCTCCGGGGTGATTTTGGCCGTTTCGGCGGCCCGGACAGTGTAGACTTCCCGTTCCACCGCCCCCGGCAGGGAGGCCAGCAGGTCGCTGATCTCCCCGCAGTAGGCCACCCGGGCTTCATCGCTGGTAAAATCATATTTACCGGCCACCTGGGCCATGCGGAACTCCACGCCGTTCTCGCTGCCGCTGAGCAGCCGCTCAAAGGCGTCCGGTCCCTGGAACTTGATGAAATCGTCGGCGTCCTGCTTCACCAGCTCGCCGTCCTCCGTCCTGCGGCGGGGGAGCTGGAGGACCTTCACGGAAAATTCCGAGCCGTTTAAAATCTGTAACGCCCGCTCCGTGGCGATCTTGCCTGCGTTGTCGTTGTCATAGCACAGCACCAGCTCCTTGGTGAACCGGGAGAGGAGCCGGGTCTGTTCCACGGTCAGCGCCGTGCCCATGGAGGCCACCGCGTTGTCGAAGCCCGCCTGGTGCAGCGTCACGATGTCCAGGTTGCCCTCACAAAGGATGATGTTGGGCCGCTTCGTCTTCTTCGCCAGGTTTAGTCCGTACAGCACCCGCCGCTTGGAGTACACCGGCGTCTCCGAGGAGTTCATATACTTGGGCTCCGACTTGTCCAGCACCCGGCTGCCGAAGGCCACCACATCGCCCCGGGTATCCACCACGGGGAGCATGAGGCGGTTGCGGAACTTGTCATACAGCCCGCCGTTCTTGTTCTGGACCACCAGTCCCGCTTCCAGCAGCTCGGCTTTGGTGTAGCCCTTTTTCGTCATGGCGTTCAAAAGCACGTCCCAGGCGTCCAGGGACGCGCCCATACCGAATTTGACGGCGGTGGACTTTTTGATCTGCCGCCGGTCCAGATATTCCTGAACTGCCCGGCCCTCCGGCTGTTGGAGGAGCTGGTAGTAAAAGCGGGCGGCGTCCCGGTTCAGGTCCAGCAGACGCTGCCTGCGGCGTCCGGCCTCCCGGTCACCTTCCTCCTCCGGCACCTCCATCCCGGCCCGCTTCGCCAGGAAGCGCACCGCGTCGGGAAAGGGGAGGTTCTCAATATCCATGATGAAATTCACCACGCCGCCGCCCTTTTTGCAGCCAAAGCAGTAGTAGATCTGCTTGTCCGGCAGGACGTGAAAGGAGGGGGTCTTTTCACTGTGGAAAGGACAGCACCCCCAGTAGCTTCCGCCCTTGCTGATAAGAGGAACAAAGCTGTTTACCACGTCCACAATATCATTCCGGGCGACCAGCTCATCCATGAAATTTTGCGGAAATGCCACGGCCTGTCCCTCCTTTCGCTCAGTTTAGCCGGGATATGCGGTAATCATACCAAAAACCGCACGGGTAAAAAGCCCACAGTAATAAAATATACCCCGTCTTTTTTGAATTTCCTCTTTTTTTCGCAAACTTTTTGAAAAATGATAAAAATTTTTTTAATAGACCGGCCTTTACAGGGGAAAAAGGAGCGGGTACAATGAAAAAAACGGCAAAAAGGAGGGGAGAAATGGCGATCAAACTGTGGGCGGCGCGTCTGGAGCGGCCCTTGACGGAGGCGGAATCGGAGCGCCTGACAGCCCTGCTTCCCGAGTCGCGCCGGGAGCGGCTGCTGCGGGTGAAGGACCCTGCCCGGTGGCGGGAGCCGCTGTGCGCGTACCTGCTGCTGCGGCTGGCCCTCCGGGAGACTTATGGCTGGGAAGCCCTCCCGGACATCGCCCTCTCGCCCGGTGGGAAGCCCTGCTTCCCGGCCCACCCGGACGTCTATTTCAACCTCAGCCACACCTCCGGAGCGGTGCTGGTGGGGCTCAGCGGTCACCCCATTGGTGTGGATATTGAGCGTGTCCGCCCCATGTCTCCCAATGCCCTGCGCCGTCTGGCCCCGGACGTGGAGGAAAGCGCCTTTTTCCCCTGCTGGGTGCGGCGGGAGGCCAGGGCCAAGCTGGACGGCGCCCACATGGACGCCCTGCTCCGCGCCGAAACGCCCCTGCGAGATGGAGAGTTCTACTATCCGTTGGACACCTTCCCCGGTTACGCCGCGGGCGCGGCCACAGACCGCCCCGAGTCCCCCGGCCCAGTGTCTCTATACACTTTAGACGAATTGATACGGGAAATGGTTGCTGGCGGAGATTTCCAAAAATGAGAAAGCAGGCGGAGAGGCGCACAGCAGCGCCTTCCACCTGCGATTTCTTGATTTTCAAGTACAGTTAAGTGCTTTTGCTTAACAGAATACCAAAACTGTGCTATGGTATGGATAATTTCATAAAAAGAACCGTCGATGCGGCGAGTCAACTGCATAGAAGGGCTTTTTAATATTTTTACTGTGAGGTAAGCGTATGAAGAAAGCCGCTTCTATTTTTTTGCGTGCGGATGTGGAACCTGCGGATGTGCAGGACCTGGCGAACTGGATGGAGGACCGGGAGGTGACCCGGTATCTGAACGAGGAGCGCGGCACGGCGGAACAGCTCCGAAAGCTGGCGGCGTCTGTCCCAGCGCCGATGCTGACCTATCATTTTAACCAGCGGGGACGGTTTTTCATGGCCTGCGGCGGGGATGAGGGCGCCGTCGGCTTTGTCAAACTGAAGGAGATGGAGGACGCCCGCTGCTATGAGATCGTCTTTGCCATCGGTGACCAGACTCTGTGGGGAAACGGGTATGGCTCCCAGGCGGTGCAGGCTGCGGAATCCAGGGCCTTTCTGGACTGGCGGGCCAGAAAACTGACGGCGAAGATCTACCATGGAAATGTCCGCTCCGTCAGAACGGTGCTGCGCTGCGGCTTCCGGGAGGAGCGGCGGTTGGAGAATCTGTCCTGTTACAGCATCACACAGGCGGAGTATTTTGACTTTCTGGAAAAGAAGCGCGCCTGAGACGAGGCCCCTTCCGCCGAATGGCGGAAGGGGCCTCGCTGTATTTGATTGAAAATCTCTAAAAGACTGGGATCAGAAGATACCCTGTGCCATCATGGCGTCGGCCACCCGCTGGAAGCCCGCGATGTTGGCGCCGGCCACCAGGTTGTAGCCCAGGCCGTACTTCTCAGCGGCGTCCACGCTCATCTGATAGATGGTGTTCATGATCTGGTGGAGCTGCTTGTCGACTTCCTCCTCGGTCCACACCAGCCGCTCGCTGTTCTGGGCCATCTCCAGGGCGGAGGTCGCCACACCGCCGGCGTTGACGGCCTTGGAGGGCGCCACGATGATGCCCGGCTGCTCCATCAGGAACTTCAGGGCGTCGTTGGTGGTGGGCATGTTGGCCACCTCAATGTAATACTTGGCGCCGCTTTCGACGATCTTCTTGGCCTGCTCCATATGTACGTCGTTCTGCATGGCGGAGGGCATGATGATGTCCACCTTCACGCCCCAGGGCTTCTCGCCGGGATAGAACTCCACACCGAACTTGTCGGCATAGTCCTTCACCTTGTTGCGGCCGCTGGCCCGCATCTCCACCAGATAGTCGATCTTCTCCTTGGTGGTGACGCCGTCGGGGTCATAGATGTAGCCGTCGGGGCCGGACAGGGTGACGACCTTGGCGCCCAGCTGGGCTGCCTTCTTGCAGATGCCCCAGGTCACGTTGCCGAAGCCCGCGCAGGCGATGGTCTTGCCCTCGATGCTCTCGCCCTCGTGCTTGAGGACGTTCTCCAGATAGTACACCGCGCCGTAGCCGGTGGCCTCGGGACGGACGCGGGAGCCGCCGTAGGAGAAGCCCTTGCCAGTGAGGACGCCGTTCTCGAAAGCGCCCTTCAGGCGGCGGTACTCGCCGTACAGGTAGCCGATCTCCCGGGCGCCCACGCCCATGTCGCCGGCGGGAACGTCCACATCGGGGCCGATGTAGCGGTACAGGGCCTGCATAAAGCTCTGGCAGAAGCGCATGATCTCGGAGTCGCTCTTACCGGCGGGGTCGAAGTCAGAGCCGCCCTTGCCGCCGCCGATGGGCAGGCCGGTGAGGGAGTTCTTGAAGGTCTGCTCAAAGCCCAGGAACTTGATGATGCCGGGATAGACGTTGGGCTGGAACCGCAGGCCGCCCTTGTAGGGGCCGATGGCGCCGTTGAATTGGCAGCGCCAGCCGGTGTTGGTGTGCCAGGTGCCGTCGTCCGCCATCCAGCAGACGCGGAAGGTGAACATCCGCTCCGGCTCCACCATCCGGTTCAGCAGGTCTACTTTTTCATATTCGGGGTGCTGGTCGATGACGGGCTCCAGAGAGGTCAGGACCTCCTCCACAGTCTGGACGAATTCAGGCTCATTGGCGTGCTTGGTTTTCACATTCTCAATCACACTGGCCAGATACGCGTTCATCAGGCTTCCTCCTTGCAAACTGAAGTTGTTTAATGTGTTAAAATCCCGCTAGGTTTTCTAATTACAGTTTAGCACTTCTGCACGAAAGAAACAAGGGCGATTTTTCCGAACACGGGCATATCCTTTTCCTGATGACTCCGAAAAAGGTCAACCTATTTTGTGCAAATCGACGGGAGAGAAAAAACGGCGGCACGCCGCGGTGCCGCCGTCCGGTTTTACAGCCCAAAACTCAGGAGCCAAACCCTCTGATTTGATTCTGGATGAGGGTCCCCACCGTGTCGGCAAATTGCTCCAGGGAGCGGATACGGGCGAAATTCCGCCCGTAGATGGTGTGGGCGGCGGGCACATCCTCGTCATCCCCGGTAAACACGCAGATGACGGCGATGTCCCGGTGGAGCAGGGAGCGGACCTCCATGGCCGTGTTCTGGACGCCCACGTCATCGGCGTAGTCGCAGTAAGTGCCGTCCCGCAGGACCTTGATAACATCGTTGGGCTTGGCGTCGGAGAGCAGGATGACCAGCCGGTGCTCGCAGGGAGAGTCCTCCAGCTCCCGGCCTAGGGCCCGGATGCCCAGGCCATCCCGGTTGCAGCCGGTGGTGAAGTAGTGGAAGATGCGCTCATTGGCGTCGGTTTCCTTGTAGTCCCGGTAGCGGGTGAGAATGGTGTAGCCGCTGAGGGAGCAGAAGGAGGTGACCCGCACCGGAATACCGCACCGGGTCAGGCTCTCGGCGATCATGTAGCCCTGGGCGGCTACCGTCTCCTGCCGGTCCAGTTGGGAGGTGGAGCCGTCCAGCAGCAGGTCCACGGACAACTCGCCGGGGTCTGTCTGCAGCAGCTTAGAGAACACCTTGTCGTCGTTCACATAGACGCCCCGCCACACCCGGCCCGCGTCCAGGGTGCCGGAGGAGGAGCGGACGACGGTGGGCTGGAGATAGGCCATCATGGCGTTGCGAATGCGGGCGGTGAGCCGGGCGATGGTGGCCCGGTGACGGGCCAGGTCATTGTCGTAGGCCGCCCGGTTCTTCTCCATCTGCTTCAAAGCCGCCCGCCGCTGGGACCCGGCATAGCCCCGGATGGCAGTGTCCAGCTCGTCGCCGCCCTTGGCGTAGTAGAGGTGGCAGCCCTTGTGGTCGTCGGTGCAGAGGGCCTCCTCCCGCTGGCTCATCTCCCGGGCCTCGTACAGCGGAGGACCGAAAAAGTTCTGGATGTACTCCCGGAGGGCCGCCTCGCTCTGGGCCATGGTCAGGTCCGTGATACGGCGCTTGGGCGGCCCCGCCTCCTTGCCGCCGCCCTGGGAGAAGTCCGTGTGTTCCCCGAAGCCGTAGCCAAACCCCCGGACGGCGGGGAGGTCCGGCTTGGTTTTCCGGTGGAAACCGAAGAAGAAATGGCGTTTTTGATCGGCAGCCGCCTCTTTTGCCTGGGTCTCCTGGGGCACAAAGCCGAAATACCTGTGCAGAAAATCCAGGATATAGGCCGCCAAAGCGGGCCCGTCCAGGTCCTGTGGCGCCTCCAGGGCGTCCAGCAGCTCCCGGTCATGGGGCTTCAGTGCCGTGTCCTCTCCCAGCGCACGGCGGAAGTGGGCCACCGTCAGCACGTCCATCAGCCGGTCGGTAGGGCCGCCCGCACTCAGCGCCACCACCCGCCGGGCGTAGCTTTTCCGCAGGGCGGGCAAAGCCGGGCGGCTGCCGGACTCCCGCAGGAACACGGCATTCTCTATGGCAATCCAGGTCAACTCTTCATAGAGCGCCTGGTCGATGCAGCCCTCAAAGCTGCCCAACAGGGGAGAGAGGACTTCCTCACCAAAATTCTTCCGGGCGGCGCCGATGATGCTGTTCCAGTACAGGTCGGCCCGTCCCTCCTCGTCGTAGGCCTTGAAGTCCGGCTCGAAGCTGTAATCCCCGGCGGCGTTCCAGATGAGGTTCCTGGCCCGGCGCTTCTCACTGTCCAGAATGTCCATCAGTTGAACACATCCCCGGCGCTGATCTGCTCCGGCAGGCGGGTGCGGATGACGTCGCTGACCAGCTGGCGCTCAAAGCCGTCGAAGGACTTGTTGACAAGGCCCAGCTCCAGGGCCCGGCCACCCTCCAGCCCGGCGTGCATCAGCCGCACGGCGGCCAGCAGGCCCCGGAGGTCCAGGGGCTTGGTGGACAGCTCACCGCCGTCGCACTTGCGCTGAATGTCCTGGAAGAGTCCCGCAAGCTGGTCGGCCCAGGCGGGCTTCAGGTCCGGGAACTCCCGGATAAGCAGCTTCACCAGCCCCTCGGTGGTGATGGCGGGCATGTCGATGACCACGAACCGGGAGGCCAGGGCCTCGTTCAGCTCCCGGGTGCCGGCGTAGCCGTAGTTCATGGTGGCGATGAAGCGGGTGGCGTCGTGGAGGGCGATGCGGTCGTAGCCGGGCATGTCGATGGCCCGGCGGAAGTCCAGCGTGGCGTGGAGCACCGCCAGGGACTCATTTTTCGCCATGTTGATCTCGTCCAGCACGCCGAAGCCGCCGAACTCCGCGCACTGGTAGATGGGCCCCTTCCGCAGCGTCACCTCGCCGTCGTGGAAGGTGTCCGTGCCCAGCAGGGTGGCGGCGTCGGTGTTGATGTAGAAGGACACGTCCCAGCTGGGGCGGGCGAACACGGCAGCCAAGTTTTCCGCCAGCACGTTCTTGCCGGTGGCCTTGGGGCCCACCAGCAGCAGATTTTCGCCGCACAGCAAAGCGGTGATGGCCTCCTCCCAGACCTCCTTGCCGTAGTAGAGGTACCGGGGCACCGGGACGCGGCTTGCCAGCTTCCCATCCGTGGGGTACTTGGCCCGAAAGGCCTCGATCTCGGAGATGATCTTAGGGCTGACGCCCTCGTTTTTCAAAAAGTCCAGCATATGATGCCTCCTATAAATGCTGTTTTTATCATACTGTGTTTGTGGGAAATGTCAAGCGCCCGGAGAATTTCTCCGGGCGCTTTGCGCGTTAAAAGACGTTAAATTTTATTGTCAGAGAGGACCTCCGACAGCCGTGCCAGGTCCTCCAGCGTCAGCGCCTCGCCCCGGATGGTGGGGGGGAGGCCGCAGGCTTCAATGGCCTCCTGAATGACTTCCTTGTTCTTCCCAAGGGCGGCGGCCAGACTGTTGGCCAGGGTCTTCCGCCGCAGCAGGAAGGCTCCCCGCAGGCACCGGAAGAAGAACTCCTCGTCCCGCACCGTGACAGGCGGCTTCTCCCGCCGGACGCACCGCAGCACGGCGGAGGTCACCTTGGGGGCGGGGAGGAACTTCTCCCGTGGCACGTCAAAGAGGTACTCCGTCTCCATGTAATATTGCAGGAACATGGAAAAGGACCCGCCGTCGGAGGACCCCTGGGGCGCCGCCAGACGCTGGGCGACCTCCTTCTGAATGAGCACGGTGATGGTCTCAAAGCAGGGTGTCTCAATGAGCTTCGTCAGCACCGGGGTGGTGATATTGTAGGGCAGGTTGGCGCATACGATAGGCCGCAGCCCCTGGAATTTCTCCTGAACCAGCGCCTCCAGGTCCAGCTTCATCACGTCCCCCGGCACGATCTCCACATTGGAGTAGGGAGCCATGGTCTCCGCCAGCACCGGCAGCAGAGACTTGTCCAGCTCCACGGACACGACCTTGCCCGCCCGCTGGGCCAGCTCCGCCGTCAAGGGCCCGATGCCCGGCCCGATCTCCAGCACGCCGCAGCCCTCGTCCGCCTGGGACGATGCCGCGATGTCGTAGGGCACCTGGGGGTCGATGAGAAAATTCTGCCCCATGGATTTGGAAAAATGAAATCCGTGCCGCCCCAGCAGCTCCCGGATGGAATCGTAATCGCAGAGATTCATAAAACCCCGCCTTTTCTTGTGTAGTGGAGATAGTATACCAGAAGAAAGGGGATTTGAAAACCCCCGGCGGATGATGTAAAATGTAGCCATCACCCACAAAGGAGCCCGCTATGCTGACCACCATCTTTTTCGACCTGGATAACACCCTGCTGGACTTCGACAGGGGGGAGGCCCACGCCCTGTCCCGCGCCCTCCGCAGCTTCGGCGTGGACCCCACGCCCGCCGTCCTGACCCGTTACCACGCCATCAACCTCAGCCAGTGGGAGCTGCTGGAGGAGGGCAAGCTCACCAAGGACCAGGTCTTGACCCACCGCTTCGACCTCCTGTTCGCGGAGCTGGGCGCGGCCTGTGACAGCCGGGCGGTCTGCGATTTGTATGAGAGCTTTCTGGCGGAAGAGCACGCCTTCATCCCCGGCGCTTTGGAACTGCTGGAAGCCCTGTCGCCCCGGTACAGCCTGTACTTAGCCACCAACGGCGCGGCGGCTGTCCAGCGCCGCCGCCTGGCGGACGCCGGAATCTTTCCGTACTTTCAAAACATCTTCATCTCCGAGGAGGTGGGCTTCCATAAGCCCAGCCCCGCCTTTTTCCACGCCTGCTTCGCCGCCATCCCCGGCTTTGACCCCGCCTCTGCCTTGATGGTGGGAGATAGCCTGACCTCGGACATCCGGGGCGGCCGGGACGCGGGCCTGCGCACCTGTTGGCTGGACCGTATGGGCCGTCCCCGCCGCCCGGACATCGTGCCGGACTACACCCTCACCGCCTTGGACCAGCTCCCGGCCCTGCTGGAAACGCTCTGACCAGACAAAAACTCCCCCGGCACACTTGTGCCGGGGGAGAACTGCTTTATTTCAGGATATAGACGGTACAGCTCCGTCTGCCGAAGTTGATGCACTGCTGATAGGTGTCGAAATACAGGTCCACCTTGTCGCCCCGGACGCCGGTGTCCTCAGCCACGGCGGTACCGTAGACGATGCCGTCATTGGTGACGATGAACATTTTGGTGCCCAGGGGGATGACGCGTTTATCCACGGCAACGGTGCCCACCCGGACGGTGGTGCCGGTGGCGGTGCAGTAGTCCGCGCCGCCGTGTCCGGCGGTGTAAGCGGTGGCGGTCATGGACTTGGCGGCGGAGAAGTTCAGGGTCGTGCCGTCAGCCAGGGTCAGCGTGCCGCTGCCGTCGCCGTTCTTGGACACGCTGGAAATAGCGGATTTGTTGTTGGTCATGGCGGTGGAAGCAGGCTGCTCCTCGGCGGTGCCGTACTCCACGATCTGGTCTACGGCGGTGCTGTCGATCTCCTCCACGAACTGGCGGCTCAGCTCCTGGCCATTGGAGAACACCACCTCATAAATGGAGGTGCGGACGCCGTCGGCGCCCTCCTGTACCACCTGTTCGGTGCCCTTCTTCATTTCAGGGTTGGCGACACGTACGGTGTCAAAGGCGACCTCCTCCACCACCCGGTCATAGTAGGTGATCTCCTCCGCCACGGTGATAGACACGCCGTCACCGGACAGGTCCACGGCGACCGTCTCCAGCGGGCTGGGGACGATGCCCATGCGCTCCAGCAGTCTGGATACGCTTTCCTTTTTGGACTGGACCGTTTCGGTCATATCGTCCCGGTGGACGGTAACGGTCTGCTTGGCGGCCAGCGTCACGTCATAGCCCTTTCCGCCGGTGGTGACAAAGACCATCTGGCTGGAGAGGTCCGGCGTCTTGGTTTTGCCGTCCAGCACGATGGCGGCGTCGTCGGCACCTGTAAGGATATACAGTGCTGCGGCGTGATTGGTGGCGGCAGCGGCGGTCAGGAAGACCGCCAGTAAAGTCAGCAGTGCGAGGTGTCTCCGGCTCCATATCCCATGCAGTTTTTCTTGCAGGTCATGATGTTTCAAAACGATACCTCCTGAATTGGTTTTTCAGAGTTGAGCGGTTGCTTCCAGGGTTCGGAAACAACTTGTAACTTTTGTTACCGGCTGAAAAACTGGACCCAGTATACACCTTGCTCCCACTTTTGTCAAGTTTTCAGGGGTAATACAGTGTTATGTCTCCCACTTCGGACAAAAACGGACGGAAAATAACTGGAAATGATTAACAGAAAAAATCAAATAGTAACAAAGTGGTAACGAATAGCGGCAAAAAATCTTCCCTGTATCCAAAAGACGGATACAGGGAAGATTTTCGGGATAATAGAGAAAATCTGCAACTTATTCCCGGACTTCCGGGGTAAAGCCCAGGTCCTCCAGCTCGCTTACGGCGGTCTTGACGCAGTTCTGGCAGCCGTCGATGGTGACGGTCTTGTCCGCCAGGCTGACGGTGAACTTCAGCTCTGCTTCGGTAAGGGCATTGGTGATGCGCTTCACGCAGTTTTCGCACATCATATCAGGCACAGAAATGGTCGTCATAGTGGTATTCTCCTTTTATTTCATCAGTTTTTGTATTGTAGCCAGGAGGTCGTCCACGACCTCCAACTGCCCGTTTTGGATGTCCGTCACCACGCAGGTGCGGATATGGCTGGCCAGCAGCTCCCGAGAAAAGGCGTTCAGCGCCGACTGGACGGCGGAGACCTGGGTGAGGATGTCGGTGCAGTAGGCCTCGCTTTCCACCATGCCCCGGATGCCCCGAACCTGCCCCTCGATGCGGTTGAGGCGCTTGGTCAGGGCCTCCGCCTCGCTGGCCTCCCGGTGCTTGTGGCGGCAACAGTCCTCCGCCTCCGGGCCGCACACTTCCACATCAATGCCGCATTCCTTCTTCAGGCGGGCCAGGTCTTCCTTTAACTGCATTGTCTCGTCTGTCATGGGAAAGCCTCCTTTTATATTATAGTTTCTTGCGGCCCAGCCGCAGGGCGTTGCCCACCACGCACACGGAGCTGAGGGACATGGCCGCCCCCGCGAACATGGGGGAGAGCAGCGGTCCGCCGAAGAGATACAGCAGACCCGCCGCGATGGGGATGCCAATGGTATTGTAGCAGAAGGCCCAGAACAGGTTCTGCTTGATGTCCCGCAGCGTCAGGGCGGACAGCCGCAGGGCACGGGGCACGTCCTGCAGGTCGGAGCGCATCAGCACGATGTCGGCGGACTCGATGGCAATGTCGCTGCCGCTGCCGATGGCGCAGCCTACGGTGGCGGCGGTGAGGGCGGGGGCGTCGTTGATGCCGTCGCCCACCATCATCACATTCCGCCCCTGGTCCTGTAACTTTTGCACCACGCCGGCCTTTTCCTCCGGCAGCACCTCGGCAATGACCTCGTCCACGCCTACCAGGCTTCCGATGTGCTCCGCCGCCGCCCGGTTGTCTCCGGTCAGCAGTACCACCCGGATGCCCTGCTTTTTTATTTCCCAGATAGCGGCGGCGCTGGTGTCCTTCACCGGGTCCGCCACGGAGATGAGGCCCAGCAGCTTGCCATCGGCGGCAAAAAACATGGGGGTCTGCCCCTGGGCGGACAGCCGTTCCGCCGCATCCAGCAGGGGGGCGGCGTCCACGCCCCGCTCCTCCAGCAGACGGCGGTTGCCCGCCAGCACGGTTTTGCCGTCAAGCTGGGCTATCAATCCCCGGCCGGACAGGTTTTCAAACTGTTCCGGCTTTTCCGGGTCTGCCAGCCCCTTTTCGGCGGCGTAGGCGGTGATGGCCGCCGCCAGGGGGTGGGCGGAGGCCCCTTCAATGGCTGCCGCTGTTTTCAGCAGGGCGGCTTCATCACAGTTGTAGGGAACGACCTCCGTCACGGCGGGAGCGCCCTCGGTGACAGTTCCGGTCTTGTCCAGTACCACAGTATCCACGCTGTGGGTGATCTCCAAAATCTCGCCGGAGCGGATGAGGATGCCGTGTTTGGCTCCCAGTCCGGTGCCCACCATGATGGCGGTGGGTGTCGCCAATCCCAAAGCGCAGGGGCAGGCGATGACCAGCACGGAGGTGAACACCCGCAGCACGAAGGCAAAGGGTTGACCCGCAATGGCCCAGGCGACGGCCGCCACCACCGCGATGCCGATGACCGTGGGAACGAACACCCCCGCCACCTTGTCGGCGGTCTTGGAGATGGGGGCCTTTTTTCCCTGGGCGTCCTCAACAAAGCGAATAATACGGGCCAAGGTGGTGTCCTCTCCGGTGCGGGTCACCTGGACGTACAGCACACCGTTCTGGTTGACGCTGCCGCCGATGACCTCGCTGCCAACCGATTTCTCCACCGGCAGGCTCTCTCCGGTGAGCATGGCCTCGTTGACGCTGCTCTCGCCCTTTGTCACCACGCCGTCCACAGGCACCCGCTGGCCGGGCTTCACCAGCACGGTGTCCCCGGTTTTCAGGCTCTCCGTGGGCACTTCCCGGCCGGAATCCGCCAGAATGGCGGTGTCCGGCGCCAGCCGCATCAGGGCGGTAATAGCGCCTTTCGTTTTTTGCATGTTCCGGCTCTCCAGGAACTTGCCCAGGGAAACCAGGGTCAGTACCACGGCGGCGGATTCATAATAGAGGTTGTGGACATAGGCGTGGGGATCGTCGGAAATGAGGAACGTCATCACCACGCTGTACGCGAAGGAGCAGGCGGAGCCGATGGCCACCAGAGAGTCCATGTTGGGATTTCCGTGGGCCAGGGCCTTGAAGCCGCTGATAAAAAAGTTTCTGCCGCAATAAAGGACCGGAATGGTCAAAAGAAGCTGCAAGATGGCGAAATTCACCGGATGGGTGTGCATGGAAAAGATGTCCGGCAGGGGCAGGGCGGGCAGGCCGAAGGGCAGCATCTGGCCCATGGACACATACAGCAGCGCCACAGAAAAGACCGCCGCTGTGACCAGTTCCCACTTTTTCCGCCGTAGGGCGGCTTCTTCCTCGTTTTGAACGGCCTCCGCCGTTTTTTCCTTTTTCTCCGCGTGGAGGGTACAGCCAAAGCCCGCCTTTTCCACCTTCGCCGCGATCTGCTCCGGGCCCACCTGGCTTTCGTCGTAGCAGATGGTCATAATGCCGGTGGTCAGGTTCACGTCGCTGCGCTCCACGCCGGGGAGACGCCGGGTCACTTTTTCCACGGACGCGCTGCACGCCGCGCAGTGCATTCCGGAGATGTCGTATTTTTCCTCTTTCATAGGACCTCCTGTATGATGGAACATATACCCCCGGGGGGTATCTTAACTGCGTTCAATATATACCCCCCGGGGGTATTTGTCAAGAGTCGTTTGACCTAGCTTTCCCGGCGGTGTGAAAAATTTGCGAAAGCCCTTGACTTCCATGGAAACTGTGATATGATGGAGCCAAAGCAAACAAAAAATTTGTTAGGCTAAAAAATTTTGTATATGTATGGTGAGGGAAGTATGAAAGAGAAGATCAAGTGGGCCGTCAATCATATGCCGGCCAGCGAAGACCGCCAGCTGGAGGTCATGTCCCTGCGCAATGTGGCAAAGGCGTCCTTTTTCCACAACAGCTTTCCCCAGTATTCCATCACCCCGCTGGCCTGCCTGAACGGCATGGCCCAGTATCTGGGTCTGGGCGGCCTGTATGTGAAGGACGAGTCCTTCCGCTTCGGCCTGAATGCCTTCAAGGTGCTGGGCGGCTCCTTCGCCATGGCGCGGTACATTGCCCAGCAGATGAACCGGGACGTCAGTGAGATGACTTATGACTACCTGACCAGCGAGGCCTTCCGCCGGGAGTTCGGCCAGGCCACCTTCTTCACCGCCACCGACGGCAACCATGGCCGGGGCGTGGCTTGGGCTGCCAACAAACTGGGCCAGAAGGCTGTGGTACATATGCCCAAGGGCAGCAGCCAGAGCCGCTATGAGAATATTAGAAAAGAGGGCGCGCAGGTCACCATTGAGGACGTGAACTACGACGAGTGCGTCCGCATGGCCGCCGCCGAGGCCGCCCAGACCAAGCACGGCGTGGTGGTGCAGGATACCGCCTGGGAGGGTTATGAGGAGATCCCCGCCTGGATCATGCAGGGCTACGGCACCATGGCCGGCGAGGCTGCCGACCAGCTTCGCCAGATGGGCGTGAACCGCCCCACCCATGTGTTCATCCAGGCCGGCGTGGGCAGCCTTGCCGGCGCCGTGGTTGGCTTCTTCACCAACCTGTTCCCCAACGATCCTCCCAAGTTCATCGTCATGGAAGCCCGGGCGGCGGACTGCCTGTATCAGGGCGCCGTGGCCGGGGACGGCGAGCCCCGCATCGTGGACGGCGACCTGAAGACCATCATGGCGGGCCTGGCCTGCGGAGAGCCCAACATCATCTCCTGGGACATCCTGCGCAACCACGTCTCCGCCTTTGTCTCCTGCCCCGACTGGGTCAGCGCCCGGGGTATGCGGATGCTGGGCGTGCCTGTCAAGGGCGACCCCACCGTCATCTCCGGCGAGTCCGGCGCCGTGGGCATGGGCCTCATCGCCGCCATCATGGAGACCGACGAGTACAAGGACCTGCGGGATTTCCTGGGCCTGGACCGCTTCAGCCAGGTGCTGATGTTCTCTACCGAGGGCAACACGGATCCCATGAAGTTCCGGAAAGTCCTGTGGGACGGCGAGTATCCCACGGTGTAAGCGCATAAAAAACAGCGGCGAAAGCCGCTGTTTTTTTATGCAGTCAGGAGTTGGGAGCGAGAGTGAAGGTATCCAGTTCCAGCCAGACGCCGCCGACGCGGATGGCCTCCACCTGGACGGGGTCCACGATGCGGTCAAAGGAGCCGGTGTAGGCGCTGCCGCGCACATTGCCGTTCTCGTCCTGTTCCAGAGTGCCTCCCCGGGAGCTTGTGGGGCTGAATTCCTCGCCGTTTACCCGGATGCGGTCCACGGCTGTGGCGTAGTGGATGGCTTCGGAATCGTATTGACTCTCAGGGAAGGGAACAGAGAGCTCATACATGATTTTTGCCCGGAAGGGGGAGACCTCCGCACCGGTGACATAGATGTCGTAGTCCTCCCGCTTCGCCAGCAGGGTGCGGCCCGTATAATGGATCGTCGCGTCCTTTTGCTGGACAGTAAAAGTGAACTCGAAGGGGCCGGCTATGGTGGTTTCACCGAACGCCAGGTTTTCCAGGTGCAGGACCAGTTCATTGCTGTCGTACTGTGAGCGGCGGGATTCGTCCTTTACCAGTAGACAGCAGCTTCCGCCTTCATCCTCCTGGGTGCTGATGATTTCCAGATAGGAGAAGGCAGACCTCCAGTTTTCCAGATACTGCTTCACAAATTCATCTATTTCCGCTTCTGTCAAATGAGGCATCTCCTGCGGCAACGTTTTGCGTATCTGCGCTTCCGACGCGCTCAGCCAGGAGTCCTCGGAACGCACCTGTACCCAGCGGTAGTCGGGGATACTCTCTCCCGTCATCGTCAGAGAGAGGAGCATGGTATTCCCGTCCCAGATGGCGCCGTTCAGGGTCATCGTCACGCCGTCTGCTGTCTGGCTCTGGCCGATGACGGTGCCGATACTGGCAAGCAGCTCTTCGGATGCCTGTGGCTCAGCCGGGTCCTCCGCGACCTGACGGAACCAGTCGGAGAACTGGCCTGTCGCCACGGCGTAGCCGCAGGCGGTGAGCACCAGCACGGCGGCAATGGCTGCGAGCAGAGCGCGGCGCTTTTTTCGGCGGGGCAGGGCGGAGCGGACACGCTGTTCAATGCGGGCCTGAGACACTTCGCCCAGGGGCGGGACGTTGGTTTCCAAGCTGTTGGTCAGGTCATACCAGTTGTTCATCGCGGCACCTCCCTTTGCAGCGTTTGGCGGACCCGGTGGAGCCGGGCACGGACGGCGGATTCCGTCAGGCCGTAGCGCTCTCCAATCTCCGCTGCCGTTTCCAGCAGCAGGTAGTGGCGTAAGAATATCTCGCCGTCCGGCGGGGAGAGGGTGCGGATGTAGTCCGCCAGGGCGGAAGAAAGCACCTCCCGCTCCAGAAAATCGGAGTCGGCGCCGTCGTGGTCGAACAGGGGGACTTCATCCCGGCGGCGGAGCTGCCGCCAGCGGTCAATGGCCAGATTCCGGGCGGTGGTGATGACGAAGCCCCGGAGGGTGTCCGGATCCAGGGTGTCCCCGTGTTTCCAGATGGCGATGAGGGTGTCCGCCGCAACCTCCTCAATATCGGCCTGACGGCCCGGCAGCAGGCGGCCCGCAATGGCGGCGGCCAGGGGCGAATAGCGGGCCGACAGGGCGGCCAGGGTCTCCTCCGGGGCGGAGGAGAGGCGGGAGAGCAGTTCCCGGTCTGTCACGGCGGCACCTCCTTTTGGTGGGTTCACATAGGGTACGTTGGAAACGGGGAAAACGGTGCAAAAAAACTTGAAAAAGAGGATGGCCTTTTGGGGCCATCCTCAAATTTTCGTTCAGATGCGGGCCACGCCGGAGTCGTAGGCGGCCTGCTTTACGGCGGCAGCCACGGCGTCCGCTACCCGGGGGTCAAAGGCGGCGGGGATGATGTAGTCGGCGGAGAGGTCATCGCCCACCAGGTCGGCCAGGGCATGGGCGGCGGCGATCTTCATCTCGTCGTTGATGTCGCTGGCCCGGGCGTCCAGGGCGCCCCGGAAGATGCCGGGGAAGGCCAGGACGTTGTTGATCTGGTTGGGATAGTCGCTGCGGCCTGTGGAGACCACCGCCGCGCCGCCGGCCTTGGCGTCGTCGGGGAAGATCTCCGGGGTGGGGTTGGCGCAGGCAAAGACGATGGCATCCTTATTCATGGTTTTCACCATGTCCGTAGTGACGGAATTGGGGGCGGAGACGCCGATGAACACGTCGGCGCCTGCCAGCACGTCCGCAAGCGTACCGGACTGCCTGGCGGGATTGGTGACCTGGGCCATCTCCTCCTTGATCCAGTTCAGACCGTCCCGACCGGCGTAGATGGCGCCCTTGCGGTCGCAGAGGGTGATGTTCTTCGCTCCGGCGGAGAGCAGGAGCTTGGTGATGGAGATGGCGGCGGCGCCCGCGCCGTTTACCACGATCTTCACGTCCTCCAGCTTCTTGCCCACCACCTTCAGGGCGTTGGTCAGGCCCGCAAGGGTGATGACGGCGGTGCCGTGCTGGTCGTCGTGGAAGATGGGGATGTCGCAGCGCTCCTTCAGTTTTCGCTCGATCTCAAAGCAGCGGGGAGCGGCGATGTCTTCCAGGTTCACGCCGCCGAAACTGCCCGCCAGCAGGGCCACGGTGTTGACGATGTCGTCCACGTCCTTGCTGCGGACGCACAGGGGGATTGCGTCCACGCCGCCGAAGGCCTTGAACAGGACGCACTTGCCCTCCATGACCGGCATACCGGCTTCAGGGCCGATGTCGCCCAGGCCCAAGACGGCGGTGCCGTCGGTGACCACCGCCACAGTGTTCCAGCGGCGGGTCAGCTCGTAGCTCTTATTGACATCCTTCTGAATCTCCAGGCAGGGCTGGGCCACGCCGGGGGTGTAGGCCAGGGACAGGGCCTCCTTGCTGTCCACCGCCGCACGGGGCGTCATTTCCAGCTTGCCCTTCCATTCGTAATGCAGACGCAGGGATTCCTTTGCGTAATCCATTTTTCCATGCTCCTCTCGCTTGTTGAAAAGTCGTACCTATTTTAAGGGAAAAGTATGGGAATGTCAATTCCTGTCGGCGGGAAAATACTTGCGTTCCAGGTGGGTTTGTGGCAGAATGAGGTTGAATGAACGAGGAGGCGCCGTGATGAAGATTTCGACAAAGGGGCGGTACGCCCTGCGGCTGATGATGGACGTGGCGGCCCACGATGAGGCGGGGTATGTATCCCTGAAGGACGTGGCGGCCCGGCAGAATATTTCTCCCAAATATCTGGAGCAGATCGCGGGGCTACTGGCGAAGGCGGGATTGCTCCGCAGCGGCCGGGGTGCCCAGGGTGGTTACCGGCTGGCGAAGGAGCCGGAGGCGTACAGCGTAGGCAGCATCCTGCGGCTGACGGAGGGCGACCTGGCTCCGGTGGCGTGCCTGGCGGGGGAGGAAAACCGCTGCGAGCGGTGCGGCGAGTGCCCGACCCTGGATTTCTGGACGGGGCTTTACGCCACGGTGAACGCGTACATCGACCGCTATACCCTGGCGGACCTGCTGGAGGAGCAGCAGCGGAAGCAGGGGAAGACTTAAACATAGAGGGACCGGCCCGATTGGGCCGGTCCGAGACTGTCGATAAACCCTGAAACTCAAGAAAACGGGAAGGAAGGGTGTGTGCGGGGAACCCAGGAAGGGTTCCCTGCGCCATTTTAATCAATAGAGTTCAAAACTTTTTGAAAGTTTTGAACTCCCAGACTGTCGAAAAAGTCCAGCGAGAGCTGGGCTTTTTCGCTTATATGCGGTAAAATAAGCATGGGTGATGAAAAATGCTGGAACGTGGAAAGCTGGATCGCGGCGTAGTGGAAATCGTAGACACGGAAAGCCTTGTCCCGGCCGAGCATTTACTGCGGAAAATAGACGCGGCGGTGGATTTTAACCGAGTCTACGAAATGGTGGAAGCACTGTACAGTGAGGATAACGGACGTCCCAGCGTAGACCCG